>JAYVXT010000762.1:0-3490 GCA_043785065.1 Bryobacterales bacterium | reverse complement strand
GCATGAGGAATTTCTGGTGGGAACGGCCGGAGAACTAAGGGCGGCATTGGGGCTGCGTCCTTCCATTAAGGGCGAATTTACCGTTCTGCTGGACCGTTTCCAACCGGGCGAGCAGATCGCCGGTGATGAGACTTTGGACCAGCGGATGCAACGTTTGTTGGGCTCTGGGCTTTCGAGAATGGATGCCATGAAGGCAGCCGCAAGGGAGATAGGAGTGTCTAAGCGCGAGGTTTATCAGCGCTTGGAACAGAAGGGAAAGTTATGAGAAATTTAAAGTTAAACTTTAGAATTCTCATAACTAGATTAGTTTAATATTTTCACGAACCCGTTCACATCAAGGGCGTCCACACCAGGAAAAATGGCTCTTGTATCCGGCCCTGTTTTCGCCGCCATATGAACAACGGTACGCTTCACGCCGGTGGTATTCCGCATCGCGTTAAATAAGGAATTCATTGGGATGGCCATGGCGGGATGTATGGTTTTTGACGCCTTGCACTCCACCATGTGAAGAGCCCCTCCTTTGCCCGGAAACAGGAAATCTACCTCCAGACCCTGATGATCGCGGAAATAATATAGTTCCTTGCGGAGACCCTGATTGATTTGGCTTTTCAAAATTTCGCTGGCCACGAGCCCTTCAAATAGCGCGCCTAGGAATGGCGAGCGGCTTAGTTCTTCCTTTGATTGAATGCCTAGTAGATGGCAGGCCAGCCCGGAATCGCCAATGTAAACCTTGGGAGATTTCATGAGCCTTTTGCCAAAGTTTTCAAAATAAGGAGAGACAAGCATCACCTGCCCGGTAACTTCAAGAATATGGAGCCATTGATTGATTGTGGGAACACTGACTCCCAGCGCGGCTCCCAAATCGGAGCGGTTTAGAATCTGTCCGTGCCTAGCGGCAAGGAACGCAAGAAAGCGGCGAAACACACCAAGGTCGCGAATGTTGGCGATCGAACGGACGTCACGCTCAAGATAGGTTTGCAGATAGGAACTGAACCAGAGGTTGCGCGCGGCTGGACGCGCCAGTACTTCGGGATAGCCTCCAAGCAGCATGCTGACCTTGTCTGTTTCCGCCAGACTGAGCGGCAGCAATTGAAGAATCGCCGCGCGGCCCGCCATGGATTCGCTGACACCCTGCATCAACGGAGCCTCTTGCGAGCCGGTGAAAAGCCACTGTCCCATTTTACGCGGAGACTTGTCGATCAAAGTGCGGATATAGTCAAACAGTTCAGGCACATTCTGAATTTCATCGAACAGAATAGGCGGTGTGAGTTCTTCGAGAAAACCGCGGGGATCGGAGCGCACGCGTTTTTGGATGTCCGGATCTTCAAGGAGGATATAACGCGCCTTGGGATAAAGGCGGCGCAAGATGGTGGTCTTTCCCGTTCGCCGCGGGCCCGTCATGACAAGGGCGGGAAAGCCCCGGGCCGCCGAGAATACGGTTTTCTCGATCCGTCTTGAAAAGAACTTCATATGAGAAGTTTAAACTACAATCTTAGAATTCTCAAAACTATTTTAAGCGGATAATTCCTTGCTGAAGGCTCTCTTGAATGAAACGTTGCTTGATTGCATCTTTGAGAACTTTAAAGTACGACTTTAAAGTTCTCATAACTTACCTAGCATGGCCGATTGAAACGTTTCCATTCCGATGTCCATCCATCCGCCGGCATGCGCCTGCTTTTTCCCGCCTTGTTCAGGCGCATTGCGCAGCGGAATCATTGGCCAATTCAGGTTCATCACGCGTTAGACAATCCTCGAATTTGTCCGTCTACCTCAGTTGTGGCAAAATAGTAGGTTAGAGTTCACCGGCTTCGATAGCGATAGCCGGGAAGCAATCTGGAGGAAACAAATTCAAAATGGCGTATGTGATAGCTGAACCATGCATAGGGACGAAAGACGCGGCTTGCGTGGATGCTTGCCCGGTGGATTGCATCCACCCCAAGAAGGATGCCCCTAATTTTGGCGAGCACAACCAACTGTATATCGACCCGGTGGAGTGCATTGATTGTGGCGCGTGCGTTCCTGTCTGCCCCGTTTCCGCGATCTTCGCCTTGGATGACGTACCGGAAAAATGGAACAACTTCACGCAGATTAACGCTGCCTACTTCGGCAAATAATTCAGGGCCGGTACACGGCGCTGCAAGAATCCGTCTCCCACACGCGCACCGATGCTACTTTAACGGGCGCGTTGGGAGATTTTGATTTTAAAGCCCCCGCCACTTCATCGGCAATAAACCTCGCCACGTTTTCAGCCGACGGATTCACTTTGTCGAACGGCGGCGTTTCGTTCAAAAATTTGTGATCCAGCCTCCCGATGATCTGATCCAACCATGCCTTCACTTCAATGAAATCGGCCAGCAGTCCGCATTCGTCAAGCTTGGGGCCCGCTAGAGTCACCTCGCTGCGCCAGTTGTGGCCGTGAATGGGCTCGGTCGCCCCCTTGTAGTTCCGCAACGCATGCGCCGCCGGAAACTTGTGTTCCACTGTAATCTCAAACATCGAAAAAGTTCTCCACATCCTCAATTTGCGTCGTGAAGGCGTAGTCGGGCAGGCTGTCGAAGAAAATTTGCCCGTAGCGGGTTTTGGTAATCCTGTTGTCGAGAATACTCAGCACACCCCGGTCGGACTTGCTGCGAATCAAGCGGCCAAAACCTTGCTTCAAAGCAAGAGCTGCCTGGGGCACCTGATAATCGTTGAATGGATTGCCGCCGCCCGCGCGAAGGGCATTGATCCGCGCCCCCACCACCGGATCACTCGGCACGGCGAATGGCAGCTTGTCGATGATCACGCAGCTCAGTTGTTCGCCCTGTACATCCACGCCCTGCCAGAAGGCCGACGTCGCAAACAGCACCGCGTTGGGTGTCTTGCGAAACTCATCCAGCAAGGTGGTTCGTGGCGCGGTGCCTTGCTGCAATAGCGGCCAATTGCTCACCATCGAAACCTTGTCATAAAGAGCGCGCATCGATAAGTAGCTGGTGCAAAGCACAAACGCCCGTCCTCGGCTATGGCGCAGGATCTGCCCAATCTCATCGGCCGCGGCGGCGATGAACGAATGGCTACGTACGTCGGGCATATGCTGCGGAACATAAAGTAGCGCTTGCTTCAGATAGTCGAATTGACTGGACACGATCAGCGAGCGGGCGCTAGGAATGCCCAGCCTCTTTTGAGCAAAATCGAATCCGCCGGCCACGGCCAAAGTTGCGGAAGTTAGAATCACCCGTTCTACTTGGCTAAATAGCTTCTCGGAAAGCAACAGGGAAACGTCGATGGGCGTCGCATGCAAAAAGCAGCCGCGGCCGCGGCGTTCCACATAATAAACCTGGCTTGCCTCGGGTTTTTCCACCCAAAGTCTTAAGTTATTCGCCAAATCCTTCAGCCGGTTGGCCAAGGGGATCACTTCTTCCGGAGCATTTTTTATCAGCTGCAGTTGTGACGAAAGCAGCTCTAGAATGGTTTGCAGATCGAAATACTCGTTCGCATGTTCACTTAAAAT
>JAYVXT010000761.1:0-11234 GCA_043785065.1 Bryobacterales bacterium | reverse complement strand
TCCAAAGTGGGGCAGACCCCCTGGTCTGCCCTGGTCTGCGGAGAGCCCCCTGGCCTGACTGCTCAGGTATCGAATCCAGCTTCTAGCATCAGCTACTCCACCCGGTCCGCCCTTCCTGTTTTCGCTAGAATTGGGGAAGTGTACATCCCCGAGCATTTCCGCGAAAACAACGAAACCGTCCTTCGGCAATTTGTCGCAGCCCATTCCTTCGGGGTTCTCGTCACTAACGGCGGGCAAGATCTGATCGCAACTCACCTTCCCCTGTTGCTTGAAGGCGAAACCATCGTTGGACATGTAGCCCGCCCCAACGGGCAAGCCCGCGATCTTGAATCCGGCTGCCAGGCAATGGCCGTTTTCAGCGGCCCCCATGCCTATATTTCTCCGTCCCTCTATGCTCAACCGCAAATCAACGTGCCCACATGGAACTACACGGCGGTTCACGTTTATGGCAAGCCTTCCATAATTAGCGAACCCAGTGAAGTGGCCAAGCTTCTGCTAAAAATGGTGAGTGTCTATGAATCGGGACGCGCCATGCCGTGGACCTTCGACGCCGATGCCGCCTATATTCAAAACATGATGCGCGCTATCGTCGCCTTCAAAATCCCTATCGAACGAATGGAAGGTAAATTCAAACTAAGTCAAAACCGTCCCATTGGAGATCGCGGCAGAGTGATGTGGTCATTGAAGGATAGCGAGTCGCAAGCAGACCAGGAATTGGGCAAGTGGATGGAAAAACTATTCTAACCTTCAGCGGGAATTGCGTTCCCAAAACACGCCATCTTCGTAGCCTTGTATCGTTGAATCTTCAACGGCCAACTCAAGGCGTCTTTCCGCCAATAGGCAGTAGTTCAGTTCCTGCTCCACACCAATCCAACTCCGGCCCAACTTCTTAGCCACCACGCTAGTTGTTCCCGATCCAAGAAAAGGATCCAACACAACATCGCCTTTGTTGGTGCTTGCTAAAATCAACTTGGCTAGTAATTTCTCCGGCTTCTGCGCCGGATGATCCGTATTCTCGCGCATGGACCAAAACGGGACGGTCAGATCGGTCCAAAGATTGGAAGGGAAAGTGTCGCGCACGTTTCCCTGCTCCGTTTCTTGCCAATCCTTCGGTAGGCCATCTTTGTTCCGATATGGGGCCAGCACGCGCCGCCGTAACTTCACTGCTTCAACATTGAAGGTATAACTATCAGAAAGGGTGCAGAAGAAAATATCCTCACTGGCGTTTTTCCAATTGCTGGCGGCCCCGCGGCCTTTCTCCCGTTCCCAAGTAATCCTGTTACGAACGATCATGTATTTTGAAGCAACCTCATACAGGGCTGCTGCCGAACGCCAATCCCCGCACAGGTAAACGGTCGCCTCCGGCTTCGCCGCTCGCAACAGTGCAGGCAGCCAGGACTCGATCCACTCCACATAGGCATCGTGTGACCGGGCTTTAAAAGAATGGGCGCCAAAAGATTTGTTGAGGTTGTAGGGCGGATCAATAAAAATCATACCCGCACAGGAAGCAGGAAGCAGCGGCAACGCGCTGAACAAATCCTGATGGATAGTCTTGTCTTGGATTTTCGCCAGTTCCGCCGGGCTCTTCAATCTAACCAAGCGCGAACGCAACCTCGCCTCATCCGTCTTCGATAGACGAATCGTCCGGTTGCGGGGCGCGGGCATCTATCGCAGCGCCTGATCCAGATCAGCGCAAATATCAGCGGCGCCTTCTATACCAACCGAAAGCCGTACTAGGTTATCGTGGATGCCCTGGCGCTGCCGTTGCTTCGGCGAAAGATCGCGATGCGAAGCAATGAGAGGATAGAGCATCAAGCTATGAACATCCCCAAGTGATGTGCCCCGAACAATAAGCCGCAGCCGGTCCATGAAGGTCATAATGCCTTGCTTATCGGCGCCTTTCACTTGAAACGAAACAATGCCCCCATAAAGCCCGGGTGCGAATTGTCGCGCGATTGTTTCTCTATCCGGATGATCCGCTTGATCGGGAAAGTGCACCCGCTCAATCGCCGGATGCTTTTCCAGAAACCGCGTCACCGCAATCGCATTGGCGCAAATCCTTTCCATGCGTAACGGAAATGTCTTCGCCCCCCGAAAGCACAAATAGCTATCAAAAGGCCCAAGGATCGGGCCATAGGTGCGCGACATGGATCGAATCGCTTCAAAATGTCCGGAATCGGTAACGATCACGCCACCCATCGTGTCGCCATGGCCTGAAATGTATTTGGTCAAGCTATGAACCACAACATGGGCGCCGAGTTCCAAGGGGCGCACGATCATCGGCGTACTGAATGTGTTGTCCACCAACACCGCTGCGTTATTGGCGCGAGCCAGGGCGGCGATCTTTGCAATGTCACCCACGCGCAGCAACGGGTTTGAAACCGTTTCCATCAAAATACAACCCGGCTTGTTTTCAAGGATGGCTTCTTCCACGGCGGCCAAGTCCGTAATGTCAACGAAGGTTGTTTCCACCCCAAATGGGGCAAAAACATTGAGTAATAAACTTGTAGTGGCCCCATACAGTGCACTGGCGGCCAAAATATGCTTGCGCCGGTCAACCAACACCGCCGACAAAGCCAGCTGCAACGCTGCCATGCCGCTAGCGCACGTCAGCGCCCCGTGTCCATTCTCAAACGTCGCGCACAACTCCTCCAATCCGGAGTTGTTGGGGTTGTCGTAACGGGCATAAGCGTAGCCCTCTATTTCGTGCGAAAAGACTTTGTCCAGCGTCTCCACATTTTCATAAAGGTAAGTGGCCGCCGTGTAAATTGGCGTGGTTACCGGAACGTAGGCGCCGGGCTTGCGGCGATCACCCACGTGGACCGCTTTTGTATTAATGTCCATCTCTATTTTCTCTTCCAGCGCACGCCTTCTTTCGTATCTTCAAGAATAATGCCTTTGGCCAATAACTCATCGCGAAGGGAGTCGGACTTCGCAAAGTCCTTGGCTTTTTTCGCGGCGGAACGGGCGGCAACCATCGCGTCAATGTCGGCGTCACTCATTGCGCCTTCGGCCTGGGTTACGTTCAGAACATCGAAGATAGAGTCGAACAATTTCAAGAATGCCAAGGCCGAACCACGATTGGCTTCCTTAAATTCCCCGCCATCCATAGCCGTGTTGGTGTCGCGAATCAATTCAAACACCGCTGCCAATGCTCCGGCCGTGTTCAGGTCATCATCCATCGCTTTGCGGAAATCGGCGTCCGCTTTGGTGATACGGGCTTCAATCTCTTCATTCACTCCAGCCGGATATTTGTCCGTTTCCAGGCGAAGCTTGTAGTTGCGCAACCGGTCAATTGCGGTTGCCGCGGCCTTCAATCCATCGAATGTGAAATTCAGCTTATTGCGATACGGCACCTGCGTCAACAAGTAACGAATGATCTCTGGTGGATAGCCCTTGGCAACTAAATCGCGCAAAGTATAAAAGTTGCCAAGCGATTTCGACATCTTCTGCCCTTCGACAATCAAGTGTTCGGAGTGAAGCCAAAATCGGGCGAAGGGTTTGCCGGTCGCCGCCTCGGACTGGGCGATTTCGTTTTCGTGGTGCGGGAAAACTAAGTCCACCCCACCAGCATGAATGTCCAGCGTTTCACCCAAATACTTCATGGCCATCGCGGAACATTCAATGTGCCACCCAGGCCGTCCATCTCCAACCGCGGTCTGCCAGGAAGGTTCCCCATTTTTCTTCATCTTCCAAAGCACAAAGTCGCGGGCATCGTCCTTGTCGTATTCATCCACGTCCACGCGAGCCCCCGCGCGCATCCCAGTAAAGTCATTATGGGAAAGCTTTCCGTACTCCTTGAACCCGGAAATACGGTAATAGACCGAGCCATCGCTTGTATAGGTCAGACCCTTTTCAGTGAGCCTTTGGATGAGGTCAGCCATTTCCGGAATATGCTCGGTGGCGCGGACAATTCGCTCCGGCTTTTCAAAGCGCAAGGTCTTGCAATCTTCCAGAAAAGCCTCTTCGTACGGCTTGGTATATTCCTGAATAGTTTGACCGGCCGCGGTGGCGCTGCGGATGATTTTGTCTTCCACATCGGTGATATTCATCACGTGATTCAACGCAAAGCCGCTTGTGCGCAGCCAGCGCCGCAGCAAATCCTGAAAGGTAAACGTTCTTAAGTTACCGATGTGGACAAAGTTATAGACGGTTGGGCCACAGGTGTACATGCGCACGGTCTTACCGTCGGTGGGCGCGAATTCCTGCACCTGTTGCGTCAAGGTATTGTAAAAACGCAAAGCCATGGGGATGTTTCCATCGTATCAGGTAGGGTCTGGAATATGTTAGGATGGCCCGCTAAGGGAGACATTTGCTTTGAAGAATAGTTTGGTCTTGAGAAGCAGCGCTTTCGCGCTCGCTATGGGGAGTTTTTGGTTCGGGATGTCTCAACAGCCCGCGCTCACGGTTGAAAAAATAACCGACGACTTGCACGTTATCGTAGGCAGCGGCGGCAACGTAGCGGTTTTCACAACCGATGAAGGCGTGATCCTGGTCGACGACAAATTCGAAAAGGACGTGCCGGAAATACTGGCCAAAGTAAAGGCCATCACCCCAAAGCCAGTGCGCTACATCATCAATACGCACCATCATGGAGATCACACCGGCGGCAACCAGAAAATGTTTGAATCGGCCCCAGGCATGGAAATCGTGCAGCACAAAAATGCCCGCGAAAAAATGGTGGAAGGAAAAATGCCAGGCATTCCTCGCATCACATTCGGAAACGAAACTGCCATTCACTTGGGTGGAAAAGAAGTGCGCGCCTACTATTTTGGACGGGGCCACACCAATGGCGATATTACCGTTTTCTTCCCGGCGCATCGCGTCATGCACTTGGGCGACATGTTCAATACCGCAGGGCCTTTCATTGACGCTAAGGGTGGAGGCAGCGGAGTGGAGTGGACCAAGTCCATCTACAATGCGCTCAAATTAGAAGCGGAAACCGTCATCCCCGGCCACGGCCCAATCAGCAAGAAAGCGGACCTTGCGGCTTGGAATGCTAAATTTGAGACCATGCGAAACCGCTTGCTCGCATTAAAAAAGCAAGGCAAGTCGAAGGACGACGCGATGGGCGCCATCCAGTTGGAAGACCTGGGCTGGGCTCCGGCGTATTTAAAGCAGCGCGCATTGCCCGCATTGTTCGACGAATTGTAACCAAAGGTTGGATCTCGGATAGAGAGTGACACGCTTCTGATTCAGCGTATTTCAAAGCTTGCAAGGGACCCGTTGCGCTTCGCAGATGCTGCTGATCAATTGCCGCATGAAATTTACGATCCAGTCAGTGAGTCCGTGGTTGCTGACGTAGAACAGCCTCTGGGCTTTCCGTTTCCTTCGCTTTTGCGTCAACCCTATACGGAAGTAGGAAATGGTGGATTTGGCCCAGATGGCGGAATCTTCGGTCTAGAAATCGGTCCTATCGGCCTTGAGGACGCACATAGGTATGACAACTTTTCGTGCCTTCCAGAATTGGATTTTGAGTTTCGGGTGGGAGTGATCGAGGACGAATCCAATTGGCCAGAGAAGGTGCTGCCAGTATAGACAATAGGATGCGCCATGTACGATGGAATCGATTGCGGACTTCCCAATTTTCCCGTTTTGCAGATGACCGGAGGCTCCGAACTCTTCACAAAAACGGGTATCCACTTTCGTGATTGTATTGTATGGATACCTGGGCAACTAAAATGGAAGCGAAACAATAGTGGGGCTTGACCCCCGAAGGTTGAAGCCCCGCCGCTCCCCATGAGATACTTTTAACCGTGCTCCCCACCATTAGAGGCCAGTACCAACTCTTAGAAAAACTAGGCGTTGGTGGAATGGGCGAAGTTTATCAAGCGCGCGACTTGAAGCTGAATCGAGTCGTAGCGGTGAAGATTTTGAAACCCGATCAACGAGTTGATGCGGAACAACAGCGCCGCTTTATTCTCGAAGCTCAGTCCGCCTCGGCGCTCAATCATCCCAACATCATCGTCATTCACGACATCATTTCCGAAGAAGGCTCGGAGATGATGATCATGGAGTATGTCTCCGGACGAACGCTAACGAACCTCATCGCCGGCAAAGGCCTGCCTGTTCAACAAGTGGTGAACCTGGGAATGCAAATTGCCGATGCACTTTGCGCCGCTCATTCGGCCGGAATCATTCATCGCGATTTGAAGCCGGGCAACATCATGGTGACCGACAAGGATCGAATCAAGATCCTCGATTTCGGTTTGGCCAAACTCGAATCGCCAATCAACGACGATCCTGATGCCACTATTTTGGAGCCGATGACCATGCAAGGCTCCATCATGGGCACGCTTTGCTACATGTCCCCCGAACAGGCTCAAGGCAAGCGAGTGGATGCCCGCACCGACATTTTTTCTTTCGGCGCGGTGCTTTACGAAATGGCTACCGGGCAACGGGCGTTCACCGGCGATAGCGGCATTACGATGCTGACCTCAGTACTTCGCGATGAACCCAAATTGATTCACGAAATCACTCCGAATACGCCACCTGAATTGGAACATGTCATTCACCGCTGCTTGCGCAAGGATTTAGAGGAACGGTTCCAAACCATGCAGGAGGTGTATCAGACGCTGGAGATGGTGCGGCAAGTGTCCAATCCTTCCGGGTCGATCAGAAACCTGCCACAAGCATTGCTGCAAACAGTCTCAATAAAGCCATCCGAAGCGCCGACTGTAATGATTCCACCGAAGTCCAAAAGCAAGGCGGGACTCATTGCCGCCGCCGTTGCCGCTTTCGTAGCGGTCGGCGCCGGAACGATGATGTATCTCAATAAGGCTAAGCCCGCAGAGGATCAACCGCCAGCGATTAGTGCGCCCTCCGAACCGGAAAAACCCGCCGAGAAAAGTGCGGTTGTAACCAACGATTCGATCATCGATATGATCAAGGGCAAGGTTTCCCCATCCCTCATCATCAGCCATATACGCTCCTCGGAAACCAAGTTTGACTTGTCGTCGAACGAGGTGATTCGCCTCGTTCAAGCACGGGTGCCAGAAGCGGTGATAGAAGTTATGCGAAACCCTGCCGCGAAACCGTCTCCCGCTACGCAAGTGCAAGCAGCGAATTTGGTGCAAGAAAAAAAACCAGAGAAAGCAGCCGAAAAGCAAGAGACGCCTGTGGCGCCGGCCAAGGTATCAGAAATGGATAAGTTGGTCAGCATTGCAGACGGCACGCCAATCGGGCTAACCCTCGATGAGGACATCCCTAACAATGCCGATGAAGGGCACCCTCTTCATTTCACGGTCGCCTCAGATCTGAAAACCAGCGAGGGGGTGGTGATTGTCAAGGGGAGTAAGGCTATGGGTGCGATCTATTCGCGGGAAAAGAGAAAGACGATCATCATGAAACGCGGTGATAAGGTGAACTTTCAACTGGCCAGTGTAGTAGGCGTTAATGGCGCAAAGTTAAAGATACGCGCCACGCCGCAGAGAAAAGCGGATGATGATTCCTATCGGGCGATTGACACCAAATCGAAGGAAATGGCAGCGACAAAAGGGACGCAATTCATAGGCTATGTCGACGGAGCTCAGACCGTTACGGTGAAGCGAACTTAGCTCAGGCGGCGGATCGTTTTGCCATGGCCGAGCGGGCGATCAACATGGCCACTACATAAAGGAATCCGCCGATGAGCATCGTTTCGCGCAGTCCCAAATAGATTGCGCAAAAAATAGATCCGGCCGATCCAAGCACGCTCGAAGCCGCGTTCAACGACCAGGCCCAACGCACCGAAGGCTTGTGAAATTGCTCCAGCCGGCCCAGGCCAGTCGGGAAAGGCATCCCCATCACAAATCCAGCAGGGAAGATCAATAGCACGGTAATCAGCATCTTCGCGGGCAAAGGCAGGCCGACTAATGCGCGGGTCAGCGGCGCAGCAACAAAAGCTAAAATTGTAACGATCACGGCAACGGCGATCAACACTTGCATCCAACGGCGATCATCGCCGCCAATGATTTTCTTGCTGGCGAAACTGCCGCAACCACTGGCTACAAGCATTGAAAAAATGATGACCGTTAATGCATGGGTGGGATGCCCTAGGAAAAGTACAAACTTCTGGATCAGCGACACCTGAATCAGAATGTAGCCCACGCCGATGCAGAGGAAGTAGAACAGGAATGTTTTCACACCCCGCTCGCGAGGCAGCCGCGTGCCGAGCAATACCGGGGGCATCAACAGTGTTACCAGCGTAGCGAACAAGCTGATCCCCATCACGCCGAACAGCATGGGCACAGCCCGGTTAATCTTGTAATCCGCGCTATCGGTCGCCGCAGTCCGCACGAAATTGTAGAGATCCCGCGGCTGAACCGTGTAGAAAAAGAACGGGCGATTATCGTCAACGGAAGAAAGATCATACTGATAGCCGGCCAGGAAAGGTTTCAGATCCGCATCCGTCAGCACTTTGCCGAACAAGTTCTTGGCCCCATCACCCGGCATGTACACGATCTCCAAATGGAATCGTTCGGCATCGGCGCGCGCCTTGGCAACATCGGCATCAGTGAAGGGCTTGCGGGAAATGAGGACAGTATCACGAGCGCCCCAACCTTTCAATTGCCCTTCGCGGACCACCATCACATGCTTTGCATAATCGGTTTCTCCCAATTGCCCCAGCGCCGTGCGCGCCAGCACAAGAAGCCGCAAGGATTCGCGAGGAGGATCAAATCCCCAGCGGGTAAATGCCATCAACCCATCATCGGTAAGGTGCGAAAGATAATCGTAGAAAGCGTCGGAGGTGTATAGGTTGCTCTCGGATAAAGCGAAGGCGCCGGCGGCAGTTGAGGCCCAGGTGTCCACCAAAGTTGCTTGCAGCACTTGATATTTTTCCGTGCTGCGCCGGACGTAGCTGCGCCCGTCTTCCTCGAAGATGCGAATTTCGGGGCGTGTGTAGAGATTACGGCTGAGTGTGGCGAATTTATCCCGCATCACATCGGTGGCGATGATGTGGTTAATCTCAACGCCTGTAATATCTTTGCTACCGGAGGACAAAGCGCGCGCCACGTCCCACCCGCCGCCGGGGCCAATAATCAGACTCTTCGCACCAGGCCGCACGGTATAGGGAAAGCCGGGTCCTTGTTCGGTTAGATCCTTGCGCTGCAACACCGATAGATTTTCAAGGTCCCATTCAAAAATGCCAGTGGATGCATCGGCATCAATGACGATTTGCGTCATTCCCGATGAAGGCTCCTTCGATACCGCAATGCGGGAAATGCCATTCCATTTGATGAATATTTCCCCGCTAAGTGTTTGTCCTTTCGCGTATTTGACGTCGATGACTGGGCTCTTCAAGTTGTAAACGATCAGCGCGGTGAGCCACAGGGCGATCAAGACGGCGGAAGCCCGCATTATTTGCCAACCCGAAAGGTTGTACCAGAATGCAGCGGCGACGGCGAACAGAACACCGCTGGCGATAACTGTGTTGGGGCCGTTCAACAGCGTTAGGAACGGCAACAACAGCAGGCAGCCACATGCGGCCCCCAACAAGTCGAAGAAGTAGACGGTTTGGACTCGTTCAATGGTTTCGGAGATGGCCAGAGAGACAATCGCCCCAGCCAGAAAAAATGGCAAGGCGCTAAAGAAGTAGACGCCGGCCAAGGTCCAGTTGGAAAATTCGCCGCTGCGAGTGAGCACGAAAAGAAGCGAGGCGACGGGCGCTAAGGCGTTAGCCAGGGATAGCGCCCCAAGCTTTGAGAACAGCGATCCGCGCCAAGATGCCGCGACATAGGAGAACACTCCACCGGCCCCAAGGCCGAACAGCGCAATGGAGATTGCAAGAAACGCGAAGTGGTAGTAAAAGACTACGGAAAAGATCCGAGTGGTGGCCAGTTCCAGTAACAGAGTGGCCATCGTGGTGAATGCGACACCAAGGTAAATCTGCTGCCAACTAGGGGCTGCGATCTGTTGGTTATGTTGTGTGGCTGAGATGCGCGACAAATATCTATGGTAGCAAGCTACACGCGGTCAAGAACGTGAAAAACGAATCGCACCCTTCACAAGCCGCACGAGAGGTTCGCCGGTACGCCACCATAATTCAGGAATAACGCAACAACCCAGTTAGGGCATTTCTACTTTCTTGGCCTTGGCCAGGTAGGCGGGATCTATCTCCACGCCCAGGCCATCGCCGCTGGGTACCCCTATCATCCCGTTCTTGATTGAAAATTGCGGAGTAAACCACGATTCGGTCTCTTCCTTGCCGCGGAACGGAAATTCCATGGACGGTCCGATGTTCGGAGTGGCCGCCGCAAAATGTAGAATATTCGCAGCCGCCGCGCCTGTCTGCGTGTTGTGCGGAACAATGGTCATACCCGCTTCCCTTGCCATGCGAGCCACCCGAGCCGCCCGGATAAAGCCGCCGTTATAGTTGATATCCGGCTGCACGATATCGATCGCCCGGTTCTCGATTAACCATTGGAACATCCAGAGGCTGGTGTCGCATTCGCCAAAAGCAATGGGTATTCGTAAGGCATCGGCCACGCGTTTCGTTTCTGTAAATTCTTCCCAAGGGCATGGTTCCTCAAAGAATCCGCACTTCATATCTTCCAGAAACTTGCCCATTTCAATTGCTTTCGGCGCCGTGTAGCAACCATTGGCGTCCACATAGATGGTGATTTGAGGTCCATATGTCTTGCGCGCCAATCGCACCATTTTCTCGGTGCGATTCGGCATGGCGTCAATATTGTGCGACATGCGCCCGGCAATCTTGAACTTCATCGCCTTCGCTCCGGTCTTCTCCAAAGCGTCACGGTATACTTCAACTTCCTCCTCCGCCGTAGTTTCCCGGATTCCCCCAGATAGATAAACCGGGATTTCCTTGCGAACGGCGCCGCCCATCAAATCGTAAAGCGGTTTATGCACGGTCTTGCCGAACAGATCAAACAATGCCTGCTCCACATACGCCACCGGCGCCCAAAATGGCTGCCCCGCCATCTTATAGTTCTTTAAGTAAATGTCATCGATCAGCGTTTCCAAATCGCGGATATCCTTGCCGATGAAAAACGGGGCTGCGACCTTTAACAAAACCGAAATATATTCTTCAATCGGAGTCTTCGTCCGCGCAATCCCAACCACTCCATCGGTAGAGGTTGCGCGCACAAAATAGTTCTTGCCAACTCGCACCAATTCAATCGACTTTACCTTAATCGGAGTGTTGGAAAACTTTTCCAACCCGAATACGGGGCTTTCGAATTCGGGCTTGACGCCCTCCGCCTTCGAGTTGCGATACGAAGTGGTTTTGGCGGGCC
>JAYVXT010000760.1:0-11239 GCA_043785065.1 Bryobacterales bacterium | reverse complement strand
GGGCCTTAAGGATTGTATTTTTGACGAGGTTATCGAGGTTAGCCAGAATGTCCTCGATCTGGTCCTTCGAATACGTGAGTTGGAAGGAAAACGAATCGGGCCCATCCCTTGTGTTGGCGAGTTCATGCATCCCCATATTGAGGTTGGGATCAATTTTCCTAATATTACGCGCCATCTTTGCATTGCCTCCATGAGCAGGCGACTCTGCTCTTGATACCATAATAGCAGAAGGCGCTGGTTTTTCTCCAATGTCCATATTCAGAAGTGTACAGCAGGCTTCGATCGGTTGGTTAACCGGAGTTCAATTGGCGCATGAGCGGGCAAGGAAGCATGAACAATAGCCGTACATAACGTCCTTTATGTCCGGCAATTATGGTCGACATAAAAGTCATGACAATGTCTGGCGCATGTGCTATCTTATCTTTGGACCCGCAACCAAGGAGAACACAAATGCCAACCGTCGAAACGCGAAATGAAAAGCTCGATCTACGCCTTACTCCCTCGGCCAAGCGCACCCTCCAAATTGCGGCTCAGGTAGCTCAGCGCTCCGTCAGTGAGTTCGTTCTTGAGAGCGCTCTCGCCCGCGCCGAAGAAACATTGCCGGACCGACAAAAGTTCGGCCTCGACGCTGAACAGTGGCGAGCGTTTCAAAAAGCTCTAGACGCGCCGGTAAAACCCGCTCCGCGCCTTGCCAAGCTTCTACGAGAGCCTAGCGTGTTTGAGCGCCGTGTGCTGAAGTGACCTATCCGCTCCGCATTGAAAAGCTGCAACGTAGCCACGCGATTGAATCCTTCGATTGCAATCGAGAAGCACTCAATCGTTTCCTCATTCGTTACGCGCTGCAAAATCAGCAAGCCGGCGCCTCGCAGACCTATGTAGCTCTGAGCGAAGATGAAGTCGTGGGCTACTACACGCTTGTTGTCGGTCAAGTCGAATACGAGGATGCGCCTCAGCGTTTGACGAAAGGATTGGCGCGCCATCCGGTTCCGATCATGTTGCTCGCGCGGTTGGCCGTGGCGTCAAACTGGCAGGGCAAAGGACTGGGCGCGGGCCTTCTAAAAAACGCCATGTTACGTACCATCCAAGCCGCTGACATCGCCGGGATCAGGGCGTTTGCCGTCCACGCCAAGGATGAACAGGCGAAGGCCTTCTATGAACGGTTTGATTTCCTACCCTCGCCGGTTGACCCTTACCATCTGTTTCGCTTGATGAAGGACGTTCGTGCCAAGCTCGGGAAAGGATAGCTTTCTTTCTTCGAGCCGATAATGGCTGAATATATAAAATCCATCAACCAGAATCGAATGCCTTTCACCATTCTCCAGCTCCAGATTCCCCCAATCACCAACCATTCCCAACTTTCTCACTCTCAAAACAAACCACTTACCCCATCCCCGCCACCAACACACCCAACCCGCCATGCTACTTTAATGCAGAAGGTAAATTTGCTGGCCAGCAATCTTCTACGGAAAAGTCCGCGCGGTATCCAAAAACAATGTAACCGGTCGCCAAAACATGAAAGACCCGAAGAGTTCCAAAGATTGGGGAATCCGAGGAATTAACCCCATAAACATTGGGGTTTCGCTGTTATGGTTGGCAGTGAAGAGGGAAGAAGCGCCAAGCGGCCGGAAGCTTTAATACTCGAAAAATGAAACAGGGAGGCAGACGTGTGTCTACACAATCTAAGGTAAGGTAAACCACGCCTCCACGAAACGAAATTTCCCAGCGTATAATAAAGATGAGTCCCGGGAGGGCTCTCCACCGATGGCTAGCCGGCGGTCACTGCTTTTATATCCCGCGGTAGTAGGAATCTGCTCCGTACTTGGGGGCCTGTACGGACCCGGTGTCACCGGCGTCGCCGCCGCTTCTGAAGATGATGTCTCCCAAACGTTGAAAACCTTCACAAAGGTTTACACATTGGTTGAAGGCAACTTCGCCGACAAGGTGACTTCCGACAAGGGCATCTACAAAGGCGCCGTCACTGGAATGTTGCGCACTCTCGACCCGCACTCCAGCTTCTTCGATCCCAAGGATTACAACAATCTTCGCGAAGACCAAAAGGGCCACTACTATGGCGTCGGCATGCAAGTCGCCGAACGCAATCATCAAGTGGTCGTCATCGCCCCGTTCCTCGGCTCGCCCGCTTATAAAGCCGGTCTTCGCCCTGGCGACACAATTCTCGAAGTCAACGATAAGCGCACTACTAACATGTCTGTTTCTGAAGTGGCCGAACTCTTGAAAGGTCCCAAGGGAACCAGCGTTCAAGTCGTCGCTGGCCGCGAAGGCAGCGAAAAGCCGCTCACCTTCAATATCACCCGCGACGAAATCCCGCGCAAGAGCGTCCAGGACGCCTTCTTCGTCAAGCCCGGCATTCTTCACTTGGATATTGAATCGTTCAACGAAAACACTTCCCGCGAAGTGGAAGACAACATGAAACGCGTCGGCGAACAAAACGTCAAGGGCCTCATCCTGGACCTTCGCGAAAATCCTGGTGGATTGCTGAACGAAGGCGTCGCCGTCGCTGGCCGCTTTCTTCAGAACGGGCAAGTCGTCGTATCGCATCGTGGCCGCGCCTCGGCGGAAAAACCGTACCTGGCCCGCAACGGTTCCCCCAAGCGCGATTACCCCATCGTTTGCCTCGTCAATCGCTACAGCGCTTCAGCTGCTGAAATCGTCTCCGGCGCCTTGCAGGATCATGACCGCGCTCTTATCCTCGGTGAAAACACATTCGGCAAAGGCCTTGTCCAAACCGTATTTCCCCTCGCCGAAGGCACGGGCCTTGCCCTCACAACCGCAAAATATTACACTCCAAGCAACCGCTTGATCCAACGCGACTACAGTTCCTCGTCCTTCCTTGATTATTACTATCGCAAGAACGTCGAAACCCAAAACACCCAGGATGTCGCCATGACCGATAGCGGCCGCAAGGTTTACGGCGGCGGTGGCATCGCTCCCGACGAAAAGTTTGTCCCCGAAAAGCTCAACAAGTTCCAAATCGAACTGTTGCGCAAATATACCTTCTTCAGCTTCACCTCCAAGTTCTTCTCCGCCCGTGGCGATACAAAGCTGCCCCAAACCTGGGAACTTACCGATCAGGTGTTCAACGATTTCCACGCGTTCCTCCTTAAGGAAAAGGTCGATTTCTCCGAAGCCGATTTCGCCGCCAACAAGGATTGGGCGCAAACTTCTCTCAAACGGGAAATTTACCTGACGGCTTTTGGCACCGAAGAATCCCGCAAGCTTGGAGTGCAAAACGATCCTATGATCTTGAAAGCCATCGAAGTAATGCCTAAAGCCAAGCAACTTCTCGAGACATCGAAGAAGCTCATCGTGCAGCGAACCGGAGGGGCCCGCGATTAATTCGCCCCTTACCACTACACTAGCCCCCGATGATAATCGGGGGATCTGGAACCGGTTAGCCTAGAATGACCGATTACGCCCCTCAACCCCAGATCACTGTGCTCGACACAGGCGGGCAATACACACACCTAATCGCGCGCAAAGTTCGCGAACTCGGCGTGTACGCCGAGGTCCGCCTAAGCGAAACGCCCGCAACAGAACTAACCGGTCGCAAAGGGATTATAATTTCCGGCGGTCCCGCCAGTGTATACGAGGCTGGCAGCCCCACTATGGACCCGGCGATCTTAAAAGACGGCCACGCTGTACTCGGCATTTGCTACGGCCAGCAGTTGATGGCTCATTTGCTCGATGGCGTCGTCGAAAAAGGCACTAAAGGCGAATACGGGGCTGCGAGTCTCCGCATCACAAATTTGGCTAGCCCCTTGCTAAAAGGCCTCGAAGCCGAAGAGCCGGTATGGATGAGCCACCGCGATACCGTCCTCAAAGCACCCACCGGTTTTGAGGTGTTGGCCACAACATCCACCTGCGCCGTCGCCGCTATTGGTTCCGGCGCCAAGCGCCAATACGGCGTTCAGTTTCACCCCGAAGTCGTTCACACCAGGCATGGCATGAAACTGCTCCGTAATTTTCTCTTCGATATTTGCGGCTGCATTGAGGACTGGGAGCCACGTCACAGAATCCCCGTCGTCGAAGAAAAGATTCGCGAAGTTGTTGGCAATCGAAAAGTGTTCTTCTTCGTTAGTGGGGGCGTCGATTCCACTGTCGCCTTCGCCCTCTGCCTGCAGGCGCTCGGCAGCGACCGCGTTCAAGGGGCCTATGTCGATACCGGCCTCATGCGCAAGGACGAAACGAAATTCGTGAAAAGCGTTTTTGCCCGCCTCGGAGCCACCGCTTTCCGCGTGGAAGACGCCCGAGATTTCTTCCTCGGCAAACTGGCTGGGGCCGACGAGCCCGAACAGAAACGAAAGATAATCGGCGAAGCATTTGTAGACGTGCAAGATAAAGTGCTGAACTCCGGCCACTATCTCGATCAGGATTGGATCCTGGGGCAGGGAACTATCTACCCCGACACCATTGAATCCGGCGGAACCGCCAAAGCCGATCTAATAAAAACCCACCATAACCGCGTCGCCGGCATTCAAAAATTGATGGATGCGGGCCGTATCATCGAACCCCTCAGTTCTTTTTATAAGGATGAAGTCCGCGAAATTGGCCGTGAACTCGGCCTTCCCAATGACCTGCTTGATCGCCACCCATTCCCCGGCCCAGGCCTCGCCATCCGCTGCCTTTGCGCAAAGCAAAACGAACCCATTTCCCGTTTGCCCGATGGTTGGCTTATCCCAGTGCATTCAGTCGGTGTGCAAGGCGATTCGCGCAGCTACCGTCCCGTTCTCGCCGTTGAAACCTTGCATCACGAAAGCGCAACGGAACTAATCAATCGTCTAACAATCGTGAATCGAGTCATCGGCCTCATCGCCTCAGCCGTTCCCATGGACGAAATGTCCGTCCGTCGCAGCGGCCTAACCGCCGAACGTTTAGACCGTCTGCGCGAAGTAGACGCCATCGTCCGCCGTCTCTCCGAAGCCACCGGATTTGAAAGCCAAGTCTGGCAATTCCCGGTCGTGTTAATCCCGCTAGGCACAGAGGATCGACCCGATTCTGTAGTTCTGCGTCCCATCCATTCCGTCGACGGAATGACCGCCTCTTCCGTCCCATTACCTATTGATCTCTTGACTCAGCTAAAAGCCGAACTACTACCACTGAGCGGTATAAGCGCCATCTTCCACGACCTAACCCACAAACCCCCAGCGACCATCGAATGGGAATAAGCATTAAGTTTAAATATGCATTCATAAGGAAGGCATAGCCAGAAAAGTGGGGCAGACCCCCTGGTCTGCGGCTGGCCCCCCGGCCAGCCTGCTCAGCAGCAGACAACAGCTCAGAGTCTCAATAACGTCTTCGATCAAAACACCCACAAAATTTTGTATTTCCCCACCCGCGTGCTATTCTAAACAAACGGACGCCGTGTAGTATTGGGGTCGTAGCTCAGTTGGTTAGAGCGCCTGCCTGTCACGCAGGAGGTCGCGGGTTCGAGCCCCGTCGACCCCGCCATAACAAACGGATCCGGACAATTTGAACCGCAAGGGGAGCCCAATCGCTCCCTTTCGTTTTTTTCGGAGGTTCCACTTTTTATGATGCACGCCATGCAGCAACCCAAGATTACATTGATCAATGCCCCTGACTATCGGGAACATTACTCAAACAGCGTTCAGATTCGTACCAGCTTGTGGGACATGTTCCTGATGTTTGGAACGGTCAACCAAACCACGCCGGATGCAGTTACCATCCACAATTTCCAAGGTGTGTATCTTTCCCCGCAACAAGCAAAGATGCTCATGAACGTGATGCAACAAAATGTGCAGCAGTACGAAGCAACGTTCGGAGAAATCAAGCTCGAGGCGCAGCAGGCCGGCGGCGGACCCGTTCAATAATCAAGTTGCCGCAGCCGTCACGCCGGTAGTTCCATCCCTTGAGGATCAAGGTTGTTGACCCATACTCCGGCAGCAGCTTCGGACCATGACCGCTTGCTTTGGGTGCCTTAGGAAATCCCGTTAGCGGCTTGGTACCCAGTTTACTTCGCACCCTAATGGTCACCTGTTCCACTTCGCGGGACTGATCCTTATATCCGTAAACCTTCTCATGCGATTGATGAAAATCGCCGCCCCAAGGAACGTTCAATTCGTAGCTCTGCCCTTGATAGCGAAGGTCGACTGACCGCGAAAGCACTCCTCCTTTCATCTCCGCCTTGGCCCGCTTTTCCAACTCTCGAAAGCGCTGTTCCACTTCACGCATGGACCGTCCCAACACCCCTGCACTATAGTCTCGAACCTGATCCGCCGCCAGCATTCCCAGTGCTGACAATACTCCAGCGAACGCCGGAACAATCACCGTCCGCATCCCCAATGCTTCAGCCAAATGACAAGCATGCAACCCGCCGCCGCCACCGAAAGCCACTAGAGCAAACCGACGCGGATCATGGCCCCGCTCAATCGAAACTGCCCGAATCGCCCGCTCCATATTCGAGTTCGCCACTCGCAAAATACCTTGAGCAGCTTCACCCGCCGTGATTTTCAACTGCTTGGCGATGCCCCGCACCACAGCCTCCGCCCGCTCCGGAAAGATCCGCATCTGCCCGTTTAGAAAGGCGTCGGGTTTGATGTGCCCCAAGTAAACATGAGCGTCCGTCACAGTGGCAAGCCCGCCCAATCCATAGCAAGCCGGGCCAGGATCAGCACCGGCGCTCTCCGGCCCAACTCGCAGCAGCCCGCCCGAATCCACACGTGCAATCGAACCTCCGCCAGCCCCAACAGTATGAATGTCCAGCATCGGAATGCGAACAGGAAACCCATCCACCTCCGCTTCCGTGGTCTCAACGGGCACGCCATCAACCAGGCTCACGTCGGTGGAAGTGCCTCCCATGTCGAACCCCAGGATCCGCTCAAAACCGGCCAGCCGGGCCATGTGCAAGGCACCCATAACACCGCCCGCCGGCCCACTCAAAATCGTACGAACAGCATGGCGGCCGGCATCCGCGGCGCCGATCAATCCGCCATTCGATTGCATGATGGAGAGCTTCGCCGGAACGCTCTCGGCAAGCTGGCTCAAATAGGCGTCCATCATAGGGCCGACATAAGCGTTCACTGCCGTGGTCGAAGCCCGTTCAAACTCGCGAAATTCAGGGCAAACTTCATGGGAACAACTCACGATGTATTCACCTGCAAGCGCCTCGGCCAGCTGCTTTTCATGAATCGGATTTTGATAGGAATGCAGTAGGCAAATCGCAACAGAACGAACGTTCAATTTGGCCAGGCGCTTCTGCAACTGAGCCACGCCTTCGAGGGGCGTGCCAATCTCGCCATCGAAATAGATGCGTTCCCGAACGCCTAGCGTTCGCTCCCGAGGCAGCAGCAACCGGCGAGGTGGCGGAGTCAAGTCGTAAAGGTACGGCCTGTGCTGCCGGCCAATCAGCAGAATATCTTCAAAGCCCTCGGTCGTGATAAACGCCATGGGCGCGCCTTTACGTTCCAGCAAAGCGTTGGTCGCAACCGTCGATCCGTGGATCACTTCGCTGCTTGCGACAGCGCCGATTTTCGATAGCCCCTCTTGAATCACACTGGCCGGATTCGCGGGGTTTGACCGAAGCTTAAAGGTTTCAATGCAACCGTTGCCGCGGTCGACCACGAAATCGGTGAAAGTGCCGCCGGAGTCGATTCCGATTCGAATCATTTTGCGTCCGCCGGAGGCGGCAGAGGCGCAGGTTCCACACCCGCCGCCGCCAGGCTATCCAGAATGCGGAAAGCGACGGCGGATTTGGTCAAGCCGCTACCCAATTTTCGCTCACACCAGATCACTAATTTAAGCTCCAGGTGCGTCGGCGTCCAACCGGGATCGGCCAGAACAATCGGAGCCGGATCCGCCAGCACGCCCTCTGTGGACATTGCTGCTTCCATCGCCAACTTTCTTACCAGATTGTGATCCGATCGGGCGGAAACACAAATCGGCAGCGACACTGCCGCCTTCGCACTCGGCTGATTGAAGTTCACCAAAGTTCCCGAAGTGATCTTCGAATTTGGAACTACGATAGTTGAGTTGCTAGTGGTTAGAAGCCTCGTGGTGCGCCAACCAATGTCGGTCACCGTGCCTTCTTCCTCGGCCGCAAGCTTGATGAAATCGCCTACGGAAATGGGCGTTTCCACCATGATGTGAAGGCCGGCGAAGAAGTTTTCAAGCGTGTCTTTCAATGCCAGGGCAACGGCCAAACCACCAACACCCAAGGCCGTCAGCATCGGCGTGACGTCCATGCCGAAGACACGCAGCAGGGCCACGATGCCTATGCCGAAAACGGGGACTCGAATCAGGGCTCGCGACATGCCAGCGGTGGCGATGGGCAGGTTCCGGCCTCGTCCATAAGCAGCCAAAATTTGAATAGCGGCCGAGGCCGCCACCAACGTCAAGCTGATGATAACGAATGCGGCGATACTCAGCCGGATGTAGCTTAAATCCTTGTCGGAAAAATCGCCCATATGGGCCGCTAGAGCCAATGCCGCGGACAGGCACCAGAGCAGAGACGGGGTCTTCAGTGCCCTGGCCAATAGTGACGTGGGTGACGACTCGCTTTGCGATTTGTTCCTTAAAACCTGAATGGACCACTGGCGTATCGCAAGCGAAGCAGCCGTGGTAACGGCAATCAAAATTGCGGATTGTGTGAATCGGTTCAAATCATCATTATGCGTCCTTTTGGCTCCGTATGTCATCATTAATACTTAGGGTCGCTTCCACAAATTCATGATTGAAATGACAGGGGTGCGAAAGCACTTTGAAGGCAAGAAGCGAGTGACCGCGCTTGCTGACATTAGTTTGAAAATTGAGAAGGGTGAAATGGTCGCCCTAATTGGTCCTTCCGGTTCCGGCAAGTCGACCCTTCTCAATCTCATCGGTGGCCTGGATCGTCCAAGCGAAGGGGAAATTCGGCTAGATGGCCAACTGCTGTCCGGACTAAGTGACGACGATCTAACACGCGCGCGCCGGGACAAGATTGGATTCATCTTTCAATTTTTCAACTTGCTTCCCACGCTGACCTGCGTGGAAAATGTTTCTCTTCCCTTGCATCTGCGCAATTGGCCTTCGGCGAAAATCCGGGAACGCGCAAACGAACTGCTAGGCCTAGTGAACCTAGGCCATAGGCTGGAGCATCTTCCGGAAGAACTCTCCGGCGGTGAGCGGCAACGCGTAGCCATCGCCAGGGCTTTGAGTGTTTATCCGCCAGTTCTGCTGGCTGATGAACCGACGGGCAATCTAGATTCCGCGACCGGCGTGGACATCCTGAATTTGATGCGTGATGTAAACCAGCGGCTAGGGGCGACGGTGCTGATTGTTACACATGATCGTGGAGTGGCAGAGAGTTGCTCACGGCAAATCTCGCTGCGCGACGGCCAGATCATTGAGGATTTGCGCCGATGAAACTACTCCATCTAATTAGCTGGCAGTACACTCGAAAGCATTTGCTGCGGACTGTTTTGACGATGGTCGGCATCGTGTTGGGAGTGGCAGTATTCGTTGGGATACACACGGCGAATCAATCGGTGCTGGAGGCTTTTCACAAAACGGTGGATCGAATCGCGGGGGCAACCGAACTGCAAATTTCCGCTGGAGAGCCCGGTTTTGGTGAAGAAATTTTGGAGCAAATTCAGGCAATCCCCGAAGTTCGCGTGGCTGTGCCGGTGATTGAAGCCACCATCAATCCGAAGTTGAAAACGCCGGGTAACATTCTGGTGCTTGCGGTTGACATGACTGGAGACCGCAGCCTTCGCGACTACGATTTGGAAAGCGCGGACGATTCAGCAATCGACGATCCGCTGGTGTTTCTGGCTCAACCCGATTCGTTAATGGTGACCCGCGAATTCGCCGCCGCCAATGATTTGAAGCTTAACTCCAAAGTAGAAATGGAAACGATGGAAGGCCCAAAGACGTTCACCATCCGCGGCGTAATGAAAAGCGGCGGATTGACTTCGGCGTTCGGCGGCAACTTGGCCATCATGGATGTTTACGCGGCGCAAAAAGTGTTTGGGAGAGGCAGGCGTTTTGACCGGATCGACATAGCGTTAAAGGAAGGCGTTGGTGTTGATCAAGGCCGCAAGATTTTAGAGAAGACTTTGGGTCCCGGATTTCAAGTAGAAACGCCTGCGGCGCGTGGCAAGCAGTTTGAATCTTTAAGTAGCGTATATGGCATGATGGCCGACCTCACTAGTCTTTTTGCTCTGTTTATCGGGATGTTTATTATCTACAATTCTTTTGCTATTGCTGTGACGCAGCGCCGCAAGGAGATCGGAATTCTTCGAGCGTTGGGGGCTACCCGTGGCCAAATTCAAGCGCTATTTTTCGGTGAGAGCGCAATTCTCGGTTTGATCGGTTCGGTGATTGGCGTATTGTTTGGCGTGCTAATCGCGCGCGGCATGGCCAAAGGGCTGGGAGATTTTCTGGGTGAAGTTTACGGTGTTGCTCAACGCGCCGAGGAGTTATCGGCCAATCCGAAGTTGCTCCTATTTTCTCTGGTGCTGGGTCTTTCCACCAGTCTCATTGCCGCTTGGATTCCTGCTCGCAGCGCCGCCCGCGTGGATCCCGTGCAAGCTTTGCAGAAGGGGCGGTATCAGCAGTTAACGGATGGGGAGCATCGCGTTCGCGCTATGTTGGCAATTGTTTTTGGCGCATTGGCCATCGGTCTCGCGGCCAGCGGGGGCGGCCCGATTTTCTTTTATGGCGGCTATTTAGCAGCTGTATTTGCAGCCTTGATGGTCACACCCTGGGCCGCTGTTTGGCTCGCCCGATTGCTGCGGCCGGTGATGCGTTTGGTGCGGCCGGTGGAAGGCGCGCTAGCGGTGGATAGTCTCATTCAATCGCCACGGCGTACTTCGGGCACAGTGGCGGCTTTGATGCTTTCGCTTGCGCTGGTGATTTCCCTGGGAGGCTTGACGCGCGCCAGTTATGAATCGATGAACGAGTGGATGCGCGTGGGGCTGAACCCTGATTTATTTTTGTCTCCTTCCCAATCGATCACTGATCGCAGCTACCGTTTTCCGGCGCGAGTAGTTGACGACGTATTGGGAATTGATGGCGTGCGCACAGCGCAGGGTATCCGCACGGTTCGTATCAATTTCCGGAATGAACCAATCATGATTGTCACTGGCGACATTGCCGGCATCGCCCGCGAAGCAATGCTGCCTGTTGTTGCGGGCAAGCACGAGGAGATGTACCCGAAGGCTGCCGCCGGTGAAGGTGTCGTTGTCTCGGACAATTTGGCTAATTTGCAGAAGCTGAAAATGGG
>JAYVXT010000759.1:0-3496 GCA_043785065.1 Bryobacterales bacterium | reverse complement strand
GCAACAGCAACGTCTACCAGTAAGAGTGTTCTTACTAAAGAAGATCTCATTAGGGAAATCAGCAGAGTCTGTGAATTAACTCTGACAGATTCACAACTGGTCTTGGACGCGATGATCGGGGGGAAGGTCCAAGCCTTGGCGCGGGGGGAAAGAATTGAAATTCGCGGTTTCGGAATTTTCTTTTCCAGAGAGCGGAAAGCTCGCATAGGCAGAAATCCAAAGACCGGAGAGAAAGTGGATGTACCGCAAAAACGAGTGGGCCGGTTTAAGCCGGCCAAAGAATTGTTGCGGCTAATCAACGGAGAGCCAGAACCAAAATAGAGGGTGTATGGATCTTCGTTGGAGAGGGTGCCCCACCGGAGATCCACAACAGATTCTTTCGAGGTTATTGGATGGCCAATTCGTAATATGTCGCAGCCGGCTGCGACGCGGCAATTTGCCTAGCTTCCAATTCATCGCGCAACGCATTCAAGTTGTCTAGAATCGCAGGAAGAGTGCCCAAATTGTCTGAAGCCATGGGGACTTCCAATTGCCGCCAGCGCAAGTTGTGGACGTTGGTGCGCTTGACGGTGAGGTTGAACACTTCCCGAGCCTGCTTCATCATCGGAGTCTCAAGTTCGGCGAGGTTGATTCCCGTCGCAAGTTGAACCGCCGTAAATTCGCCGATCTTCGTCCCATTGATCTTTAGCGAGTAATTCCCTGCCCTCGCTCCCTTCAAACGAAGCATTTGGCTGTTCATCGATTCTGTAAAATCCGAGGATTTCACCGCTAGCATTAGCCCTGGCAACGTAGATGGCGTGGGTAGCGGCATGGGGAGAGCCTCATCCACCTGCTTCCACTTATAGCCTGTGCCGTCGCTCTTTATGTCCGTAACTGCCGATTTGGCGCTCGAAAGAAGTTGCCCATTCTCTCCATCAATTTCCACGCTGGTCACAACAGCCGGGGCATTCCACGCTTTCAGCAGCGCTTCCCCCATGATCAAGTGGCCGCCCCAACCCGGATGAACGCGATCAGGAACAATTGCTAGAGCTCCCTTTTCATCAAGGGCCATGGCCTTCTCAAGCACCTTTACCAAGGGATTGTTCAAGTCGGCAACGCCTGCTCCACGCTTTTCAGCCAGTTCCTTCAGGTAGTCGCTAAATCGCAACAAGACCGCATTGTACCCGCCGGCGAACCCGGTGGGACGCGTTACATCATCATAAGGCGAAGGTTGGATAAGTGTCAGCCGCAAATCGGGAGAACCGCGCTTCATCACGTCCAGCATGTGTTCATACCCTTTTGCATAGATGTCGAAAATGGTCTGATCGAAGGCTCGATATCGCCCATCGTTCATCCCCAGCATAATGGTCATTACGGTTGGTTTGTAGCGGATCACATCCCGTTTCAATCGTTCGTCGATGGCGCCGCCGCCACCGCCATTCACCGTGTCGCCGCCCCATCCGGAATGGACAAACTTCACGTCCAGTTTCGGGAAGCGCGTGCGCACGTAGGTTTCCACCAACACGGTGTACATCTTCTGGTCGGTGATGCTGTCTCCGTAGAACACCACAACGTCACCTTGCCTTAAGTGAAAGGGCTGCTGGCTGACAGAGAAACTGGAACCAATCAGGAATAGAAAAAGAAGACGATGCATATCGAACAGATACTATCACGATGAAGCCGCAATCCGCGTGGAATTGCTGTTTCTTCATCTAGGGGTCTCTACCTAGGCTCACCTAGACTTTAGACCCAGTGATTAGTGGACTACGGTAAATCGCTGGATTGATGCAAACCCAACTCTGCTTTATAGTTCAAACATAGCTAACTTGTAAACGGGCGAATAGGCGCGCCATTTTGGCGGCTTGAAACCAGAGCCCGGCAACAGGCAGACACGAATAAGGTTAAAAAGACCTATGAATGTATCTAGATTTATAAGCAGTCAAATGTCAAGGCTTGCTTGCGCGGCCTTAACACTTTCTCTCATTCTGCCGTTGCTTGGTCAAAACCCTGCACAGCGACCCATAACTAAAGAAGGCCTGCTTAAGGCCATACAAATCGGCGGATTGACCAGCCAGGAATTATCTAACTATATAGCATCACTGGGAGTGGATTTTAAGTTGTCCGAAGAGGACCGGTCGAATCTTGTGAAAACCGGTTTAGACCGTTCCGTAATCGATGTCATTGTAAATAATTACCGCGCTCCGGAGCCTCCTAAACCCACGGAAGCAGAAGTGGAAGCGGGGGAAGTGGCTCAATTATCTAATGGAAATCCATTGACCCAAGATGACTTGGTCGGCCATCTGAAATCGGGCGTCAAGCCAGGCGTCCTTGAAAGGGTGGTGGAAAAAAGGGGAATCCAATTCGCAATCACGCAGGAAAGCGCCAAGACCATTGAGACTGCCGGAGGCACTCGCAGTTTGCTGGGCGTTTTGTTCTTAAAGCAACCAGCCCCCGCCGAACCTGCTCTAATGAAACCTCAGGTGACGCAGCAGGTTCCTGGCGCGGCGACGCAATTGGGAGCGACGCCCCAGCTTCAGGCTCCGCCGATCAATCCGGGGACAACTTCCACCATCGCTCCTGCTTCCGTACCGGGCGTGGGGGTGACAAAATCAATTACCCAAGCCATGTTAATAAAACGCGAAGATCTGATTTATCCGGCCCTCGCCAAACGGGAAAAGATTTCGGGCGCCGTAAAGTGTGAGGTCATGATTGATGAAAGAGGCGCAGTGACCAAAGTAAAGGCTTTGAGCGGGCATCCGGTGCTTGCGGCGGCGGCCGAAGATTCCATTCGCCACTGGAAATACTCGCCCGCCAAATTGGACAACAAGCCAGTGCAATCTTCAACAATCGTTGAAGTAAATTTCAAGCCTTTGACCAATTAAGAAAATTCAGTCTGCTGTGGCGCGCTGACCCGAGGAGGGGATTTTGATTAAAGATTTACACTTAATGCATGCCAAGGGTTTGACCTACTTGCGGGCCCCGGGAAAGCTGATTCAAGTTGGCGTGACGACCGGGCAGAGCCTGTACCGTGCGGAGTTGGACGAAATGCGTCTTGCCGTCATTTCGCAATGGCCGCAACTGATGCGCAATCGCGCGGATACGGCGCAAGAATTGTCGTTGGCCGTGGAAAAAGCCAAGCATTTTCCCGACGGAGTCATTTGTCTATATTTTCAAGTCATCCACAATAGCAAACCATCCATCTATGTGGAATACATCAACGTCAATCTATTGGAATCGATGGGAGCGCCGGCGCTTATCGAAAAATCAAGAACCCAGATCCCCCTGTTCTGCTGGCTGCTTCAAAAGCAACTAAACGGGCCAACCGGATGGGAGCATTTGACGAATTCCGCGATTCTTAGCGGGGGGCACGCCGTGGGCGGTTTCGGAGCGGCGCGGTTGTATCCCGCCTCTTCTTTCGCCCCTTGGGGCAGCGCGCTTGTTACGCAGGAAAACGTATTCCCTGATTTGCTGACTGATCAATCCATCGCCGAAAAGGATTACCTGGTATACCTGCACA
>JAYVXT010000758.1:0-3500 GCA_043785065.1 Bryobacterales bacterium | reverse complement strand
GCGAACAAGCGCGCCTTGCGCTTCCTTTGATTCACTCTGAATTATAGCTAGGCTCCGTCTGTGCCCGGGGCCGTGGTATTGGTTCGGATAATTGCCGCCCACGGAATCGCCAGGTCCCCCGCAGGATTGCTGCAAAAAGCCGTCCTTGGCTCCCCGCGATCTATCATTCGCCTGCACTCATGCCCGCCGTGTCTCGGAGTTTATTCCCCATACGCAAGAAACTCCGACCTCAACGGCTACTTCCTGTGGTGCGGTAATAATGCGTCCGGTTGGCTTGGCTCCACGCATGATCATCACATCCGATATTCGGATGCGATCAGCCTTCACCTGCACCCGGGACCGCGACTCCGGACCAGAAACCGTCGAAAGGATTATAGGTGTAGACAGTTAAAGCCGTTTGAGCTTCGGTATGACTTATCTCCCCCACATTGCGCTGCTGAAGTATGCCCTCAACGTAGTCGCAATCCGGGCGATAGGTTTGGCCCAGGTATTCGGACAGCGGGACCAGAGCGGCGGATGGCATGCCTTGCATTGTATTTCTAATCGCTTGCTGTACAATCAGGATGGATTAACTCCATTCCATGATGCCTCGTTTGCTCAGCATTTCCGCTCTCTTGCCACATCCGCCGTGTGGGCGCGGGATCAAGCGGGCGCAATTTTGGCGGTAAAGTAAACATGCTTACGCGTTGGCTTATAGCCGGAATGATTGCTACAAGCCAGCTATCGGCGCAAATGCCCGCGCCACTTCCCGGCCTAAGCAAATTGCTGCGTTGCTCGGACCAAGAGCAAATCCAATTTGTCGAGGGGCAGTTGAATGCGGGGGCTCCGGAAGCGGCGTCCGCAGCTATTCGTGGCTTAGCTCAAGCAAAGAGTGACCTGATTCTTCCAGTCTTCGAGAGGTTCGTCTTGAAGTGGATCGAGGACGGACGGCCCGAAGAAAGGGGCAAAGCCATGAGTGCAATCGCGTGGGATATCCCGCAAAATTTGGCTGGTTTTCGGCTGATTGAACGCCTAGCAAAAGTTGACCCTAAAATTGGGAATTTAGCAGCCCGGTATTGCAGTGCAGTCCTATATGCGGCGCTGGAGTCTCCAGTCAAGGGCATTCGAGAATTGTGCGCAGCAGAGATCGGTAAGGAAATGCTTCGGCCCTTTGGTCCGGCCCACGCTTGGGGACGGGCAATGGTTGATCGATATGGCGGAAAGCCTACCGCTATTCAATTGAAGACCGACTCCGTGGCTAGAGTTGTTGTGGAAGGGCAACTCCAAGAGGCACTGCGGCTGGCCTTCAAGAGCGCGGATGAATTGATCGCGGATAAAAGTAAGCCTGTCCCCTGGGAGTTGCCCGAATCAGTTCAAAAAACCTGGCTTCAGCAAAACTTCCCAATTTCAAATGGAAAGGGTGGTGCAGACATTGATACGAAGGATTTGATGTCCTTCATAAAACGGCGCAGCGATTTGGCTGTTCCTTTCTTTGAGAGGAAAATAATCGCTGCGATCAGTTCCGAAAACCGGGAGGAGGCTCGCAACTATGCGACTATGCTGCTGATGCCTGGGGACACCCTGTCTTTGCTGGCAACGGATCGCATAGTTTCCAGGAAGCCAGAATGGTTTCAGGTCCATGTTTATCTCTCCATGCTGGCAGCTTGGGGAGATTGGAATATTGCCGGCCGGACTGGTGACCCGCACCCTGCTTGGAAGTGGGCTCTCGAAGGATCCGGACCTGAGTTTAGAGCGCTGACAAAAATGTTCCTTAAGGGCATGGGAACGGCGAACGGTTATGACAAACGCCAATTGGCGGCGATGTTCGCTGTCCACTACAAACATCCACCGACAACAGAAGAGTTAAAAGCTGATTCAGTGTGGCAGGCAATCTTGAAAGGCGCCACTCCAGAATGGCAAAAGAATGTTGTAGTGTTGATGCAGACAGAATAGATGTTTGGCATTCCGCAATCTAAGGAAACTTGGGATAATTAACACATGAGAACTTTACCCGTTGCACGGCTGACCGAGCAGGATTACGTCGCCGTTGAACGCGCGGCCAACTACAAAAGCGAGTTCGTTGGCGGGGAAATGTTCGCCATGTCAGGCGGAACAGCCCGTCATGCGCGATTGGCCTCGAAAGCTCTCTCGAAGCTGGATCTTCAGTTGGAAGGGCAAAGTTGCGTTGCCATCAATTCAGACTTACGAATACGAACCCCTCTTGGTGATCAGTTTTATCCGGATGTGTCCGTAGTTTGCGGCCCGATTGAGACCTATGCTGGAAACAAGGATGTCTATACCAATCCGGTGGTCATCATCGAGGTACTTTCGCCCTCAACCGCGAACTATGACCGCGGCCTGAAGTTTGTCCTTTACCGGGAAATCCCATCGCTCAAGGATTACCTGATCTTCCACTTCGATGATCTCCATGTGGAGCACTACACCCGGCAGCCGAATGACTCTTGGCTGCTTCAGCATCATCATGGCGAAGATGCGCGAATTTCTCTGCCCTCAATTAACTGCGAACTATTGCTAGGTTCCATCTACGCGGGGGCCATGGATTGGCCTGGCTAGCGGAAGCGTCACTCGGCGAAAATTGCCGACAGTGGAATCGCCAAGTCCCCAACTGGGTTGCGCAAAAAACCGTCCTTGGCTTCGCGCGATCCGTCATTCGTGTGCACCCACGCCCGGCGCGTGTCGGTGTTTATTACCCATACGCAAGCAACGCAGAAGGCCAGGTAATCGTCGATCCTCTCTTGAGCAGCAGCAACGCGATCATCAGGCGAGAGAACCTCAACGGCGACTTCCGGTGGCGTGGTGATGATTCGTCCCGATGGCTTAGCGCCACGCATGATCGTCACATCAGGGATGCGGAAGCGATCGGCCTTAATTTGCACCCGGACTTCGACCCCTGTCCAGAAATCGGGAAAATGAGTACGGGCATAGACAGTCAGCGCTGATTGAGTCTCACTATGGCTTATCTCTCCTACATTGCGCTCCTCAAGGATGCCCTCTATATAGTCACAATCCGGGTGATAGGTTTGGCCGAGGTATTCGGACAGCGGAACCAGAACGGCGGTTGGCATGACTGCATTATAGCTCCAATCGCTTGCTGTACAATCAGAATGGACAAACTCATTTCCATGATGCCTCGCTCGCTCAGCATTGCCGCGCTCCTTGCCACATCCGCCACATGGGCGCAGGATCAAGCGGCCACGTTTCAACACACCGTCCAGCCGTTCCTCGCCACCCATTGCGCCGCTTGTCACAACGATAAGCAAAAGACCGCCAGCCTCAGCTTCGATGCTTTTCGCGATCCGTCGCACGCCCTGAAGCAAACCACCGTTTTGGAAAATGTGTTGGACCGGCTGAATGCGGGAACTATGCCGCCTCCTGGTCCGGCTCGTCCGCCGAGGGCCGATGTGGCGGCAGTCACCAAGTGGATCGAATCGCTGGTCAATCCCACCGGGGCCCAGCGCGATGGCAACCCTGGCCGCGTCACAGCCCGCCGCCTCAATCGC
>JAYVXT010000757.1:0-30671 GCA_043785065.1 Bryobacterales bacterium | reverse complement strand
CATGAATCTGATTGAAGCCAATTTGCACCAAGGCCTACCACCGATAGGCGGGCTTTTTGACTACATCGTTTGTGCAGACGTGCTGGAACATCTGCTGTATCCCGCTGAAGTGTTGCGTCAACTAAGAACCAAGTTGAAGCCAGGAGGAGTACTGGTAGCCTCCCTACCAAATAGCGGCCACTGGTACTTTCGCGCGATTGTGTTGACCGGACGTTTCCCCAAGGATGAAAATGGGCTTTTTGACAAAACGCATTTGCACTTCTTCACGTGGGACGGTTGGCGCGACCTTTTCGCCCAATCAGGCTATACTATCGAGAGAATCAAGCCCACGTCGATACCTGTTTCGCGGGTACTTCCAACTTGGAACCGGGTTCTGACGGTTGGTGTTGGGGAGAGGCTGAATTACTGGTTCGCGTATGTTTGGATGAAGCTGTTCGCTTATCAGTTCGTAATTTGCGCCAAAGGAAAATAGGGTTTATTTTGCAGATGGAGTCAAAACCGAAGGTCGTAGTTGTGATGCCCGCCTACAACGCGGCGAAGACGCTTCGAATGACTTATACGGAACTGCCCCACGAAGTGGTGGATCTGGTAATTCTGGTGGACGACGGCAGTAAAGACGAAACGCTGCAAATCGCTCGCGAGTTGGGTCTGGAAATTTTCGTGCATGACCGCAACTACGGTTACGGAGCCAATCAAAAAACCTGTTATCGCGAGGCGCTTAAAGCTGGGGCGGATATCATTGTGATGGTTCACCCCGACTATCAATACGACCCCACTTTACTGCCGGAAATAATCCGGCCAATTCAAGATGGTATGGCCGACGTGGTCCTCGGGTCTCGTTTGTTGGCCGGCAACGTAATGGCGCAGGGCATGCCTTGGTGGAAATATATCTCCAACCGGTTTCTGACTTGGGTGGAAAATGTAACCTTCGGTCTGAAGCTTGCCGAATACCACACAGGCTATCGCGCATATCGGAAAGATGCGCTTGAGTCGGTCAACGTTGAGATGAATTCCGACAATTTTATTTTCGATCAGGAAATCATCGCGCAGTTCGTTCACGCTGGTTTGAAGATTGCGGAGGTGCCGGTACCCACGCGATATTTCCCACAAGCATCATCAGCCAGCTTCATGCAAAGCACACGGTATGGCCTTTCTATTTTGACGGTAACCGCGCAATACTGGCTGCACACGCATGGGATTTGGCGCCGTCGGCAATTTGAAAGCCTCAGCAGGCGCTACATGGCCGGGGCCGCCGCTGCCGGACGGGTGAAGGGGTAGCATTGCCGCGAACCCGAGTTGTTCTCCTGGAGTGCCTGGTTGTTTTCACTCTCGCCGCACTTTTGATTGGCCCTAAATTCCGTTTGAAGTACATGGAAAATTGGGGATCGATTGATGCCACCTTTATATCCGATGGCCGCATGCTGGCCGAAAATTGGCCGCATCCGCAATGGCAGCCACTTTGGTATGGCGGTACGCGGTTTGATTTTGTGTATCCTCCAGGCCTGCGTTATGCAACAGCGGGCTTGACCAAACTGCTTCCCATCGTTCCTGCGCGCGCCTACCACATGTACACGGCGATTATGTTCGCCTTCGGTATTGCGGGCGTCTTTTTGTTGGTCAGGTTAGGCTCAAATTGCAAGACCGCAGGGTTGCTGGCGGCTTTAGCGGTTGCCACCGTTTCGCCGTCGTTCTTGTTTCTGAAACATATTCGCGCCGATTCATACAAGGTGTTTCCGCAACGTTTGAGCGCATTGGTGCGCTATGGTGAAGGGCCGCATATGTCCTCGTTAGCGATCCTGGGCCCCACGCTGATCGCCAGTTTCTTTGCTTTGCAGGGTGGAAATCCTGTCGCCTTTGCACTAGCCGCTTTGGGGGCTGCTTGGGCGGTCAGCAATAATTTCTATGGCGCCACGGCTTTGGCTATTTTCTTCCCAATCCTATGTTGGGCGGTCTTCGTTGGCCGGAAAGATTGGATGGTTTGGGTGCGCGGCGCGGGCATAGGGATGCTGGCTTATGGACTTTCGGCGGTTTGGTTGACGCCCTCTTTCTTAAGCATTACCGCCAGGAATTTGCACTACGTGGCAAAACCCATGACAAGGGGATCGCTTCCGCTGTTGATCGCTTGTCTGGTGGTGTTCGCGATCGTGAGTTGGTTGTGGGCTAAAGGCGATAGCTCGAAGAGTTACGCGGTTTTTGTGACGGGGAGCGTATTGATATTCAGCTTAAATGTCTTGGGCAACTACTACTGGGATTTTCGTGTTTCCGGTGAGCCGGAGCGGATGGCGCCAGAACTCGATATGGTTCTGATTCTAGGGTTTGTCGAACTGATCCGCCGCCTTTGGACGAGTTTTCCTAATCGTTGGTTGAAGCCGGCACTTGCAGCCGTCACGGTTGCCGCGACAATCTATTTTGGCCGCCACTTCCTGAAGCACCCATGGCAATATTACGTTCGGTCCGATTACACGCAGCGCCAAGAATACGAAATCTCCGAGTGGGTGCATGAAAACATTCCTGGTCAAAAATGCATGGTCACCGGTACTGTTCGATTTTGGTGGAACGCCTGGTATTCCGAAGCGCAGGTTGGCGGGGGCAGCGAACAGGGTCTTCAGAATCCCAACAATATGGTGATGCAGTGGGAAACGCAAATGGGCAACAATCCAGAGCGTGACCTGCTTTGGTACAAAGCCTTCGCAACCGATTGCATAATCGTCCATTTGCCCGGTTCCAAGCAGGCCTACATCGATTTCGGTTTCCCGAATAAGTATGAAGGGAAGCTGCCGGTGCTGAAGGAATTTACTCCTTTTGATCGCATTTATAGCGTTCCCCGCCGTTACCAAAGCTTGGCCCGCGTCGTCGATCAGGCGCAACTTGCCAAGCTGACGCCTGTGCCACAGGAAGCCAATATTGAAGGGTTGACAACTTACGCCAATATGCTGGAGCAAGGGCCTGATAGACCGGCGAAAACGCAATGGCTGACTTGGGATCATTTGCGGATCAATGCCACTGTTGGCCAAAATGAATCGGTAGTGGCCATGATGACTTATGATTCCGCGTGGCATGCTTACTCGCGTGGCGCGGAATTGAAAGTGCGCGAAGATGCCTTGGGGCAAACTATAATTGAAGCCACGCCCGGGGAACAAACTATCGACGTGAAGTTTGAAAAACCGCTGGAAAATAGAGCAGGCGGATACATCACGGTTGCTTCTTTGTGCTTTTCCGGATTCTTGTTGCTTGTCCCATTTAGAAGGAAGCGGCACTAAATTGCGGCTCAATCTATTACTCGCATTTCTCATCACGGCCTTTAATATCGCCCTTAATTTTCCAATGTTCCTGCCGGGTGTTTCGCCATATAGGGGCTCCATCGAACCAGGCTACGTGTTCATGGCGCGCTTCTTCAGCCAACATCCCAACCCTTGGGGCTGGAGTCCCCTTCAATATTGCGGCTTGCCGGCTCAATTCATTTACCTGCCCTTGTTACCCTTTTTCACGGCGCTGTGGATTTGGATTTTGCCGTGGCTCGATCCGGCTCAAATCTACCGCGTGATCGTATATCTAACAGCATGCTTGAGTCCGGCTGCTGTGTTTTTATTTGTGCGGACGTTCACGGGCACGCGCCCTAACGCATTCGGCGCGGCAATATTGGTCTCCATCCTTTCGCCGCTATATGAATTGATTGGCACTATCGACCGCGATCGCGGTTTCATGCAGATTCCCTGGCGCTTGCAGGTGTTGGTGAAATACGGAGAAGGCCCGCACACGGTGGGTTTCGTTTTCCTGCTCGCTTCGTTGTGCGCGAGTTGGAGGGCCGCGCGCCGCAACGACTGGGCTTCCTTGCTTCTGGCGGCAGCGATGATGGCTCTTACCGTTCTCACCAATTGGGTGGCGGGCCTGGCCCTGGCGATTTGTACGGTATTACTTATCACAACCATGTGGGGCGTGGACGAGTTCAAGCCGCGACGAATTATTGACGCCGGAATGGTGGGCTATGGGCTTTCCTGCTTTTGGCTTACGCCTTCTTTCATCTACACCATGGCTTTTAACTGGCCGCAAGATGCCTTTGGATACAAACTGCAGACTGCGGAACGGCTTATGTTTCTGGGTTGGCTGGCCGGGCTGTTGATCATCCGTTTACTGTTTGTTAAGTTTCCCAAGCAGCGCTATTACTGCTTCGTTCTCTCCTGCTTGTTCGCATTCGGATTAATGGTGAGCGCGTTCTACGCCTACGACATCAACACGATTCCGGAATCACGCCGTTACGCCATTGAATTTGAATGCTTCCTAATCCTTGCCAGTGTTGAGACTGTACGAGTCGCAGTGCACTCCGGAAAATGGTGGTTGCGATGGCCCATGCTGTTTACGCTGCTGGTGACGCTACTATACCTGACTCCGAATACCTGGAATTTTCTCTACAACCGATGGGACAAATGGCAGCCATCAGCGAAGGAACAAACGGTGGAGTACGCAACCGCCAAGCGCTTGGATGAGTTGCAACAACCTGGAAGAGTATTTGTCAGTGGGGGCACACGGTTCTATCTGAATTCCTGGTTTCCGGAGCCGCAAATCGGCGGCGTGTTTGAAACCGGGTTAAGCAACCGCATGCCGGTGGACATGATCTACCAAATCCGTACGGACATCCTAAGTCAACAAGGGCAGGAAGCGGAGAACACCATCTGGCAGTTGCGGGCCATGGGCGTTGATTATGCTGTCATCCACGGCCCCCAATCAACCGAATACTATCGGGACTTTAAGTATCCCAACAAGCTGGACGGTATTCTAATCGCCAGTCCGGTGGGGAACAACGACTACCTTTACGAATTGCCGTACGCGCCGGTTGCACTGCTTGTGAAAGATGTTGAACTTCCCGCAAAGCCGCCACGCCACGGTTCAATGCGATTGCTGGAACCTTACATCAAGGCGATGGACGACCCCTCACGCCCCAAGCTCCAACTGCAATGGGTTGACAACAATCATTTCCGTGTTGATGGCGATTTCGAGGAAGGTTATAAACTGGCTGTGGCGGTAAATTATGATGCAGGCTGGAAGGCGGTGCAGCGAAGCAAGACGCTGCCATTGGGCTCCAATAAGATTGGCTTCCTGACAGCCTTACCGCTGGCTGGATCCAAGGGAACTGTCGATTTTTATTATTCCGCGGGATGGGAGCCGCGCTTTTTCGCACTTCTAAGCCTTGCTGTTTGGATTGCCGGTATCAGGCGGTTATGGCAAGATCGGAAAATCGAAAAAGCATGAGGCAGTTTTTTCTACTGTTAAACCGGGCACTGATCGCAACGCAAATGGATGGGTGTTTGGGTGTGGCGAAAGCGGCCGCCTATTCCGGATTGCTGGCATTGTTTCCGGTGCTGACCTCTATAACAGCAATTCTGGTTCAAGCCAACGCAAGCGCTGTTTCCACGCGCCTGGCGCAGTTTCTATTCGACGTGGTGCCGCCCGGAACCGAGGAGCTCATCCAGCAAAGTGTAACCGTACGTGGAGCGCGTCCGGTATTCGTAATCATCGTGGCGGCATTGCTTTCCGTTTGGGGCGCTTCCGGATTGATTGCCAGTTTAATGGAAGGCTTTCAGTCTGTATACAAGATTCCGACGGGCCGGCCCATAGTTAAGCAACGCCTGGTGGCAGTGATGCTTGTACTGGCCACCGTGCTTCCCGCCGTTTTCGCTTCAGCCCTGATTTTGTTTGGCGACAATATCGAACGGGAATTTTTCCGCCGCATCGGTGGATTTGGGGACGATGTTCAAATCCGCGGCTGGATTCGTCTCATCAGTTCCACTATTCGCTTTTTGCTGGAACTAGGCACGATAACCGGCGTGATGGCTGTAATGTATTATTTCGGCCCTAACCGGCGTCAGCGATGGCGCAACGTCTGGCCTGGGGCGTTGCTGGCTACGGCGCTTTGGCTAATCACCACCCAAGCCTTCGCCTGGTACGTCAGCCACTTGGCGCAATACAACGTGCTGTATGGGTCCATCGGCGGCGTCATCGCGATGCTGGTTTGGATGTACTTGCTGGCCGCCATCGCCTTGCTTGGTTGCGAATTTAATGCCGAGCGAGAGCGGTTATTGAAGACCCAGTCGTAAACTGGAAGTATGGGTTTTCAGTTGGGCATCCCTTACACCCCTAAGGGCGACCAGGAACAAGCGATTGAGCAGCTGTCACGCGGTCTCGTCACCGGCGAGCGTGATCAGGTATTGTTGGGCGTTACCGGATCTGGTAAGACGTTCACCATGGCCAAGATTATTGAACAGTCCGGCCGACCGGCGCTGATCCTTGCCCATAACAAAACTCTCGCCGCCCAGTTGTATGGTGAGTTCCGCAACTTCTTCCCACAGGCTGCCGTTGAGTATTTCGTGAGCTACTACGATTACTATCAGCCGGAAGCTTACATGCCGTCGAGCGACACTTACATCGAAAAAGAGTCGACGGTCAATGATGAACTCGACAAGCTTCGGTTGTCGGCCACTCGATCACTGTTTGAGAGAAGAGACGTGGTCATCATTTCCTCAGTCAGTTGCATCTATGGCCTTGGTTCGCCGGAAGCTTATTACGGGATGCTGTTGCCACTCGACAAGGGGAAGACAATGTCGCGGCAGGACATCGTCTCAAAGTTGGTGGAGATTCTTTACGAACGCAACGACATCGACTTCAAGCGTGGAGTGTTCCGCGTGCGCGGCGATGTGATTGAAGTATTCCCCACTTATGATGACTACGCTTACCGCATCGAATTGTGGGGGGATGAGATTGAAACCCTGGCGCGGTTCGACCCCTTAACCGGGCAGATAAAAGAAACGCTCCAACGGATTACTATTTACCCGAAGACCCACTATGTCCTAACTCCTGTTCAAAAGGAAAAGGCCATGGTGTCGATTGAAGAAGAGCTTGATTGGTGGCTTAAGGAGCTTCAGCACGGCGGCAAATTGGTGGAAGCGCAACGGATACAACAGCGCACCAAATTTGATCTGGAAATGATCAAGCAAATCGGATACTGTCACGGAATTGAAAATTACTCCCGCCATTTCTCCGGCCGCTTGCCGGGCGAAGCGCCGCCGACCCTGCTCGACTATCTTCCCCCAGATAACATCATCTTCCTCGACGAGAGTCACCAGACCGTCCCGCAGATTAAAGGCATGTACGGCGGCGACCGGTCGCGCAAGGAAAACCTGGTTGGATATGGGTTCCGTTTGCCAAGCGCTTTGGATAATCGGCCTCTAACGTTCGAGGAGTTTGAAAACCGCGTCAATCAGGTGATCTATGTTTCAGCTACGCCGGGCCCCTATGAATTGACGAAGACTGGCGGAGTTTTTGTGGAGCAGATAATCCGGCCCACGGGCTTGATCGACCCGGAAGTAGAGATCCGTCCGATCAAGGGCCAAGTTGACGATCTGTTGGGCGAAATTCGCAAGCGGACCCAATGCAACGAACGGGTGCTGATTACCACGTTGACCAAGCGCATGTCGGAAGATTTGGCCGAGTACTACACCGAAGTTGGAGTGAAGTGCCGCTACCTGCACTCCGAAGTGAGTACTTTGGATCGTGTTAAGATTCTTCGCGATCTCCGGAAAGGCGTATTCGATGCACTGATCGGCGTGAACCTTCTTCGCGAAGGTTTGGATTTGCCGGAAGTTTCACTAGTGGCCATCCTAGACGCCGATAAGGAGGGCTTCCTTCGGTCGTCCGGCGCTTTAATCCAAACCATCGGGCGTGCTGCCAGAAACGTCAACGGCCGGGCCATCCTTTATGGCGATGTTTTGACCGAAAGCATGAAGAAGGCGATTGGCGAAACTGATCGCCGCCGCAGCATCCAGCGCGATTACAATGAAGAGCACGGCATTACGCCGCAAACCATCATCAAGGCAATTGATCAAAATTTAATTGCGATCGCTGACATGGATTACGTGACAATTCCTCTGGAAGAGGAACCAGCGCTGGTCAACCTGAACCGCGAGCAAAAGGAAAAGTTGGCGATGGACTACGAGGAAAAGATGCGCGAAGCAGCCAGAAATTTCGATTTCGAGAAAGCGGCTGAGTACCGTGACAAAGCCAAGGCCATCAAGGAAGGGCTGCTGGCCTAAACTAGTTCTAGCCCCAACATTGTTCACTTAGGTTCCTACCGTGATTAACGCTGCTCTTCAAACGGGCTAGTCGAAGCTTAAATCACCGTTGCAGCTTCCTCAATCACCAACTCACCCTTGCCGGCATCGAGCGACGCCATCACGCCTTCGGGCAACGTCAATTGATCTTCCGTGTGACCAATAGTAAGCCCAGCCAGCACCGGAATTTTCAACTTGCCCAGAATCTCGTCCACAACTTCGCCCAGCGTGAACGAATTAATAAAGCTGGGATCATACTTGCGCGAAGTGCATCCATTGCATTCGCCAAAAACGATGCCCGCCGCCTGGTCCAACTTGCCGGAAATTCGCAACTGGGTCAACATGCGATCCATGCTGTAGGGTTCTTCACCGACGTCTTCAATGAAAAGAATGCGGCCCGCCGTTTCTATTTCGTACGGCGTGCCCATGGTCGTAGCGATCAAGGTAAGGTTGCCGCCAATCAAGGTTCCGCGCGCTTTGCCTGGCCGCACGGTCCGTAATTTGTGCTTCGGCCGAAGCTTGTTCGACTCCACCGGATTGGTTAGGGAACCGATAGGCGAGGCGTCAAATAGCGCCTTCTTGAAAAACTTCTGAGTATAGTCAGAGAAGCCCGACAAAGGCACTGGCCCATGGAATGTCACCAGGCCCGCCTTTTTGTTCATCCCCAAATGCAGAGCCGTGATGTCGCTATATCCAAGGAAGACTTTCGGATTGCGCCGGATAAGCTCAAAGTCAATCGATGGCAACAACTGCGCCGATCCATACCCTCCACGAATGCAGATCACCGCCTTTATTTCGGGATCGGCAAACATGCCATGCAAGTCACTCACTCGATCTTCAATAGATCCGCCCAAATATCCGCTTCGCTTCTTAACGTTCTGTCCCAATTTGTACTTCAGTCCGAAATATTCCATGGTGCGCGCGGCGGTTTCCAGGTCATCGGGATCGGTGACAAAAGTAGACGGAGTGATGAGCCCCACGGTATCGCCGGCCTTCAACACGCGAGGCTTTATCAACCCCTTGCCGGGGCTTTGCCCGTAAGCAACTGCAGCCACGGCGGTACTTGTTAGAAAAGTTCGGCGATCAATCATAAGCTATAGGGTAGCAGTGGCTAGGGCCATGGCAACAACATTGGCACCCGGCGGCGATATTCCGAATAGACTGGTCCAAGACTCCGAATCAGCTTACGTTCTTCGAACTGAATTCCGATCAAGATATAAATCGTCATTCCAACGGCGAAAAGCATGCGGTCGGCAGTCATCACCGGGACCGCGAAAAATACAACGATGCTGCCCGCGTAAATTGGGTGTCGAACATAGCGGTGGAGGATTGGTTCACGAAACTCAGGATTCGAAGACGGCTCCCGCAGCCCTAATAGCTCCAAGGCATTTAATGAGAAAGCCGCGATAGCAGTAATGGTTGCGCCGAAAAGAGCCAAAGCCAACGACAACCAAAATGGCAATTGCCAAAGGATTGGCCCGGAGTCTCGCCAGAACACAGCCAACAAAACCAACCCAGCGCCTGTGGTAGTCACGAAAATCGGGCGGCTAACTCGCCCGGCAAGCCCACTGTGCTGGAGGCCGAACAGCAATACCAGCATTAAGTCAAACAGTAACGCCTGGGGAACATCGCTCAAAGGGAGTGAAGGACGCCGCAACAAAAAAACACCAGCTGCAACGCCACACAACCCAACGAAAGCCACTAAGTATTTCATCATCTCGATGGCTTCAATACGAGAACGCCAAGTGGTGGCACCGTAATGACAACACTGGCTGGCTGGCCGTGTGAACCTTCCGCCGCCGCGTTTGCGTAGCCTCCGTTACCTACATTGCTTCCCCCAAACAAGTGCGAATCGGTATTTAGAACTTCCCTGTATAGTACCGCCTCGGGAACGCCGATACGATAGCCATTCCTAACTACAGGCGTGAAGTTGCAGATGAAGACCAAGTGATCTTGAGGATCCTTGGCCTTCCTCAAGAAGGAAATCATTGAGGCATCCGTATCCCGGAAATCAAGCCATTGAAACCCCTCGTAGCTGAAATCCACTTCGTACATTGCGGGCTCTTCCGCATAGAGCTTGTTCAATGCCGCAACGCATGTTTGCAATTTCCTGTGATTCTCAAAATCAAGTAAATCCCATTGGATGCCCGCATCGTGATTCCATTCATCGAATTGGCCGATCTCCGAACCCATGAATATGAGCTTCTTACCAGGGTGGCCCCACATGAATCCGAGGAAGGCGCGAACGTTAGCGAACTTCCGCCAAATGTCGCCTGGCATCTTGCTTATCAGCGACCCCTTTCCGTGAACGACCTCATCATGAGAAATAGGCAGCAAGAAGTTTTCGCTGAAAGCATAAAGCAGGCTGAACGTGATGTTCTGTTGCTGATATTTGCGATGTACCGGATCTTCCTTGAAGTACTTAAACATGTCGTGCATCCATCCCATGTTCCACTTCATGGTGAACCCTAAACCGCCGCAATAGACAGGACGGCTGACGCCTGGATAGGAGGTTGATTCCTCGGCAATGGTAATGGCGCCCGGCACGGTATGCGCCAGTTCGTTGAAACGTTGCAAGAACCCGATTGCATCCAGGTTTTCCCGTCCACCATACTCATTGGCTACCCATTCGCCCTCTTTACGCGAATAATCAAGATAGAGCATTGAGGCCACTGCGTCCACCCTCAGACCATCAATATGATATTTTTTCAACCAAAATAAGGCATTGGAAATCAGAAATGACCGCACCTCATTCCTTCCGTAGTTGAAAATCAGGGTTCCCCAGTCTTTATGCTCGCCCTTGCGGTAATCCTCGTGCTCGTACAGATTAGTGCCGTCAAAAAACGCTAGGCCATGGGCATCTTTCGGAAAGTGCCCCGGCACCCAATCGAGGATCACTCCAACCCCTGCCTGATGCAGCCGGTCAACCAAAAACATGAAATCGGCCGGGCCGCCAAATCTTGAAGTAGGCGCAAAAAAGCCCGTTACTTGATAGCCCCAGGAACCTGAAAATGGATGCTCCGCCACCGGCAGAAATTCCACATGAGTGAATCCCATTTTGTTCAAATAAACCGGAAGAGCCTCGGCCAATTCGCGGTAGCTGGACCAAGTGTTGCCCGCGCCTCGCAACCAGCTTTCAATATGCACTTCATAGACGGACATTGGTTTGCTAAGCGCGTCGGTATTGGCCCTTTTCGTCATCCAAGCTTCGTCATTCCAGGTGTACGAATCAAGATCAGCAACCACCGAGCCGGTCCTCGGAGCCATTTCACAGGAAAACGCAAACGGGTCGGCCTTCAGTTGGCTAAAGCCTTTGAATTTCGATTTGATCAGATACTTATAGCAGGCGCCCTTCCCTACCCCAGGCAGGAAAATTTCCCACACGCCACCTTCGCGTAATCGCATTGGATGGCGCCGCGTATCCCAGTCGTTAAAATTGCCGGTTACAGTCACTGTATGCGCATTGGGAGCCCATACACTGAATCGCGTCCCTTTGCATCCATCCACGACACATAAGTGGGCGCCGAAGGAGTCGTAACTGTGATAAAGCGTTCCCTCACCATGAAGATGCAAATCGAAATTAGTTGATAGCTCCGAAAATCGGTAAGGATCCTCTAACTGCGTCCATTCCCCGTGCCAGAGCTTGATCTCCAGCATGTATGGAAGCATCGGCCCAAGTATCTCCGTCACGAAAAAGCCGTTCGGATTTAACGAGATCATAGCTTGGACACTGTCCCCAACAACAACTCTGGCCATCAACGCTTGCGGCAGGAAAGCTCGAACTTCCCATATAGCCGCTTTTTCAATTTTGTGTGGGCCCAGTATGGCGAAAGGGTCGCCGTGATAGCCGCCTATAATCGCATCAATTTGTTCTTTTGAGATATTCGCGCCAGCAGCCATAAAGACTATTATTACAGGTAGTGTCCAGTTTCCGCGATTTGAAAAAAGCTGAATTGCATCTTCACCTGGAAGGTTCTCTGGAACCTGCCACAATCCACGAAATGCATCCGAACATAACGGAGGAGGAAGTTCGCGCCAAATATGCGCTTCGGGGCTTTCCCGCATTCCTTGAAAGTTATAAATGGGTGTCGGTCCTGCTTGAAACGCCCGCCCACTATGCGTTGGCTACTCGTCGCTTACTCGAACATCTTCAAACTGAAAACGTGGCCTATGTTGAACTCACTCTTTCCGTAGGAGTGATTTTGTGGAAGAAGCAAGATGTTGGCGCAATCTTCGATGCGGTGAATCGGGAAGCCAGGAATTTTCCAATCCCTTGCTATTGGATCTTCGACTTTATCCGGCATTTTAATTTGGATCACGCACTCCGCGTCGCCGAATTGGCGGCTGAGCGCGCCCACGAAGGTGTTGCCGGTTTCGGATGCGGCGGAGATGAAGCCCGTGGCAGCGCTCTAGCTTTCCTTCCGGCCTTTCAATTGGCGCAACGCGCGGGCCTTCACCTTGCTCCGCATGCGGGCGAAACCAGCAATGCCCAATCGGTCTGGGACGCTCTGGCAGTTGGGGCGGAACGTATTGGCCACGGCATCCGCGCCGCCGAAGATCCGGCACTATTAGCTCGGCTACGCCAGGATCGAATCCCCCTTGAAGTCTGCATTTCCAGCAATGTCACAACTGGCGCTGTCGAAAATCTCACTAGCCATCCACTGCGCCGTATAGCCGATGCCGGTGTGCCCGTAGTCCTCAACACCGACGACCCGGCCATGTTTCAAACCACGTTGAGCGAAGAATATGAAAAAGCCGAACAACTGGGCTTCTCTCGGAGGGAGCTTAAGTTACTAGCCGAAAACAGCTTCGAGTTCAGTTTTATGAAACAAGCAGGCAGTACTGCTTGATCTGAAAAGAATTGTCTCACCCATGGCAGGCAGAGATATTTATGGCTCATTAAAACTTAACTTGACGCGACTCTTTCAATAGCGCTTCCAGTTGCTCAATGCGAGCAGTAAGGTCCGCCATCGCCTGGCCTTCAGGATCGGGCAAAGCTCCATGCTCCAGTTCCTGTTCGGCGATTACACCTTTGTACCGCACAACTCTTCCCGGAACTCCAACCACGGTGGAATGATCCGGGACGTTGTGCACCACCACCGACCCCGCGCCAATCTTGGCATGGTCGCCAATCCGGATGTTTCCTAGAACCTTTGCTCCCGTACCAATCACGACGTTATCTCCAACTGTAGGATGCCGTTTTCCCTGATCCTTGCCTGTGCCACCCAAAGTCACGCCTTGATAGATTAAAACGTCGTCTCCAATTTCGGCGGTTTGCCCAATCACTACACCCATGCCATGGTCGATAAAGAAGCGTTTGCCTATTCTAGCCCCAGGATGAATTTCGATACCCGTAATCAGCCGGCTGAATTGTGAAATCAACCTCGGAACCAGCGGAATTCCAGCAACATAGAGCCTATGCGCTAAGCGATGCAGCAAAATAGCGTGCAGTCCGGGATAACACAGAACAATCTCCAGCACGCTTTTTGCTGCGGGATCTTCACGAAAGACAGTCTGAATCTGTTCCCGGATTGTACTGAACATGTATCTTTAGATTATCTCTCTTCTTAAAAGTTGCAAGTTTACCTGGTACCGGCGCTAAGAACGTTATAATCGGATTGCATGCCGCAAGGCTACTTACCGATTTTTCTTTTCCTGATTATCGCCATGGCGTTTCCGGTCATTGCCATCTTGGCGGCAAAACTGGTCCGGCCCTCTTCTCCATCGAAACTTAAACTGGAAGCGTATGAATGCGGCATCGAAGCCGTAGGGAATTCGCGCGGCCGCTACGCCGTGCGTTTCTACATAATCAGTATCTTATTTGTAATTTTCGATGTGGAAACCGTTTTCCTCTACCCATGGGCAGTCCGGTTTCACCAACTGGGTTGGTTTGGTGTCGTTGAGATCGCTGTTTTCCTCGCGATTCTAATTGCTGGATATATTTGGGCATACAAAAAAGGAGCTTTAGAATGGGTTTGAACTCAGTTGTGCGGTCAATTTCGATTCTTGCAACCATGTCGTTTGCGTTATTAGAGGCGCAGCCACGTCTACGGCTATCCACAACCGCGGTCGGCCCCATTACGGTTGCAGCCGGCGCAAACCCTTCAACACAATCTCTCGAAGCAAGCAATTCCGGCACTGGCAGCTTGAATCTCCAAACCGCTTCTTCGGCCACTTGGCTCAAGGCCACAATAGAGGCGGCTCACCCTTGCGCCATACTTGGCGCCTCAAGTTGCGTCCCGATCACCTTGGCATTCACCACCGGTTCGCTTGCCGCCGGAACCTACACGGGCATCGTAACCATCTCCGATCCGAATGCCATTGATGCGCCACAGACAGTTACGGTCACGGTCGCCGTGGGCGGAACCATTCCAAACTCGGTGGACCTGTATGTTGCCCCCAATGGATCCCAGGATACTTACAGAGTTTCTACCGGCAATTTCGTGAATGGAGCGGCCACCACTCAAGGAGGAAATTGGCTTTCGTTCGGGTTTACGGGTTTGTCAACCTTCGCCTATGCCCTCCCGTTCAGCATCATCGGCAAACCTCTCCCCGGCATGGCTGAAGGAAATTACACAGGTACCGTCGCCATTTCCGGCTCCAATCTCGCTTCCGATAACAAAAATGTAAACGTCAACCTCCACGTAACATCGCAACCAATTATTCAACTGTCCAACTCCTCTCTCGTTGTTTCGTCGGCGGCAGGAGCCCCAAAGCGTCTTTTCCGGTTCACCTACAGCAATCGTGGCGCCGGAAATTTGTCCCTGGGAACCGTGACGGCAAGCGGTGGTTCATGGCTTGCCGTCACACCATTCCCGCAGTTCAATATCTTCGATGTCACAATTGATTCAGGTGGTCTTGCCCCGGGTAGCTACACTGGCTCCATTTCCGTCCAAAGCAATTCCGCTAATGGGACGCAATCAATTCCCATTACTGTAACAGTTTTCCCGCAAGGCCCTCCCGTGGCGCTCAGGGTTGCCAACAATGCTACATTCGCCGCCGATGAGGACATCGCCCAGGGAACGATCGTCGCCCTTTTCGGGGAACAACTGACAACCCTGGACCCAGTTTCCGCAACCTCATTGCCTCTTCCAACAACTATGGGCAATGCCCGAATCTTGGTCAACGGAGTGGCCGCCCCCGTTTACTATACTCAGTACGATCAGATCAACTTCCAGGTCCCCTATGACGCCGCGCTAGGCACAGGTACCGTTCGTGTGGAACGAAATGGGCTGGCAGGCAACCAAGTATCCATCCGTATTACAACCCGCGCGCCTAAATTGCTACGGCTCGGAATCGGCGAATACGGCATCATTGTCAATCAGGATCAGTCGTTCCCTATTCCCACAACTTCCGGCATCAATTCGCGTCCGGCCCGCGTCGGCGATGTGCTCACAATGTACGCCCTCGGGCTTGGTCAAACCAGTCCGGCCGTCATCAGTGGCGCAGCATCTCCCACTAGTCCGTTGGCTTCCATATCCGATGCGTCAAGCGTCACTTTCGGAATCGGAGCTCCTAACGGAAGTTCCTTACCCGTTAAACCGCAATTTATCGGCCTTACTCCCACTTTCGTTGGCCTTTACCAAATAAACATTCAAGTACCTTCCGATTCTCCCAAAGGCAACCGCGTTGTCCTTGAACTTAGCGTTGGCCAGGTAACCAGTAATCGCGTGGAGATTGCCGTGCAATGACCGATCGTCTTTATTACAACGATTCTTATCTAAAACAGTTCGAAGCGGAGGTAGAGGAGGCGGCCGATCAAGGCCGCCGTCTTTATTTAAGCCGCACCGCCTTCTACCCAACATCCGGCGGCCAACCCCACGACCTCGGGGAAATCAACGGCATCGCCGTGCGGGATGTCATTGACGAAGAGGAACGAGTCGCGCATTTGCTCGCGTCGCCCATCATTTCAGGCAGAGTTCATGGAACCATCCACTGGGCTCGCCGCCTCGATTTCATGCGCCAACACACTGGCCAACATTTATTAAGCGCGGTATTCGATGCCGAATTAGGAGCCCGCACCGCAAGCGTCCATTTCGGTGACGAATCAGCCACCGTGGACCTTGAGATTCCCGCCCTCACATCACAGGACCTTCAGAGAGTGGAGCGGCAGGCGAACCTGATTGTGATGGAAAACCGGCCTGTCCATGTGGCATACGAGGACGCCGAAAGCGCGGAAGGCTTGCGTAAAGCAAGCTCTCGTCAAGGCTTGCTTCGTATCGTTACCATCCATGGGTTGGACAAAAGCGCTTGTGGGGGCACCCACGTTCGTCACACAGGCGAGGTCGGACCTATCCTTTTGCGCCGCTTGGATAAAATCCGAGGCAACGTTCGGGTGGAATTTCTATGCGGTCCTAGAGCGATTGAACGCGCCAGAAAAGATTATGAAGAGCTGAGCTCAATCGCCCGGCAATTTTCAGGCTCGATTGACGATGCCAGCTTCTCGGTTACGGCAATTCTTGACCGCGTCAAGAGCCAAGACAAGCAGGTGCGTATCCTTTTAGCGAAACTTGCCGAAACAGAAGGGCGTGACTTGCACGCAACTACCCCCGCCCAAGAAAATGGATTAAAGCTGATCACGCGTCTAACCGACGTTTCGGCTGGGGAAGAATCCCGGGCAATCGCCCAAGCCTTTGCCGCTTGCGGTAAGGCAGTTTTCCAGCTTTACTCCACCAATCCCCCTTCGGCGATGCTCGCCTGCTCCGCTGATTCCGGCCACCATGTTGGCAACCTGCTAAAAAGCGCCTTCGCCCTCGCCGGAGGGAAAGGCGGAGGCAGCGCCACGTTCGCGCAAGGCAGCCTGCCAACCAAGGAAGCGCTCGCGATTGTCAGAGCGGAGATGGCAAAGCACGGCCTATGATCGGTTTGTCGTAAAGTTAAAGTAAGGCAAACTCACTTGGATTCCCTTACGGATAAGGATCAATTGAATCAATCTGGCACTCTGTTCATCGGCTCGCTCGGGGGCGTCTCTATTCGCCTCCATTTCACCTTCGTAATTCTATTCATAGTGCTGGTCTTCTCCTCCACCGGAAGCCCTCTTGAACAAGGCCTATACATGCTCGCCTTGTTTGTTTCGGTGCTGATCCACGAAGCCGGCCATGCCTTCGCAAGCAGTTGCTTCCGAATCCGCACTCAAGAAATAATCATGTTTCCGGTTGGCGGGGTAGCAAGACTGAGCCGCCAACCTACTAATCGTCAGGATTTGTGGATTTCCCTTGCGGGGCCGGCAGCCAATTTCGTGGTTGCATGCAGCCTGCTGTACTGGCGCGTCTTTCACGAAGGAATGGGCAAGACGGAGGTTCTTCTGAGAGATCCTGAAGGCGATCTCCTCATCAAGTCGATCTTGGCTAATATCTTGTTAACCGTTCTGAATCTTCTACCCGCCTACCCGATGGATGGCGGTAAAGCTCTTCGAGGATTCCTTTCCATCTTTCGTCCGGACACGGAGGCGGCGCGGCTCGCTTCCATAATCGGCCGCGGAATAGCGATACTACTGGGTGTGTTTGGTCTGCTTATCGGGCACTACCTGCTGGCTTTTGTTGCAGTCTTCGTTTACTTCGGCGCGGTGCAGGAGAACGCCGTTAAGATGGGACAATCTTTGCTCGATGGCGTTAAGGTCGAAGAAGCGATGGTGACGGAATTTGAATCCCTTTCGCACGGCGCGACAGTCGGCGATGCGGCCAAACGCTTATTGGCAACTTCCCAGCAGGATTTTCCCGTCGTTTCCGGCGATCAAGTGGTGGGGCTGCTCAGCAGAAATCTTCTGCTCGGCGCAATGGCCGAAAGTGGTCCGGATACTTATGTCGCCGGCGCCATGAATCGCGATTTTCTGCGTTTGCGGCCCGATGCGGACCTCATTGATGCCCTACCCTCCCTAGCCGCCGCTGGGGCTTGCGGTTTGGTTATGGATGACGAAAAATTGCTTGGATTGCTAACTAGTGAGAACCTCACCGAATTCCTGGTGCTCCGCCGCATTGGTGCGGAAGGCCGCAAACAAGAAGAAGGCATAAGTTAAGCTTCCATCGCCGAATAGGCTTTATTGATTTGAAACCCTCTTTTGCCTCCCGCTACAACTATCTCTCCTTGATGTTTCACCTTGCCATTAATCAGCAGATCGATATTCTTGTTGAGCGGATAGTCAAAGGTCAGTACATCTCCGGATTCCAATTCCAACAAATCCCCCACGCTCAAGGTTGGACCTTGCAACCGGACTTCAACCTTCATCTGCGACTGTTTCACCAGCCGTAATACCCGGCTCTGCTCATCTACCGTGGATTCGGATTTCCGCACCGACCATTGCTGATCAAACTTCTGCCGCAGCATTTTGATGATGATGCTTGGCAAACCAATATTCATCATGCCCGATAATTCGCCGATTCGAATCTCAAGACTGATAGCCACGACTGCTTCGCTGGGCGCCAGAATCTGCAGCAAGGATGGCTCCGTCTCGTGGGATTCGATGGAAAAGGCCATCAACGAAATGCCGCGCCAAGCGTCTTTCAGATCGTGTAGGATAATCCGGTAAAGCCCCTCAATAATACTGCGCTCAATTTCAGTAACCTCCCGTTCTATCTTTATTGCTCCAACTCTAGTCCCGGCCCCCAGCAACATTTCAAGGATCGGGAATACCAGGCTCGGGTTCAATTCAAGCACCGCATTGCCGTCAAAGGGCCGCAGACTGAGTGAAATAATTGAGGTGGGCGAGGGCATCACTTGCGCAAACTCACGAAAGGAAAGCTGCTCCACCGAAACCAGATTCACAATTACGTAAGCGCGCAAATACGCTGAAAGGCTTGAAGCCAAGCTTCTGGCAAAATTTTCATGCAATAAATGGATGCTCCGGAGCTGATCCTTGGCAATCCGGTCAGGACGCCGGAAATCATAGGACTGCGCTTTTTGGGAAGCCTCTTCCTCAGCCGTTGTCCCAGACATTTTCTTGAATACGCTGTCGATCTCTTCTTGCGACAGTAGACGATCCGTTGACAATTACACTCTCCTTACCAACTTCCACATTCTCTGTTTCTTCCATCGACGCTTCCTCCTTTTCCCATGATAGGGATTTTCTTGTAACACCCCGCTATCCTGGTGTGAGAACATGTCCTTTCTGATCCCATGAAACCATATTTGAATTGGCTTCTGATATTCGTACCGATCACAATCGCCCTTGATCTCTTGAACCCGCAGTCTCATGCCCTTATTTTTGTTACCGCTTGCCTTGCCATACTACCCCTAGCAGGTTGGTTGGGAGAGGCAACCGAGCATCTTGCTCACCACACCGGTGAGGGCATAGGCGGGCTACTGAATGCCACCTTCGGGAATGCCGCGGAGCTAATTATCGCGTTGATGGCCTTACAACGTGGCTTGCACGACGTCGTCAAGGCATCCCTTACAGGCTCCATCATAGGAAACCTACTGCTAGTCACAGGGGTCTCCGTAGTTGCCGGAGGATTGAAGTTCAAATCGCAATACTTCAACCGCTCCGGCGCCCGATCGCAAGCAACCATGTTGCTTCTCGCCACCATCGCCATGATTCTTCCCGCAACTTTCCACGCTCTAGCTGGAGATCACGCAAGAAGAGAACACGACCTCTCCCTCGAAATATCGGCGGTACTCCTGATCACATATGCACTGAGTCTTGTTTTCACGTTGAAAACCCATAAACAACTTTTTGGAGGAGAAGGGCGGAAAGTTCAACAAAGCGATGAGGAAGCTTGGACCATGAAAAAAGCACTCGGCACACTGGTTGTTTCAACTGCCGTCATCGCTTGGATCAGCGAAATCTTAGTTGGTTCGGTGGAAGCAGCCTCCCACAGCTTCGGAATGACCAGCGTTTTCGTCGGAGTGATCGTCGTCGCAATCGTTGGGAATGCGGCGGAACATTCAACGGCGGTCATGATGGCGATGAAGAATCGTATGGATTTAACCCTGGGAATCGCCCTCGGATCGAGCATACAAATCGCCGTCTTCGTAGCCCCTTTCCTCGTCTTGGCCAGCTATTTCATCGGACCCGCCCCGATGAACCTGGTATTTACCCAAGCGGAAGTAATCGCGGTTGCCCTAAGCGTTCTCATCGCCACCCAAATCACCAATGACGGAGAATCGAATTGGATGGAAGGGGTACTTTTGCTGGCGGTCTATGCCATACTTGGCGCGGTATTTTTCTATTTGCCGGAGATAAAACCATGAATCTTGACCTCACCGCGGCTCTCACAACTGGCCGTGTTTTCGACTTGTCTCAGCCGTATTATGTGGGAATGCCTCACCATCCGAACCATCCGCCCTACCTGTTCGGATTGGTCAAGAAACATGGCGATTACCTGACCCCAACTGGAACCAGTTCCGCATCCGACGCAATCGCTCTTGGCAGTCACGTCGGAACTCATATCGACGCCTTCTGTCATTTTTCCTTGGCCGGAAAGCTTTGCGATGGAACAGCAGTGGCCGAAGTGCAAAGTTATGCCGCCGGCCTCGAAAGGTTTTCCGTGGATACGATTCAACCCATCCTGCGGCGCGGCGTCCTTCTCGACATTGCGGGTAGTGAGGGCGCCGGCGAGTTGCCCATCGATTTCGCCATCACCCCAGCAATGCTCGCAAAAGCTGCCGGCGGCACGCCGATTCACCCCGGGGACGTAGTGCTTATACGCACAGGCTGGGCCAAATTTTGGCATGATGCGGCGCGCTATATCTCTCAGGTTCACGGCCCCGGTCCTGAACTTGACGGAGCCAAGTGGCTATCTTCGAAGGGAATCTTCGCCGCCGGAAGCGACACGGTAGCGTTTGAAAAAGTACCCTCGCGCGACATGCCCGTTCACATTCACTTTCTGGTGGAGAAGCGCATCCACATTATTGAAGCCCTGAATCTGGAAGAACTCGCGGCAGCCGAGGTCAAGGAGTTCTTGCTGGTTGCGGCCCCCATGAAATTGAAAGGTGCGACCGGCGCACCCATCCGCCCCCTGGCGATTGCGCCGAATTATTATGGGCTCACCTTCAAGGCTGTTAAAATATAAGATCGGAGGATTATTCTTTTCAAATGGCAGCTTCAAGACGGCGCAAATCGATTTCGGTGAATGTAGGCGGAGTTTGGGTCGGTGGAGATCATCCGATCGCGGTGCAATCCATGACCAACACGGACACCGCCGACACTGCCGGAACCGTCAATCAAATCATGGCCCTTGCCCGCGCCGGCTCGGAACTGGTTCGCGTCACCGTTAACACCGAAGAAGCAGCCAAGGCAGTCCCGGTGATCTCCGAAACGCTTTACAAATTCGGCGTCAAAGTCCCCATCATCGGTGATTTCCACTACAACGGCCACCTGCTGCTGAAGAAATACCCCGACTGCGCGAAAGCTCTCGCCAAATACCGCATCAATCCGGGTAACGTCAACATCGGCAAGAGCCACGACAACAATTTCCGCGACATGATAGAAGTCGCCATTGAACACGACCGTCCCGTCCGAATTGGCGTCAATTGGGGCTCGCTCGACGGAGCCTTGCTCACTCGAATGATGGATGAGAACAATAAATTGGAGGAGCCTCTCGACGCCCGTACGGTGACGCTAAACGCGATCGTCGAAAGCGCCTTGATGTCAGCCAACGCCGCCGTGAATTTCGGTTTAGGCCCCGATAAGATCATCATCAGCGCCAAAGTGAGCGGTGTTCAAGACTTGATTGAAGTTTACCGGCATCTTGCTTCCCGCTGCGATTTCGCCCTGCACGTGGGATTGACAGAAGCCGGGCTGGGTTCCAAAGGCATTGTCGCTTCCACCGCCGGTATTGGCGTGCTCTTGCAGGAAGGTATCGGCGATACGATCCGCACCTCACTTACTCCCATGCCGAACGGCGATCGCACTGAAGAAGTTTTCATCTGCCAACAGATTCTGCAGTCCCTTGAAATTCGCAGCTTCAGCCCGCAAGTTACCGCCTGCCCCGGCTGCGGACGCACCACCAGCACGTTCTTTCAGGAAATGGCCGACGATATCCAAAATTACCTCCGCGAGCAAATGCCGCTGTGGAAAGAAAAGTACGTCGGCGTTGAAGAAATGAAAGTTGCCGTGATGGGATGCATCGTAAACGGTCCAGGCGAATCCAAACACGCAAACTTGGGCATTTCCCTTCCCGGCACCTTTGAAGAGCCCGTAGCCCCGGTATACGTCGATGGCCGCATGTTCAAAACTCTACGCGGCGACAGAATCGTCGAAGAGTTCAAGGCGATTCTTGAAAACTATGTCGACTCCCACTATGCAGTGGGGCAACCTGTGGGAGCATCCGCCTAGAGCTCGGCTCCGCCATCCAAGCTGCGCCACAAATACCAGCACGCTATCGTTCGAAAAGGCCTCCACGATGCTGCTATCTCCTCCATTTGAGCCGCGGCCGGTGCGGATTCTAGCGCGTAAGCCCTATGAATCGCGTTCCGGATTGCCAAATCACCCACCGGCAAAACGTCATGCCTGCGCAAAGCAAACATTAGGAACATGTGCACAGTCCAGACGCCGACCCCTTTCACCTGGGTCAAGTGCTCAATTACCGCGTCATCTTCCATGTCACTCAACTTTGAAAACTGTATTTTCCGGGCCAAGGTCCTCTCGGCGAGGTCGGTAACATAACGCGCCTTCTGGGAAGAAAGCCCCAAGGGCCGCAACCCCTCTTCGCCCAGTTTCAAGATCGCCGCCGGACGTACTTTCCCGCCCCGCGCCGTGGCTGCTTCCAACCTCCCATAGATCGTCGCGGCCGCCTTGCCACTCACTTGCTGGTAAACAATTGAGCGGACCAGAGTCTCAAACTCCGGTTGCCTGTAAGATATCTTGTAGGAGCCAACCGCCTCAATGATCTGTTTCATGACGGGATCGGCGGATTTCAAATGATCAATTGCTTTTCTCATGGAACCTGTTCGTCTACTGCAACATCTCGTATTGTAATGAAGTTCCTTGCCCTTAGCCTAGCTTTTCTATCTTTAGGATGGTCGCAAAAGAGTCCCCCGCCTCCCACGCGCGAAGAAATCCCACTGATTAAGGTCGATGTAGATCTTGTCAGTATCCTGTGCTCAGTCCGCGACAAGAAAAACGGATTGATCAGCAATCTAAGCAAAGATGATTTCACCATTTTCGAAAATGGAACCCAACAGCAGATCAAAAATTTCGTCCGGGAAACCGACCTGCCTCTGACTATTGGTCTCTTGGTGGACGTTAGCGGCAGCCAGGAAGGTCTAATCGGCGAGGAAAGACGCACCTCGAATCAGTTTTTCCAAAAAGTGCTTCGCCCCAAGGACATGGCGTTCGTCATCAGTTTTGGTTCGGAAGCAGAGTTGCTTCAAGATTACACCAACTCTCTCCGCCTGCTCAAGGAAGGCTTGGAAGGCCTGCGTCTGAACACCTCGGTTTCCGGCATCCATCCTGGTCCGGTTCCCAATCAGGTCCAGCGTGGAACCATACTCTATGATGCGGTTTATCTTGCCGCCGACGATAAACTGAAACGCGAGGTTGGGCGCAAAGTGATTGTGCTGATCACCGACGGAATGGACCAGGGTTCTCGACTTAAGATCGACAAGGCGATCGAGGCTGCCCAAAAATCCGATGCCATAATCTACAGTATTTTTTATGAAGATCCCTATTTCCGCGCCAGAAATCGCGGTTACTTCGCGAATGATTCGGCGCTGAAAAAACTTTCCGAGGAAACCGGCGGCAGAGTGTTTCATGTCGGCGGGAAGCTCTCCTTGGATGGTATCTTCGACCAAGTTCAGCAGGAAATGCGCAGTCAATACACCATCACGTATACTCCCACGAACCCTCAAAAAGATGGCAGCTACCGTAAGGTGGAAATTAAAGTGGCCAATAAGGATCTGAAGCCGCAAGCGCGAAAAGGCTATTACGCCACGCCCAACTCAAACTGAGGCTATGAGGTTTTACGAAGACGCCAATACTCTTCCAGCGCACTTTCCAGCGAAGGCATAGGGGCGATTCCGGCGCGTTCCAATTTGGAGTTGGAGAGCGCCGAATACTTGGGCCTGCGGGCAGCCGTTCGATATTCCCGTTCGTCTGCCGGCTTTATCTCCGGCTTCAATCCCGCTGATTCGAAAATCAGTTTCGCCCAGTCATACCAGCTGATAGCCACGCCTCCCGCCATGTGATATATCCCCGTAAGTTTCCGCTCCACCAAATCAGCCGTACGGCCTGCAATGGCCGGAGCGAAGGTGGGGGAAGCCACGTGATCTTCCACCACACGAATCGGTTGACCGGCCTTGGCCAATCTCGTCATCAACTCAACAAAATTTCCCCGAACCGTATTTTGTCCGCCCGGACCGAACACCCCGGAAACACGAATTACCAAGGGATCCACGTAAGCTTGTGCATATAACTCTCCCGCTAATTTTGAAACCGCATACGCTCCCAAAGGATGAGTTGGGTCCGATTCCAAATAAGGCCTACCCAGCATTCCATCAAAAACGTAGTCAGTTGAGAAATGGACCAGAAGTGCAGCATCCAACTGCCGGCAGCACATTGCTAGATTCCGCACCGCCAGGGCATTCGCACTGTATGCGGTTTGAGGATCGGTTTCCGCCAAGTCCACCTGATTGTAGGCAGCGGCGTTTAGCACCACCGCCGGCTCAATCCGCGTTAGACAACTTTCCACCGCTTTGGGATCCGCAATATCCACGCTAGCGTGATTAAATGGGGTTACTTCATACCCACGCGCCCGGAATTCTTTCACCAATTCAAGGCCTAACTGCCCCGCACTTCCGAACACCACAGCTTTTTGCATTCAAACGAAGAATATCATTATTGTTTGCAAGATTTCGAGTTGCCGGAAACTATTTCTTCAACAGATCAGATGAAGTTTGCAGGCCCATGATCCCTTGCATCAATCGCCCCAACTCTCCCATGTCGTTGAGAACCTGCTTCATCTCAAGTCCAAGCGAGTATCGGGCAACTTCCGGAGTGAGTGCGTGTGCCTCAATCGGAGCACAATATCGGACCTCGGCGAGAATCATGGAATCCGGCAAGTCAATCCGCAGTGCAGTCCCGCTTGCCAGCGGCGTTTCCGTCACCATGCGAAGGCCGCTCCCCGATATGTTTTCCAGTGTTCCGTGCACCAGTTGGCCTTCGTCTTCTTTACTTAAGACCCTCGCCGAAATTGGCTGGTGAACTTCAAAGCGGAGTTTGCTGCGCCGTTCCATGGAATGCTTATCGACTTCATCTCAGCATTTCCCAGCAACAAAAGATACTTATCTCGACAGAACTTTAGCGGTTAGCAGGAATAGAACTGCGGAAAACGCCAGGCTAAATCCAATGACCAGCCGCTTCGCCATCGGTACTATTCCAATGCCTTCGTTACTCCATTTGGTTACTGGTCCAGCCGTAGCCAACAAAGAGGAGACAGCCTCCGGGTCCACAGTCGATTCCTTCGATGTGTCCCGTCTCGTAAGTGCCGAAGGGCGCCCATCCAACGCATTCAATAACTCCTGCCGCCCGTTCTTGTCGGCCAGTAAAAAAGTAAAGGAATTAGGTGAGTTCAGCGAATCCTCAAGCTGCTTTCGCAAAGACGGAGGAATCTCAGCCTTCGAATCGAACCATTCGGTTCGCTCAGAGGTCGACACCAAAATCGTAGAAGTGCGAAGTGTGGCGCGCTCCATAAGCCTTGCGAAATGCCTTACTCGGTTGAGGCTACAGTAGCAACCCCAGCATTATCCAGTATAACTTGAATAAACCCCAGCGCCGCCTTCGATAGAGCCTTGTCCCGGCGGTAAATTAAGGCAAGCCGGCGCGTCATCGGCTCCGGCCCAAGGCTAATGGAAACAAGTTTGCCCGCCGCGGTTTCTTCCTGACAATTAGAGGCCGAAAGAAAAGATACCCCTAGCCCGGCCATCACAAACCGCTTAATCATCTCCGTCGAATCCAATTCCATCGAAACTTGAATTTGATCCTCAACCGCATCCAACCAATTATTCAGCTTCGAACGAGTGCTACCATTCTTCGGCAGCAATAGAGGAAAATCCACTAGCTTTTCGGCGTTCACAACAGTTACTTTCGCCAGCGGGTGCCCGGGACTTACAATTACCTTAATCTCATCGGTATGGATCGGAACAATTTGCAGTTTGCGCTCGGCAATCGGTAGTTGCGCGATTCCGAAATCAGCCATATTGTCCAGTACCGCCTCAACTACTCTCGCACCGTAAGAACGATCAACGTGCAATTGAACATTCGGAAATAAATTCTTAAACTTTGAGAAAACGCCGGGAAGAACGTAAATGCAAGTGGCTTCGTTTGCCGCAATCACCAGTTCCCCTCGCGGCATCCTTTCCAGTTCATTGATCGTGTCCTGCGCCCTGCGGCGCAAATCAAGAATCTGCTCGGCGTATTCGGCGAAAATCCTGCCGGCAGGGGTTAGCGAGATTCTCGTACCCAACCTGTCGAAAAGATTGGTGTTCATCTCCTGCTCCAGTTGACGCACTTGCGCACTGATTGCCGGTTGGGTTCGAAAGCAGGTTTGGGCGGCCTTTGAAAAACTCTTCAGGCGGACGATTTCGAGAAAGGTATGTAGTTGATCCAGATCCATTGAGACACGAATGCACTGGGACGAAGCGCACGGCATACGGGGCGCTTACCGACTTGTGGTCAATGATCGCTATTGTAACGAATTTGAATCGAAAATGCTTATCTTTAACAAAAGCAATCTTCCGGCTAGCTTCTACAATGGAATTATGCGATTAGAAAACAAAGTGTGTATTGTCACCGGTATAGGGGCAGGAATCGGGGAGGCCATTGCCCTCCGCTTTGCCGAAGAAGGCGCCAAACTGGTGCTCAATGATTTGAACCCGCAAGAGGGCGAACGGGTGAAGGCATCAGTGCTGGCCAAAGGAGCCTCAGCCATACTCGTGGCAGGAGACATTTCCAAGGAAGAAACAGGCAAGAACCTAGCCTCAGCCGCATTGGAAGCATTTGGGGCCATTCATGTTCTCATCAACAATGCGGCTGATTTTACCGCTAAGAATGTGGAGGAAGCCGAAGTGTCAGACTGGCAACGCGTTCTCAATGTCAACGTGATTGGCACGGCTCTAGTTTCTAAAGCAGCCATTCCTAGCCTCAAGAAGCAAGGCGGCTCGGTCGTCAACGTCGCATCCATGAGCGGCATCATTGCCCAGCGGGATTTCAGCACATACAGCGCCTCCAAAGGGGCAATTATCATGATGACCCGCACCATGGCTCTTGACCTGGCGCCTTACAAGGTGCGGGTCAATAGCGTCTGCCCAGGTTGCATATTCACTAGCGCCTCGGTGAGGGAAATCGCCCGCCTGGGCACAACGGTTGAAGAATGGAGCAATCGCGTGGCCCCCGCGCATATGCTCAACCGCCTGGGCGAACCGGTTGAAGTCGCCAATGCCGCACTCTTCCTGGCTTCCGACGAATCCAGCTTTATTACGGCTGAGCATTTAATGGTGGATGGAGGATACATCCATTGGTAAATCAGCCAATACCGCGTTTGCTAAGCAAAACAAGCGGCAGACCATTACATTTCTTGTTCGATCTTGACGGCGTGATTATTGACTCGATGCCTCTCCATATCGAATCTTGGGGCCTATACCTAGAGCGGGAAGGGTTTTCGGCCGATAGCCTCATAGAGCGAATGCATGGGAAGCGCAACGATCAGATTGTGCGCGACATCTTTGGGCTCTCACTAACGGAGGAGGAGGTTTTTGGCCACGGCGCAAGGAAAGAGGCATTCTTTCGAGAATTAATGGCCCCCCGGATTCAGGAATTCCTGGTTCCTGGAATCAGCGAATTTCTTGAGCTCCATCAATTCAGGGGTTTGGGTTTAGGCAGTAACGCTGAACCGGCAAACATAGATTTTGTACTCGACGGAGCGGGAATTCGGCGGCACTTTAGGTCGATAGCCGACGGGCATCAGGTGAAGCATCCAAAGCCTGCGCCCGATATCTATTTGCTCCTTGCGGAGCGTTTCGGGGCCGATCCGGAAGATTGCATTGTATTTGAGGATTCGGCCGCGGGTGTGGCGGCGGGTGTGGCGGCCGGCATGAGAGTGGTTGGCATCGCAACGTCGGACACGCATCTGCTTGGTGTTGAAATAATGGTCCGCGATTTCCGGGATCCGCAATTGAATTTATGGTTAGAGAACGTCACGAAAGATTGAAACGGTTCCGGCGGCGGGCTTTGTTACCACTGCTGACAATCCGTGTGTCCTCCGCCGAAGAAATGGAACGCACATGGACCATGAATTCCTCCCAACTAATTTGTGGATTGCTCGTGAGCCTTGTTGTGGGTATTGCCCTTTGGTGGTTACTAGCGCGGCGCTTGACCGCCAATCGCAAAATTATGCGGAATGCCAACCGGCTTGGCGAAGAGCTGTTAGGGTCGAAAACAATCGCCGATGTCACTAGTAAGATCGAAGCGGTATTACCGCGCCTGTTAAATGCATCCTGGGCGCGTGTTTACTTATATAATTTGCAGGATCATATGCTCCGATCAGCTGATTCCGATCCCGAGGCTCCAGAAACCATTATTGACATTAGCGCACAAGCCGGTGCTTCCCACGCAGCGGCGGCCTTCGCTTACCGCAACCGCAGCGTGCTCGTCGTTGGCGACTCCGGCGCAAACCCAATGCTCTCCAAGCAATCCGCTATTGGCCTGCCCAAAGGACTTATTTATATCCCCATGTTGAGTTGTGGGGAAACGCTTGGACTGATAGAAATCGCCTTCGAGACATCCACCGCGAAAGCGAATCGCGATGATCAGATCTGCTTACAGCATTTGGGTAATCAAGCGGCGGCGGCCGTGCGCTTGGTGCGCGAACTTGAATTGCAAGAACAGCTCTCGCGCAGTGAGAAGCTATCCGCCACGGCGCAATTGGTTTCAGGGATCGCAACCGAACTGAAGGCCCCGCTTCAATCCATTGGTCAGCTTTCTTCAAGTCTTTTGCGCAACCCGGCGGATTCGCATACCGAACGCAGCCTTAGAGCGATCTCCTCTCACGCCGGTCGCGCCGCGGGAATCGTCAAGCGCCTGGTCGGCTTCTCGCAATCGGAAAGCGCACCCACCGGCGCCATTGACTTAGCCGCGTTAATCCGCGAAGTTTTGCAATTTAAGGAGCGGGATCTGCTGGCAAGAGACATCGTGTTTGAAGACAATCTTATGGGGCATTCCTACAAGGTAAACGGCAACCGCGGGCAATTGGAGCAAGTATTTCTCAATCTGGTTTGCTTTGCGGAACAACAACTTCTCCATTGCCAAGACAAGCGCAGGCTGCTCATTGCCGTAAGCACGGCCTCAAAATCGGTGCTGGTCCGGCTCTTGTTCGGTACTGTTAAGTCGGACCTCACAAGCGAGCAGCAACTGGATCGGGATGCGGCGCTCTTCGCCGGCGAAGAGCCAACAGGCGATGTGCTCAGTTTGGCCTTTTGCCGTGGAGTTTTCAATGCGCACAGCGGAAACATCAGGTTGATTCGGAATAACCCCAACGCGGCGACTCTTGAAGTGGTGCTCCCGCTGGCGGCGTCAACCTCAAGCAAATCCGTAACCGCTCAAGACAACGCATCGCCATGGACCGTGCTGGTGATTGAACCGGACGGAGCCGTACAAAGAAAGTTACTGTCACTGCTCAGCGCCCACCATCACAGAGTTATCCCGGTGGTCAGCGCCGAAGAGGCAAGCGACTTACTAGATCGCTTACCCTTCGATCTGGTTTTCTGCTCCGTCCGTCTCCCTGGAAGAACATGGATTGAGTTTCAAGAAGGCATCCGCGACAAAGAACTTCCATTCGTATTGGTCACCGAAGGCTACGACGAACGTTTGGCTAGCTCCATGCGCGCCTCGGGAGGCTTCCTGTTGCGAAAGCCGCTTGATGAACGTGACTTTGAAAGAGTGCTAGCATCGATTCGCATCCAATCCGCCAAGCGGCCAAATGCAAAGAGACGCTCGGAACTTCCCCTTGAGGTTTCTTAAGCTTTTGCAAATTTGATCGTGAAGCAGCGCTAAAATGAAGCAATGAGCGCAAGAATTATCCCCATCCTATTATTCCTCTGCGGCGCCCTGCCCAATCTGTTGCTTGGGGCCGATTACACTGGGCCACGTCCGGACACCCCTGACGTACCTTATTTGCTCCACGCATCCAAGCTTGTTGCCTTGGATGTTGGCGATGCCAAGGAAGACAATCGCAAGGAAGGCATGTTCGGAACCGTATCCGGCCCAAGCGCAATGGCTCGCACGCCTATGGCCGAACCCATGTTCATCATGGAAACAAAGAATACCTCCGCCGACAAGTTGGAGCTCTACAAGTTTGAAGTGAAGAATGGCAATCGCGAAGTCTTTCTGCGCTCATCCGGCAAGAAAAGCAAACAAGGCGCGCGTCCCCTGCGCCTTACCGTCACTCGCTTAGGACCCAATCTCTACCGCATCGAAGCGGCCGAAACGCTCGAGCCGGGCGAATATTCCCTCTCCCCCAACGACTCGAACAAAGTCTTTTGTTTTCAAGTTTACTAAGCCCGAACCCTGGGCATTTGCTACAATCCGTTTATGTTTAAGGGACTCGAACATACAGCCATCGCCTCAGCCAATCCCAAAGC
>JAYVXT010000756.1:0-3507 GCA_043785065.1 Bryobacterales bacterium | reverse complement strand
GTGATCACATTCACGGATGCAATCCCTGACGGGCTTGTTCCTGGTCAAATAGTTTTTAACAGTTGCCCCACCGGCCAGGTGACCATTACGCCCACTTCCATCTCCTATACGGCAACCGCCGACTTTCCAGCGGGCGGAACCTGCACCATTGTGGTTAACGTGACCGCGACCACAATGGGGACAAAGAACAACTCGGTTAGCTTGGCCGGCGTGCAGGCATTTGCATCGCTGACGGTGAACCCTCCCGCCGATTCCTTTCAAGTCAGGTACGCTTCCAATCTGACCGCCGGCGATTCCGTAATCAACATCACCAACACCGGCGTAAACGGCGCTCCGCTAAACGGTCCCGGATTCGGCGGCGCGGCGGGCAATACCTGCGTCAACGTCTACGCGTTCTCGCCCGATGAACAGCTTATCTCCTGTTGCTCCTGCCTGATTACGCCCAATGGCTTGGTTTCTTTATCCGTAAATCAGGACCTGATCAGCAACACACTTACCGGCGTGCGACCGAACTCGGTAGTTGTAAAGTTAGTCATACCGGCGCTGGCCCCACCTTCACCGGCACAAGCTGCACCAATAGCGCGGCAGTGGCGGGTACGGCATCATTCCCCCTGGCTGGCGGCATGGCTGCCTTCGGAACCTCGATTCACGCGGCTGCTGCCCCGGGAACCTTCCAGGGAATGGAAATGCCCTTTGTGACTTCTCCCCTCAGCCCGGCTGAATTGGCTAGCATCACCAATCGCTGTATAAACATTGTCGGCAATGGCAGTTCGTTCGGCATCTGCCGCTCTTGCAGAGCCGGCGGTTTGAGCGCCGGAAAGTAAATCACCTCGCGAGAAGAAGGGCGCCGGATTCTCCGATGCCCTTCCGTATCTCCAACAGCGCGTCACAACCCATTTCTCTCTTTTACCTCCACAACATACACCTGACGACGATGAACCTCCTGTTATCCTTGCAGTTGAAGAAACAAACAATTTGAAGAACGAAACGCCGGCAAATGCGTATATTTGATATGCGCCAAACTCTAAGCATCCTCTTCGCCTCCCTATCATCCCTCTATTCAGCCAATCCAACCTCGAATTTGAGGTAGCCTCCATTCGCCCTTCCGCGTTGTTTACTCCCGGGCAACAAGTTAATGCCGGCGTTAAGATCAACGATGCACATGTCACTTTCACCTTCCTGTCCTTGAAGGACTACATCGGCTTGGCCTTCAAAGTGAAACACCATCAGATTTCGGCGACAGATTAGATCGGCGGAGCGCTTTGACATCAGTGCGACCAACTTCCGGAACATCGGACTAAATCTGGAGCGGACGAAAGCGCGGATTGAAGGTAGTGGTCATCGATCAGATGCAAAAGATACCGGCTGCGAATTGAGCAGCGAACGTGCTGTTCATATCCGTGTTTGACCGTTTCTACTTTGGCTCTTTGCGATTTCACAAGCGGCTGGGTTTCGCAATCACGGGTCCCGTTGGTTGGGTAGCACTACCGGCTAATCACAAGTCTGCCTCGATACATCCCCATACCACAGGTAAACCGGAGTTCTCCGGAAGGACTTGGCGGAATTTCGACTAGCGCCATCCCACCTAATGGAATCTCCTTGGTCAATCCAAGTTCGGGAAATACCACTTTCGCGCCGCAGTTAGGCGAACCTGATCGCAGGAATGCCAGGGTGACTTTGCGGTTGGCTGGTACGGGCACGCTCATCGGTTCGTAGCCGTTTGAAGTGATGTGGATTTTGATGGCGCCGGGAGGGGCCTGCGTCAATTTTACGGAAGTTGGTAAGGCTTCTCCAACTTGGATTTCAAACGGCGTCGTTTCCACGTGCCCGTCCACCTGCATTTGTAGCCATAGTTTGTAACGGCCCGATTTAGTGAAAACCGCGGCTACACGTATCAAGCTGGGCGGGGGTCCCAAGGCCTCAGGGGTGTGCGAATGCACTTCGTTGGACCGAATTTTCCCCTCGCTATTTTCCATCGGGTGGGCATGGAGGAAACTGGAAAGCGATTCCCCGGCAATCGCGACATGAGCCCAGGCTCCGAGGTAAGGTTGCCATTGCGGTACGGGCTCCTTTAAGCGGAAAAGCAGCTCTGTGTCCTGACCGGCGCGCAGCGAATGGGCGTTTTCGAGTAACACCCTTTGGTGTGGCTGGAACGCCTGAGTCTGGGCGGGGCCGGTTACCTGAACATCGAAAAACTCTACGCGCTGATTGGCTCCCGGCGGAGTGAACTCCGAATAGATCCGGTAGCGTCCGGGGCGGTGGAATGTGTGTGTTACCTCCCAGTCTCCGTAAGGAGTTACTTCCGGATGGATATGGGCGAAGCTGGCCAGATCCCGCGAAATTATCATGACGTGCATTGGCCGTTCATGCACATGTTCAAGACGCCTGGCGGGGGCTTTGAACCGTAGTAGCGCGGGGCGGCCGGTTTGGAAATTCGTCACGGAACCGGCGGCGGGAGTGGGGGTGAATCGTCCGTGAAACTCATGAGCCAGCAAATAGGGAAATTCCAACTTGCCCCGTGGATCGGTGGTCAGAAAGTAGGCGTAGGTTCCCGCCGAGGCTTTTCCGTTGTATTGATCAAGGTCGCCCGAGCCGGGAACGTATTCATAGTCCTCGACAAAGGTCCCGAGGGGATATCCGGGGCCGACCGGAGGTCCGGTTTGACCGGGGGCCAGCAGGGTTCCGTCGGGCCAATGTTCGCGGGTCGCGATCTTCCGCAGTTGGTAACTGGACCGTATGCGCTTGCCTTCTGCCCATGGTCCATGTATGGGATAGCCATCGAGAGCAAAAGCAATGATGGGTGAATTGGTCGCGTGGCCGGTGGCCAGTTTGTTCAAGAGGCCGGGTGAGGGGGCGTGGGTTAAGGCTGCCCGGGCGGCGCCGGTGGCGGTGAGCGAACCGTCGTCTCCTCGAGCGACCAGATCGTAGTGCCAGAGGTTTTGCCCTTGATACGATGCGGCTTCGAAGTGATTCGGAATGGGGACTCCGTTGACGAAGACTCCGATGTAATCGAGCGGTACGTGGGCGTGGCGGTTTGTTTCCGGAGTGGGGCTGCGCGGGATTTTGAACACGAATTCGCGGACATCGGCACGGGGGAGTGGTGAGAGTTCGAGGGGGCCGAGGTAGGCCAGGGAGATTCCGGCTGAGCGTACGGTGACTTCTTGTTCACCGATTTCCACGGAGTGGACGTCTGGGCGGATGCGTGCCAAGGCGGCGTTGGGCGAGGGGGCGCTTTTGATCCAGACTTGCTCGACTGGTGGCTGTTGCGCCATCGCGACGGCGGCTAGGAGCAGGTAAAGAACATACTGGCTCGGCGTGAAGCCGAGCGGGTTGGCCAGGGGGCCAGCCGTTCGCGGTGAGGGAGGAGGATAGGGGCTTGTCAATTAAATTGTGTAAACGGCTTCGTGCTTGTTAGTAATAATCCTGGTAGACTAAACGGACCTGAGCGGAGGGTAAGGCTCTGCGGAGACGCAACCTGAGCACCGACTCAGAGGCCGGGGATCCCGA
>JAYVXT010000755.1:0-3508 GCA_043785065.1 Bryobacterales bacterium | reverse complement strand
CAGCGGGATCGTTGTCCCTCACTGCCACGGCATCTTGCAGATTGGTGCGCGCCATATCGAACATGTCATGGTAGAACGCGATAATTCCATTGTCACGCTTAAGCTCCGCCATCAAGTTGCGGTGTTCGGCGGAGCTGGAAAGAAACCCATTCTTCTCTTTTAGTTCAATCTCGGCCTTCATCGCGTTGTTGATCAAATTTTCGGCCTTCTCTGTTCTCTGTTTTAGGCGTTTGCGCTGTCCGATGAAACCCAGTTGGATGCGTTGATCTTTTGCCGCCGCCTTCTCCAGCGAAGCGTATAGTTTGGGAACTTCGCGAACGTTGTAGTTTCCGTTTAACACCGCCTTAAAAGCAAGGTCGTCCGCCTGATCTTCCTGCACTTTGTCCCATTCATTGTGGTGGACTGTCTTGTTCATCAGCATCCCCACAACCAACCCGCCTAAACCGCCGATCGCTCCGCCCATTAGCGCCGAACTCGCGCTTTTTCCGATTGCGCCGCCAATTCCGGCGCCGGCCAACGATGCGATTGCGCCAATCTTCGCTACTTTCACTGCCTGGGCTGAGTTGTATTCCTCCACTCCCAATTCCATCATTGACACCTCTTTCCAATGATCGAGATGCACGTGAGCCATTTCATGAGCTAGGACATAAGAAAGTTGGGCTTCCGAATCGAGCATGGAGATCAGTCCCGTTGAAACGTAGACCGTGCCCGTGGACAACGCCCGGGCCATCGGGGTGGCGCTGGGGATTACCCGGAATGCGTATAATTTTTCTGAATCCGGCGGCACAAGTTTTTGCCCAATGCGATTGATGTGGTCTTGAACCATCAAGTTGTCGTACAGCAAAAAGTGCTGACGCCAATTGTCTTCATTGACCGTCGTCAGGGTTGACCTGCCACGGATGTTGGTGTCAAACGCCTCCTCGCTGTGCTTGCGCATCAAGTCTTCAAAAGCGGCATCCACCTTGTCGCGGAAGGCCGGGTCGGTTTTGTACTTGTTTATGGAAAAGTCTTTCACCTTCTCGTAGTTGGCGGCGTTCTTTTCCTCAGCTTTAATTTCTTTCTCGGCTACTTTTTCTTCCTTGGTTTTCTTTTCCGCCGGAGAGGGTTCCGCTACAACGATGAATTGGCTTCCGGGGATGAGCAACAAGGTGGAAAACATACCTTGAATGAATGTGTTTGGTTTCAGCATGTTCTTGATGTTCCTGATATTGGTTGACTTTATCTCGAAGCTACTTCTTTGTGAATTAACTCGACTATAAACTTCGCTTCGTTTTTGTTCCTGTTACGCGTGGCCAGAAATAGATTTCCCGAACTTTTTGTCTTCAGTTGAAACGTTCCTCGAGAGTCGTCCTTGTTCAGCACCGGCTCTTTCAATCCATCGGAATCCATGCCCTCGAAGGAATGTTGGGACGCCTTTTCTCCTTTATCGGCTACGTAGGAAATGCGATGGTTGCGGATAGAAAGCCGCCCTCTGCAGTATTGGTTCAATTCCCTTCCCGAGATCAGGCCAAGCTTCTCATGCGAGTGCAGGACCAGGAAAGACACTTGCGATCCGGAAGCAACCAACCGGTTGATGATTGCATAGGCAACTGTTTCCGTTTTGGGAAGCGAACGTTTGTCTTCGGTATTCAAATACGCCATCGCCAGGTACTCACCGACGGCTGTGTCGCTCTGATCCTGCTCCCAAATTTCTTCCAGTCTTCCTGCTCCTCGATCAAATTTCTCGGCGAGAATATAGCCCATGCCCACTCGTTTGGCTTCCTCAAAGCGGGCGCTTTGTGCGTTAAGCAAGAGAATAGTTAACAATATGGCAGGGGCGTTTCTAATTTGCATTCTATTATTTTTAACATTATGTCCTAATAAAATTATGGAAGCAAGCGAAAACTCAAGAACAATAGAACGCCTTTGGAAGGAGGCACGGGTGCAGCAGGTCTTTTTTGGCCTGTTTAATGTGTTGCGGAGCGAGTTTTCTTTTGTTTTGGTGGCTATGTAAGGAAAAGTGGGTGAAAGTGGGGTGAAAACAATAGGGTATTCAAGGGTGCTGACTACTCCATTTCGTGGGTTGCATACCCGCATAATAGATGGAGGAAATTCCGGTTATTTCGTACGAAGATTCATTCTTTCCAGTACACGCGACCTGTCCTTCAGTGCTTCGGTGAAGTCTTTCTTGCGCAATAGGGCAGCATCAAAATCTTGTAATGCCTCTTTGTACTTTCCTAATTGGTAAAGTACTTTCCCCCGGCTATGAAAGGCATTGGGAGCGCTGGGATCGCATTCGATGGACGCCGTAAAGTCCGATTGGGCCTCTTCATATCGCCGTAAACCAACCTTTGCCTTGCCACGGCGAAAGTATAGGACGGCACTTTGTGGTTCTTGTTCCAACGCCCAATTAAAGTCGTCTACGGCAAGTTCATATTGGGCGGCGTCGAGGAACACAATTCCCCGGTTCAGGTAGGCTGCCGCATAATCGGGTTTGACTAAAATGGCGCGCGAGAATTCTTCGATTGCCTGGTTAGCCATATTGAGGCATGCATAACTAAGCCCCGCGGCGTTTCGCGCATAATAGTTTCGCGGACGCGCGCGGACAATCGGATCGAACAGTTTGATGGCTTCGGAACATCGGCCTTCGGCATAAAGTTGCTTGGCTTGTTCCAGTTGTTGCTCCATCGGCTCGGGGAGTTGTTCCGCCGTGGGTTGCGGCGTTGCCGGAACAAGGGTGGGGTTAAGGAAGAAGTCGCCAATGATTTGGTCGTGCAAATAAGGTCGTTGTTCCTTGTTCGATGCATGGAACACGTCCTGTCTTACACGGCGGAACAGTTCGGAAATGTTAAAGGGTAGTTTCAGTTCTTCCAGCAAGTAGCTGGTGAAAAGCCCATTACTTGCCTTGCTATTGTCGCTTGCTGTTTGTCCGGGGCCCGCCGCAAACACTATATAGGATCCTAGACCCGCCTCAACCGGCGCCAGTCCTGTCTGGCCCTCATCCTCTTGGGCAAATGGGTTGTTGCGGCAGGAATCGAGGATCATGATTGAGAGTTTGGCCGGGCTTTTCTCGATCATCGACTTGATTTTGCTAAACGGTAGAGCGTTTCGCAGTGTTTGTTCGTTTCGCAAACGTGGAAAATCTACTGGAATTAAATAGTTTTCCGAATTCACCTGGACTCCATGGCCCGCATAGAAGAAGATTGCGACGTCGCCCGGCTTTAGGTTTGAAACGAAACGTTCCAATCCCTGTTCAATTTGACTGAGATTCGCGTCGATCAGAACTTCAATCCGAAATCCCAAGCTGGTGAGTGCCTTCCCCATGGCGGTCGCGTCGTTGGCTGGATTGGTTAGCGGGCTGATTTTGTAGTTCTTGTTTCCAATCAGCAATGCCTTGCGGCCAACGCCTGGGGTTACTTGAAGATCGCGCTGAGTTTGGGCGAACACTAGTGGTGAGAAAATGCCGAAAAAAATCAGTAGCTTCATTGAGTACGGTCCGGGGAAGATATCTTTAAATTAGGAGTTTGTC
>JAYVXT010000754.1:0-3509 GCA_043785065.1 Bryobacterales bacterium | reverse complement strand
TTGCCGCCTACCTACTGGCCTTGCCAAGCAACTTCGCTCGATATTTCACAGGCATCGGTTTTTATCCCGGCCTGCGCCAAACACGCCTGTTTTTTTTCGCGCAAGATTCTTGGCGTGTTAGCCCCAAACTTACGCTCAATTACGGCTTGCGCTACGAGAACTACCTTCCCCAGCGCGCGGCGAAGAAGGGTGGAGCTGGCTCGTTTGATCCCAAAACCGGAGAGGTTCTGGCGGCGGGCATTGGCTCCGTTCCTCTTACCATGGGCGTGAAGGCGTACAATCTGGGTTTTGTGCCGCGCTTGGGCTTGGCCTACAGGTGGACGCCAACCACGGTAATACGGGCGGGTTACGGTCAAACCTTCAGCCCTAGCGCATTCGGCTCGGTATTTGGCCAGTCACCCGATTACTCACCGCCAATCACTAACCCACAATCGTTAGTCCAGTCTGGTCAATACTTGCCTGTTTTCTCGTTGTTGTCGGGACCTCCGATTCCGGTCAATCCGCCCATCGGCGCGAACGGACGCTACCCGCTTCCCAACGGCATAGGCACATTTTATTTTTTTGACCCTCCGAGCGCCTATCGCATACCCGGCGCCTATTTCTGGAACCTGTCCGTACAACACGAATTCTCGTCCACCTTCAGTGCGGAATTGGCTTACATCGGCAATGTGGGACGTCACCTGTACGTAAATCCGAACGTCAACCAGGCGGTCCCGGGGCCCGGGTCTTTGGACAGTAGGCGGCCATTCTTCCAAAAATTCGGCTTGGAACAAGGAATTTCTGAGACCTGCAACTGCGATAATTCCAGCTATCACGCGCTGCAAGCAAAGTTAGCGAAACGTGCTTCGCACGGGTTGGACTTCCTGTTGACTTACACTTACGGCAAAGCCATGACCAACACAGAGTCCGGGAACAGTCCATCGAATAACTATGATTTCCATGGCGACCATGGCCCCGCGAGTTGGGATCGCACCCACCAAATAACCCTGATCAACAACTATGATCTGCCGTTCGGCCGGGGACGGCGATGGGCCTCAAACGCCAATAAGTGGCTGGATGTTTTCATTGGCGGCTGGCAACTAAATGGTGTCTCGACCATAGGTTCCGGACTGGCGTTCACGCCCACGGTTTCAAACGCACCGCTTCTGAACGATACCGATTTCAGCTATGTGCGCCCAGACATCATCGGCAATCCGCACGTATCTAATCCCAATGCAAATCAATGGTTCGATCCTGCGGCCTACACTTCACCTCAGCAACCTTTCCGGAACGGCACGGCCTCCAAAGGTTCGCTACGCGGCCCGGCAGAGTACATCTTCAACCTGGCATTAGCAAAAACCTTTGTCCTCGCCGAGCAGAAAACGCTTGAGTTCCGCTGGGAAAACTTCAACGCCTTCAACATCGACAATCTTGGTTTGCCGAACGCCACCGTCGACGTTTCCGGAGCAGGGACAATAACTTCGACGGCAACCGATATGCGACAGATGCAGTTTGGGCTGCATTTCCGCTTCTGATTTTGGCGTAATTGAACTCACGGACATCCCCAGATTGCATTGTGAAAATTTGAAAGTAGCGAGTTGTTGGTCTAAGACTCGACTTCGATAATCAGGAAAGGATTCCCCCAACTATGAAAGTGCCATTGGTATTGCGTTGCGCTGTGCTGCTGCTGGTTTTCTCCAGCATAACGCGGGCGCAGACGCCGCAAATGTCCAACAATCCAGCGCCTGATGATCGCTACAAAGCGGATATTTTATTGATCGTGGCGCATCCCGACGATGATACGGAGATTGGGCCATATCTAGCGAAAGCAATCTACGACGATCACAAGCGCGTGGCTGTAATCTATGGGACGCGCGGTGACTCCGGTCCAAACTTTGTTGGAAATGAACAAGCTGCGGCTCTGGGTGATGTGCGAGAAATTGAGGGCCGGCGAGCGATGGCCTCATTAGGGGTAATGAACGTTTGGTTTTTGCGTGGACCAGACACCCCCGGACAGGATGTGCTGCATTCGCTGGAAACCTGGCACCATGGCGCCTCCTTGGAGGCGATCGTTCGGCTGGTTCGGCTGACACGGCCGGAAGTTATCTTGACGTGGCTGCCGGACTACGTTGTAGGCGAAAATCATGACGATCATCAGGCCGCTGGCGTACTCGCCACAGAAGCGTTCGATATGGCCGGTGATCCGTTGGTATTCCCCGAGCAGGTCGCGGTGCCGCGCGATCACACCAGCATCAGCAATTATGGAGAAGGATTACGTCCCTGGCAGCCCAAGAAAATTTATTATTTTTCCGATGCCACGCACTTCGACTTCTTCGAAGGTCACGGTCCAATTTACTCGAGCGCTCAGCAATCTCCGTCGAAGGGTTTACCCTACTCCAAAATTGCGGAAGGGTCCTGGCGCTACTACGGTTCGCAGGATGATATGCCAGCCAGCCATGGAGCCGAGTCTCAACCCCAACCGACGCGATTTATTTTTGGGAAGTCGCTGGTGAAGAGCACGCCAACGGGCGATATTTTCGAGGGTATTACAGCTGCGGCGATTCCGTTTGCTCCCGCGCTGACGCCTGTGCCGCCCCCACATAGCGAAGTCTGGTTGGAGCTAGGCGGTCCGTGGGCCTTCTATCACGCCTTCTGGCATGCGCATAACCTTAGCGGTTTGGCCAACCTTTTCAGCCCCGAAGCTGGCATCGGACCAGGCGAAACGCTATGGGTGCCCCTATTGATTCACAACGAGACGGATTCGCCGAAGCAAGTTGCGGTGCACTCAACTGTCCCTGCGGGATGGAAAGAAAAGTCTGCCCCAGCGGTGTACACCGTGCCTCCCCACGATTCTTACTCCGTGCAGATGAGCTTGGTTCCGCCCGAGGCGCAAAAAAATACCTGGCAGAAACTAAGCTGGAGTGCCGAAGCGGACGGAAAGAAAACTGAAGCAGTGGTTTTGCGGGTGAATGTCGTATCGAATGGCTTACCGCAGTGAGGGTCCTCGAAAGGCCACAAAACGCGAGGAATGTATCCGCGCCGCTCGCAGTTCTCTGGTCGCTAAACAATATTCGCGCAATTTGTGCGATCAAGGCCTGCTGCTGCCTGGTGGTCGTTTTGTTACTAACGTGCGTCCCGTCGCGAGCCGAACTTCTTAAAGATGTAGTGTATGCCCGCGTCGGAGGCGTGGCCCTTACCCTGGATGTTTCTGTTCCCGACGGAAACGGACCCTTCCCGGCTGCCATTCTCGTGCATGGCGGCGGGTTTGTCGCAGGTGATAAACAGCAATACATCATCTATTTATTTAAGCCACTTGCAGACGCAAATTTCGTCTGGTTCAGCATCAATTATCGTCTCGCGCCGCAGTACAAGTTTCCCGCTGCTACCGACGATGTGGAACGCGCCATTCGCTACGTTCGAGAAAATGCGAAGAAATATAAGGTTGATGCATCGCGAATCGCGCTGATAGGCGAGTCCGCCGGAGGACATCTAGTGTCTTACGTGGGAGCGCGCAATCGCCCGGAAGCGCG
>JAYVXT010000753.1:0-3531 GCA_043785065.1 Bryobacterales bacterium | reverse complement strand
CGGTTTGAAACAATGCGCGGCCGTGGCCGAACGGCAGTTCCCAAATTCCAGTTACGGCAAAGCGATTCGGAACGCCTGAATTTGATTGGCGGTAACTTGGGTCAACGTCAAATTCGTTGTAGTAGTAGAGCCGGTCCCTCTGATAAAGCCCGGTATAATTAGCGTTCAAAGTGAAGCCGCGATTGAAGCGCCGTTGAAACGCCGCTTCAATCGCGTGGGTCTTTACCGCGCCGGAGGCATCGGAGTTGTCGTTGAGCCCATTCATTTGGGAGAACGGGCGCAGCAGCCTATTCTTGCCAATAGTGGAACTGGCGAAGAAGCCGCGTGACGCCAAAGCCTGGTAAGTAACAGGATCGGAAGTTTGCAGCGATGCGAAATTGGGCAAATAATAGGGATTCGGCACATTCAAGTTTAAATTACTAGCAAGCGGGTTGTTGCGAACGTTAGTTGTGTTCCAGAATTGCGCCGGCAAATAGTCCAGCTTGCGCGCCACGCGAATTTGGTCCGAATAACTGCCTGCATAGCCAACGGAAACCATCATGTTCGATCCGATCTGGCGTTGTACGTCGGCTCTCCATCGCTGCTGGCGTGGACGCGGGACCGATTCGGCGAAGTAGCTCCACCCGCTACCTGTCCGGGCCATCAGGCCCTGGCTACTACCAATTGGTTCGTCGAAACGCGTGCCGTCGCCGCGAACCGGAAATGGATCCGTCAGCGGCGAAACACCGGTCCGAGGATTTCCAGAAAGCCATGTCACCCCGAAATCATTGGTGATGGCATTCACTGTCGAACGGCTGAAGCCGGATTGGTCGGGCCCTGTATTCTGAGCATTCAGCGTATCGAAGTAGATGCCGTAGCCGGTGCGGAAAACTATTTTTGAATTTATTTGATAAGCAGCGCCGATGCGCGGCAGGAGCATCAATTCGCCATTTTGCAGACTATTGCTTGCGCCGTTAACCCCTGGATAGACGGATCCACCAAGTACGCTGAATGACGACGCGGCAAGCTCCGGAACCGGATTGCGCGCATAGGCTGCCTGGGCGGCATCGGTGATCGGCAATTTCGCGTTTGGATCGAACCAGCCAATGGCCCTGTTATAGCGTTCCCTGCGGCCCCATTCATATTCCATGCGTAGGCCCAGAATGAGAGTAAGCCGCGAGTTCACGCGCCACTGATCCTGGGCGAACCACCCCGCGTATGGATTGCGCAAAGCATAAGTGGCATTGGTGTCCACCGTGGCCGAAGCAGGAAGACCCATCAGGAAAGCGGCATAATCATGGCCAAGGTTACCGGCGGGAGTCAACCCATCTTCTTCGCGGCTGGTGAACTTATTGGTGAAGCGGAAGCTTCCGTTCACTTGGCCGGGGTCGCCTCCCAAGCGCCGATGGTCGCGCAAATCAATGCCCGCCGTAATCGTATGCGCGCCGCGGATGTGGGTCATGTTCACCTTGCCCGATAGAAGCTCGAAATGCGTGAATACAGGCACCGGCTGCCCCAGCGTGTCGTAGCCATCGATCGCCATGATCGGCAGCGCATGTTTAACGCCGGCCTTCTGATCAAGATAAGCGGGCAGGCCGACATCGGAAGGCTTGTAAGCCGTGGCCACCGAGGAAAGTATGTTGCCCTCACGGAAGTGATTGGCGGCGGCGTTAACATCGAACACGGTTGTAGCGGTAGGCGTATAAACCCAGTTGGCCGTAATACCGGCGTTGTTGCGGTTCACGCCATTGGTTTGCAGACCGCGCGCTGTTTCGTACGTCCAATCCTGCCGGTCTTCACGATACTTCAGCCAGGACCAGCGTCCAAAGAAACGATTCTTCTGCGAATGTTGATAATCGAAGCGGTTGGCAAAAGCGAAGTAACTCCAGTTATAGGGTTCGGCAACGCCGAGGTAGTTATTAAGAGGCTCCAAATTCGCTCGCGCCGGTGCATTATTTGGCGTGGGGAAAAACTTTGAGTAAGTAGCATTGGCCGGATTGATGATTCGCGATTGTGGAAGAATGTTGCCGGCAATAGGATCGCGAACGAAGTGCCCGGGCCGGGCCGGATCGACGCGTACACTCAGCGGATCGTAAATTTGGTAACGCGGGCCGATTGCCAGCAAACCGGAAAAGTCTCCCAGGCGCTGCGCCGCATTCGGGACAGTATGATTGAACGTGGATTCGGTGGATTTCTTATCTTGAAAGCCGTCATAGCTGAAAAAGAAGAAGAGTTTGTTGCGTCCGTTGACCACCTTGGGGATGACGATGGGTCCCCCTAAAGTGCCGGCATAATTGTTTGAATGGCCTGAAGGCTGCAACGGAGAATTCCGCAGCGCATTCGCTTTGGCTGTATCTCCAGCTGCTTCCGCCACGGCGATGTTGCGATAGTACTGCTGCTTGACGAAAAAGCGAGTGCCGTTCCAACGCTGCTGCCAATGCTGTTCCGTAAGGGCTCCGTGCAGACTGTTGGTTCCCCCCTTCGTCATCACTGATATGGTGGCGCCGCTGGTGTGGCCAATGGATGCGTCAAAACTTGTTGCTTCCACTTTGAATTCTTGAATGGTGGTGGAATACGGAAGATACGCGGCGCCATAGCCATTACCCATGTTTGGCACTCCATCAATGGACCAATCGTTACCGCCTACGTTGCCCGCATTATGCGCCTCGCCCGTGCCGCCGATGGCGTTCACGCCGTTATACCGCCGGTTGGCGCTTGCTTGGATTCCCGGGATTAGTTTAATCAGCATCAAGGGGCTGTTGTTGAATGTGGGCAGGTCCAGCACGTTGCGATTATCCATCACCTGGCCGGCGGTGATGCTGGCTGTTTCGAGCAACGGAACCTCGGAGGTAACCGAAACTGTCTCAGCCGCATCCCCTACCGCCAACATCAGATCGATCTCGACGCGAGAATTGATCGACAAGGTAATCCCCGTCCGCACGGACTTCTTAAAGCCCGTCATCTCACCCGCAATTCGATAACTACCGGCTTGCAAAAGATCGGCTTCGTAATAGCCTGTTTCATTGGTTCGTAATCGCGTCATTACATTTGTCTCCACGTTGGTGACGAGGATAGACGCCCCCGCGACCACCGCGTTTTGTGGGTCAAGAGCGCGGCCAAAAATTGTGCCGCGCGTTTCCTGGGCGGAAAGGGCCGCCGCCGCCGCGATCATAATGGCAAGGAACTTCATGGTCATCACCTCAATTGTTGGATGTGAATCGGATCCATGTCGGAGAAGGATTGGTTCTCTCTAGCCATACCCCAAACGAAGGAATATTGCCCAGTGCCCGCACCCGAGCAATACCGTACGCAATGCGGCAGTATCCAAAGTTGCCGTTTCACGTGAGACTGGAAGCTCCCTGCGTGTCACCTTGTGAAATGCCATGGTCACCGAAGTGAATGGAGTATATCCAATGACAATGCCGGGGTCAAGAGCATTTTGCATTTTTGTCAAGGCAAAATGATAATGTCCTAATTGAGCAAAGTAGAAATGTCCTATTGACGGGGTTGACTCTAGGAGTTGCCAAACGAAGGACAACTACTGATGACCCA
>JAYVXT010000752.1:0-30883 GCA_043785065.1 Bryobacterales bacterium | reverse complement strand
AGGAGCCCGGCAACCGCTGTGCTCCTCATTTGTTTGTGCCCCTCGAATGTAGACGCCGGTGTTTATTGGCTTAAGCCCGTCCATGGTGGCGTGCAACCGGCATCGGCATGGAATACTAAGTCGCCAGGCTTAAGCCCGGGACCACCATCAATGGACCCCAGTCTGAGCATCAACGGCGCCACTATCCAATCCGCGATAGTATGTAGAAATGAGCATCAGGTGGATACGCAACGCGAAGGACTGGACTTCGTCCACCGGCTTATCGTGGAGGATTTACCCAAATGAATATTCCAATCCCCCAGACTGAAATCGCCGCTTTTTGCCGAAAGAATCAGATTCGCAAACTGTCTCTCTTCGGTTCCGTGTTAACTATGCGCTTTCGATCCGACAGCGATGTCGATGTCCTCGTGGATTTCGAACCGGGACACATGCCCGGTCTGCTTGGAATGGCCCGGATGGAGCGGGAATTGGGGGAGATGCTCGGCCGGAAGATCGACCTGCGGACTGCCGGCGATTTGAGCCGCTACTTCCGCGATGACGTGGTGTCTGCAGCCGTGCCTCAATATGAGCGGCGCTGACCGCATTCGCCTGCGTGATGATCAACGGACTGAAGTTTGTACATATCAGAACTTTGGCAATGGCTCCTGTTAGCCCCCTATGAAATAGGGGGATTTTTATGCGCGGTCATCTCCAGCATAGACTTCCATCTGCGTTCCTTGGCCGTTTAGCGCGTAGTGATGGCGCCTGTACCCTGCCTGGATGTCTGATGTCCCCTCTTGAAACTGCCTTGCCTCAGCAGCCCCGGGTGTACCGCCGTTTCAGGTTAATATGGATTGAATTGATGAAAGCCCTTCTGTTTATCGCGCTAACTATGCCCGTCCTCGGCCAGCAATACCGCGCATTTTGGGCCGACGCATTTCATAAGGGCTACAAGGATCCGGCACAGATCGATCAAATGGTGGAAGATGTCGCCACCGCCAAATGCAACGCCATTCTGATGGAGGTTCGCAATCGCGGCGGCTCCTATTTCCTTAAATCTATCGAACCGCCGGTGGAAGATAGCGATTGGTCGCCGTCCTTCGATGCCTTACAGTACTTAATCGAGAAAGCCCACGCGCGCGGAATTGAAGTGCACGCCTGGTATCCTGTGACACCACTCTGGCCGCTTGCGCGCGCGCCGCTAGACCCTGCGCACGCCTGGAACCTGCATGGGCCGCAAACATCGGGAGATGCCATGTGGATGACTCTGACCGCGGGTGGGAAAGTCTCCTCTTCGGTCGATCCCGGCCATCCCGATGTTGCCCGATACCTCGCAAATGTGATTCTTGATCCGGTGCGGAATTACGATCTGGACGGAATCCACCTGGACTATATTCGTTACCCGGAAGATGACGATTATGGTTACAATCCCAAGGCGGTGGAGCGGTTTCAGCGCTTGCAATCCTCCACATTCTCCGAATTCAGGCGCGACCAAGTGACCGCTTTGGTTCGCCAAATTTATCTCCGCGCGGCGGAATTGAAACCCTCACTCAAGGTGAGCGCGGCGCTGATCACTTGGGGCGACGGACCTGCGACGGACGCCCAGTTCCGCACGAAAGACGCCTATTCCCGCGTGTTTCAGGATTGGCGTTCCTGGATGGAGGAAGGCATTCTGGACGTCGGGATGCCGATGAACTATTTCCGTCAAACTCAAAACGCCAGTTTCCTGCAGAATTGGGTGGACTTTGAAAAGAGCCGTCAATATAAGCGCACCCTTGCTATTGGGGTGGCCAACTATCTCAACACCATTGAAGATTCCGTGACGCAGTTACGAAAAGTACAGGCCTCCGGAGTTAGTGGAATTACTTTCTATAGTTACGCCAGCACCAATACGCTTGACAATTCCGGTCTGCCGATTATTCCCAACTCTGAATTCTACCGGACGATTGGGGAGTCATTTGGTGACGCCGCCGGCCCACCAGCGTTGCCTTGGAAAACAAAACCTTCCACCGGCCATGTGCTGGGAACGCTGAAGGTGGAAGGCGGTCCGGCTTGGCTGAATGATGGTGTGGAGGTGAGCATTGAATCGGATACCGGCCGGGGCTTTGCGGCAAAGACACAAACCGATGGAACGGGATTTTTTGGAGCTGTGGATTTGGCTCCGGACCGCTACCGCGTAAGGTTAGCTCGCGGAGGGATTGAGATTTTTCGAACCTCCGCGCGCGACGTATTGGCCGGATCGGCAATTCGTTTCGATGCCTTATTGAAGGCGGAGGATTTCGCGGGTGTTGTGCCGCGCATCGCAGCATCGGCTGAAGAGGCAGCACCCGGCGAAGTGATCACTTTGACCGGCGCGAACCTTGATAAGCCGCAGGTGCTCGTGAACGGCGCGTTGGCGGTGGTGAGTGCAGCCTCGGCCGCAAAAATCGAAGTCGCTATTCCCTTCAATATGGCTACGGCATATAACGTGAAGGTGCGGCGGGCGGGCATGGAATCGGAGACAGTTACTCTGCGGTCCGTGGCTGTCCGTGCAACGATTCAAGGAGTGCGGCGCGTTGCCGGGCGCTACTTGGAAATCTATGCGATCGGGCTGGGTATGCTAAACGGCCAGACGCTAGCGGCGCCCGTCTCGGCGTCGTTAGGAACGGCGGCGTTGAAGGTGCTTTACGCCGGGCTGATGCCGGGGCAGCAATTCCGCTATCAGATCAACATTGAGTTGCCGGATAACATGACGACCGGAGCAGTGGATCTACGCATCGGGGATCAAACGGTTTCTATCCCCGCCCCTTAGATGAGCGAAGATAAGAATAATGAGGATTCTGATGGTGATTCGGGCTTTAGCCCGATGGGCGCGCTCACTTCTTTGATCGCCTGGCATAAGCCCGGAACCACCGCCAATCCATTGCTCCAAACTCTAGAATAAAGCTTCCTTATGCATCTCCTTCTCCTCTTCGCATTCTTCTTCGGGGATTGGCCCCAACTTCTGGGTCCAACTCGAAACGGCGTGTATAGTGATAACGACGTGGCCTGGCCTTCCAAAATAGCTTGGAAAAAACAAGTCGGCGCGGGGTTTGCCGGTCCTATCATCGCCGACGGCAAAGTAATCCTTTTTCACCGTCGTGGCGCGGAGGAAATCGTCGAAGCCTTCGACGCGCAATCCGGCAAAAGCCTCTGGACCTTAGCCTACCCCACCACTTACCGTGACGATTTCGGATTCGACGAAGGCCCGCGCTCAGCCCCCACGGTGGCCGATGGCAAGATCTTCACATACGGCGCGGAAGGGGTGATGCACGCCATTGATCTCGTCAAGGGCAAAAGGCTTTGGCGCGTGGACGTGCATAAGACCTTCAATGTCACCAAGGGCTACTTCGGTGCAGCATGTTCCCCCCTCTATTCCGATGGCAAGGTATTCCTCAACATTGGCTCGAAGGAGGCGGGTGTTGGCGCGTTCGATGCCAAAACGGGTAAGTTGATCTGGAAAGCGTCGAACCATGAGATGAGTTACTCCTCCCCCGTGCTCTCGCCCTTCGGAGTGATCTTTTTCACGCGCGCCGGGCTGTTAGTTACCGACCCCGCATCGGGCAAAATTAGTTACGAATTACCGTGGCGATCCCGCTCTAACGCCTCTGTCAATGCGGCGATGCCACTGGTTGACGGCAACATCGTCTTTATCACTTCCAGTTACGGAACGGGGGCCATTGCCCTGGATTTCTCAAAGAACCCGCCCGCCAAACTGTGGTCAAACGACGATTCCCTCTCGGCTCACTACGCCACGCCTGTGATCAAGGATGGCTATCTTTACGGGCTTCACGGGCGCGCCGAAACCGGACAGGAATTACGCGCCGTCGAACTACGAACGGGCAAGGTGGCTTGGAATATGGAAGTAGGCGGAGCCGGGAGCGTCACTCTATTAAGGGATAAGCTATTGTTCCTGCGCGATGATGGCGAATTGTTCCAGGTCGCGGCCACTCCAAAGAAACTGGACGTCATCAATCACTTCAAAGCCGCCGATGGCAAGGTGCGTCCCATGCCCGCCATAGGCAACGGCCTGGTCTGCTTTCGCAACGAAACGTACTTAACCTGCTATCGCTGATGCCGCTCCTTATTAGACTGAAGAGATCCCCCGATTTCCATCGGGGGCTAGTCACAACACCGTTCCCTTAAGTTCCTAGCGTGACAAGCGCTGCTATCCAAACAGCCATTTCGACAGGTCCTAAGTGAACAGAAGCCCGGAACCATTTGACTACTTCACTTGACCATTGTAATAAATTGGGCGAAGTTGGATAGTATGCCTGAATTGCTATTTCAAAAACCACAAGATTGGCAAGAACCGGATGCTCAATTGTGGAGAAGCTCCCATAACAAACAAGATTGTTATGGGATTAATCAAATTGAGATGCCTCACCTCGATCCGGCGGACGGGCTGATTGCCGCTACGGCCAGGGCTTTGTGCGCGACATTGTTTACGTCGGACGACCTTCGCATGACGAAAATGGCAGAGTCCTGTTCAACGGCTGAGGCCGGCGGCTACTTCTGGTCGCCCGAGCATAGGAAGTTGGTTCACTACCGGACGCTTTCCTTCAATCGTTGCGTGAAAGCGCTTTTGGCGAAATCATAGGCGCGTTCGGCTTCGCCGCGCTCCTCCAAACGGATTCGCGGCATCTTTTGAGCCCGGCATTTTTCCACCGCCGCTAGGCACCATTCGGCACTCTTCCTGGACGCGCGCACGGGCTTACCGTCCACCAATACCCAGATCGGATTGGTATGTGAAGAGGGCAGAATACGCACGGCAACCCAACTGCTGATGTCGATCCGGACGTCGAACTTTAGCTTGCGAGTGGTTCCGTCGGCGTCGATTTCCTGTCGGGCAACCGGATCGCCGTTGACGATCAATTCGACCGGCACGCGGCGGCGGTTGCCAATACGGCTGCGCTCAAGCTCCCAGTAAGGCTTCACGTCGAAACGGGCGTTACGGATTTGCTCATCGGCCTTTTCGTCCAAAAGGGCGGCGACGTCCACGGTTACCGCCACCTTGCCGGGCTTCGATAAATTTAGTTCGCTTGCCCCATCACCCATGCGCACGCTATTCACCCGAAAATCGATGAGGTGGCTTTTGCCGTCGCTAACGTAGTTGCGGCCGTCACGAATGCCGACGGTCCAATCGTCATACGTGAAAGCATTGTCCTGACGGACGTAGCTGCGGCCCAGGCCCACGCGGTCTCCGTAGATGCATGGGAAATCGGTTTCGCCGCTGATGCGTGTGCGGTAGCCGGTGTTCAGCGTGTGATACCAAATATTTAATTCATTGGGGAAAGGCGTGTCTACGGTGGAGATAAAGTCCACCAGATCGTGCGTCACGCCAACGATGAATTCGTTTGCGCCGATGCCATCGAATGCCGGAACTTCGTCGCTGGGAACTTTGGCGGAAGTTTGCATAAGTCCCCAACCGGAATGAGCGAAACCAGTGATGGCGCCTTGCGCTTTCGCCCAGCGGAAAATCGGAATGCCCCAACTGGGCCAGTCTTCAATGCGCTTTGAGCCAGGGTAATCTTGTTCCTTCAGACGAAGCAGGCAGATGTGCCCGGTATGGCTGGAAGGAAAGCCGGAAACCTCCACGTCATAACGCATTTTGTAGGCATCGGTAGAGAGCTTGTTGTCCTTCCCTTCAAAAAACGTTTTTTGAAAATACCAGCCGGGGCCCCAGGTCAACACGGAGCCGACCTTCAAATCCTCACCCAGAATGTGGCGCATCATGTCTTCGGGGTAAACGCCTTCCGTTGGCTTTTCGTAGTGCGAGCAGCCGGCGGCATGGATGTGATGATCGCCTGAATACCAGCCGATTTTGGCGAGGTCTATCCAACGTTCCAAGCGGAATGTGAGTTCAGACGGTTGGCCGGTGACGTGGACCTTCTGGGTCTTGCGGCGATATTCGGGGCCTCGGGTGTATTCGACGGTAAAGTCGCCGGGCGGAAGCAGAATGCTTTCTTTGTCGGCGCGGTAGACCTGCGGGTGAAAGGCGAAGTCGGGCGCGAGGCGCTTGGCTTGCGACGGGTAGACGCGGCCCATGGTGTCGCGCACGACGAAGGATGCGGTAGTGGGTTTGCCGTCGGTATCGAAAACGCGGAGGGTGATTTTGGCCGCGGGGCGGGCGTCGAATAGAATGTCGGCATCGCCGCGGAAGCCGAGGTCTTGCGTGCCTTGGCCGACATTGAACGAAAGCCTGGCTTCGCGCTTGCCCTTATCTCGCGAGAAGATTTGCAGGATGCGGTATTCGAGTTCCAAGCCGCTAAGTCGTTCCTTCATCGGTTGCCGATTGACCATTTGCAGGTCGATCCATCTGCCTGCCACCGCGCCGGGAGGGGAGTTGAACAGCTTGTCGGCTTGCGGACTGGTTACGGCTAGCACGGGAGTGGCGCCGGATTCGTTCGCGACTTTCACCAGGAATGTTCGCCAACCTTGTTCCACCAGTTCGTGTTTTGCTTGTGCCTCGACAACCTTGACACGGCTTTCGGGATTGATTTGCACGGCGGCGAGGCAATGCGCGTCGAGAATTTCTTGAAGACGTTGGATAGAACCGGTGGCCCGAAGTTCGGCGGCTTCGGCGGCTGGCAGCGCCTCACCCAGCATTTCTAAAGTTTCGATTACGCGGGCCACACTTGCGGCCAGAGGTTGATAGTCCACTTTTTCGACCATGGGGAGTTTCGCGGCCGAGGCGGATGCGGCGAGGGTGAAAATAAACGCGGCGCTAATTTGGGATGTCCGGGTCATGCAGGATATTCTAGTGGAATGCGAATCATAAATCTTGCGCCGGTATTGGCGCTGTGTTTGGCCTTGTCTCCGATCGCTTCGGCGAAGGACGGCAAGTGGATCAAGATGTTCAACGGAAAAGACCTGACGGGCTGGAAGGCAAGTGAGCGGCCTGAGAACTGGAAAGTTGAAAATGGAACGATTGTCGCGCGGGGCGTGCGCAGCCATTTGTTCTTCATGAAGCAGGAATGCGTGGATTGCGAATTTGAAGCGCAAGTGAAGACGACGAAGGGTTCCAATTCCGGCATGTATTTTCGCGCGGAGTTCTTGAATGAAGGCTTCCCGAAGGGTTACGAAGCCCAGGTGAACAATTCGCATACCGACCCCAAGCGCACTGGCAGCTTATACAACTTCAAGAATGTGATGGACCATTTGGTTGACGATGATGTTTGGTTTACGCAGAACATTCGCGCTGTTGGCAACCATATTGTGATCAAGGTTAACAATAAGGTTGTGGTGGATCACATCGAAGACAAGAATACTTACATGAAGGGTTATCTGGCGTTGCAAGCTCATGATCCGAAGAGTGTGACGTATTACCGGAATTTGCGCATGCGGGTGATTTCGAAGTAAAGGCCTTCGAAACAACTACACTGGAAGAGTTGTATGTCATCCTCAGGGGCGCCACATCTCGAACAGCTAGGCGACCGCCCATTTTCGTTTTTTCCGCCGATCATTGGAGTGGAGCACAACGAGTGGGTATTCCGTCGCGCTACCTGGTCGGAAGTTTTGGTGCGGAATACCAAAAGCGAAGATGAAGTATGGGTGCCGCGGCGTTTTCTTGGAGCCGTGTCGAAAGTGGATGAGCCGACGATGATTGTGGGCTTGGCGAAAGAGTTTGAGCTGAAGGGCGGCCAGTTATGGCCCACCGAGCGGCGCGTGATTGAGATGCCGCGGCCGGTTGGCCCCAGCCCGAACGATACGCCAATGACATTGCGCAAGCCGACCAGGGCTGAGGTGATAGGCATCCGGAGTAATTCTGGGAACGAATCGAAAATCGCGATGGTGGTAGGCGCGGTTTTGATTCTTGGCGTTCTTGGCTGTTTTCTGGTGGTGAGCTTCTTCAGCCGTTCGCGTATTGAATATACGACGGTGATGCAAGAAGATTTGGGGCTTACCGCGAATGACGATTATTTCGCGGTTGTCAGGAAGCTAGGGCAGCCGGCTTCGGACCAATGGAAGGAACCGGCGATTGAGATGGAATATCGCGCGTTGGCTTATCCCGATCGGAAGTTGACTGTGATTCTGATGGGGCCGGACCGGAAAAGGATGCTCTACCTGGGTTCGATGAATGATGCGTGGCGGCCCGTTCATACGGTGGTGAATCCAGCGAAGGGCGATAGCAAGGCAATGTTGCAGGGGTTGAAGCGCTTCTAGACCATGCCGTAATCGCGGCGTTCGGGCAGCAAGCGTCGCAACAACTGGCTGGGGTGAGCCGAGGAAATCAACAGATCACGGCTTTGATCTTTTCCTTGCACGTGTATTTTTCCGCCATGCTCAAGCACGCGATAAGCCTGGCTTGCGCCATGTTCAGCACGCAGCGATTCCAGCGGCCAATGGCTTGCGGCCACCATATGAATTTGCCCCTCGGAGCCAATCATTATGCTCCAATCCGTCCCTGTATGGCCGGCAACGCGCATGGATTCCGCCACGTCTAAAATTTTGTTCGCGTTGTCCAGCAGTGTGCTCACGTGCACCATATCGGGGCGGCGAAGGTAAAGTTTGAAGAAGTTTCCGGCGATAGGGGGTATAATTTCGACATGCACAGGGTAATCGTCTTACTACTTGCGGCACTGACAGTTCTAGCGGCGGAAAAGAAACCACTACCGGGGCGCAGCGGCAACGAAAAACTGGATGTGGAAGCCGTGGTTGTCGTCGATAAGGAGGAGATCAAGGCACTTTTGGGCGACGACCTAGGTGGCAACATTGTGGTGATGAAAGTGAAAGTTACGCCAAAGGACGGACCCATCAAGATTTGGCTGGACGACTTCACGCTGCTGAATTCAAAGGCGGGGGTGAAGACAACGCCATTTCAACCAAGTCAAATTGCCGGAAATTCAAGATTGATTGTGCGGACTACCTACAGCAACGGCGGCGCCAGCACAGTGGGCAACGGACCAACCTGGGGCGGCTTAGGCGGGCGCGGTTCCACGATGCCAGGTAACGGCGGCGGCGCTGGGAATACGGCTTCCATGGAATCAGCCGAGGCGAAAGTGGAGGACGGCTCCAAGTCAAAAACAACGCCGTTACTTGAATCGTTGAAGCAGCATGTACTTCAGGAAAAAGAGACCAGCGATGTGGTGACCGGCTTGCTTTACTTTCCGGTGGAAGGGAAGCAGAAGGCAAAGGACATTGAGCTGTATTACAAAAACCCGCAGCAAGGTAAATTAATGATTACTTTTGCCGTGAAATAAAGTTCATACGATGATGCACATTTCCGAACTCGACACCCCAGCGATCGTCATTGATCTGGACATCATGGAGCGCAATTTGCGCCGCATGGCCGAATACACCAAGCTGCACGGGCTGAGGTTGCGGCCGCATACCAAGACGCATAAGATTCCGGCCTTAGGCGCGAGGCAGCTTGGGCTAGGAGCTGTAGGGCTTACGGTGGCGAAAGTGAGTGAGGCCGAAGTGATGTTGGAATCGGGCGTGGAAGATTTATTGATCGCCTATCCGGTGATTGGCGCGACGAAACTGGCGCGCGTGGTGGAGGTGGCGAAGAAGACGCGGCTGACGATTTCAGTGGACAGTTTAGAGGCCGCACAGGGCATTGCCGCGGCGGCGTCCAAGGCGGGCGTGAAGGTTCACTTGCTGGTGGAGATGGACGTTGGCCTGGGGCGCGTGGGCGTGAAGCCTGGCTCCGATGCCCTGGCGCTGGCGGCGGCTATCGACAAGCTGGATGGTGTGGACCTGGAAGGGTTGGCATTTTATCCCGGCCATTTGAAAGATTGGTCGGCAGACGGCAAGGCAAAGATGGCGGCGATGTCGGAAACGGTGTCATCGACTGTCGATCAGCTGAAGGCCGCCGGGCTTGCAGTGCGCGTGGTAAGTGGCGGATCAACTCCGACCGAGTGGCATGCCCATGAAGTTCACGGCATGAACGAGGTGCGGCCGGGCACCTACATATTTAACGACCGTAACACGATTTTATGCGGGGCTTGCACTTTGGAAGATTGTGCGGCCACCATTCTTGCGACTGTTGTTTCGACTAGTGTCAATGGGCAATTCATCATTGATGGCGGGTCAAAGACGTTCTCTTCCGATAAATCGGCTGAGCCTGGCCACGGAATTGTAATACAGGCCAAGGACGCCTACTTCGCGCGGATGAACGAGGAACATGGCTACGTGGAGTTACCTGATGCAAGGAGCCGGATCAAAGTTGGCGATCGGGTGAACGTACTGCCGAACCATATCTGCGTGGCGATGAATTTACATGAGCAGGTTTATGGCGTGCGCGGGGAGACTGTAGAGCGGATGTGGCCAGTGGCGGCGCGGGGTAAACTGCAATAGAAAAACGGACGCCTTTCGACGTCCGTTTTCTAGCTTTTCAACGTTTACTTAGAGCTTGGTGACGCTGTCAACATGCAAGGAATCGCCGTCAAGTTTGCCGTCGACCTTTACACGAACACCGAGGTTTTCCTCACCACCCAAACCGTCTGGGTTGTGAATCTTGAGTACTTTGCCGTCCTTGGTTACGAACACAGCTGCCTGGCCGCCCTTGATGCAACTCTTCACGCAACCAGCGTTCAGTTTTTCGCCACCATGTTTTTCCGCGCACTTAGCATCGGAAATTACGCCTTCCCAGCTTGCGCCAAAGGCGGATATTGCAAACAACGAGAAAACTAAAGTTAATTTCTTCATTCCTAAGGATCCTCCCTTATTCTAATAGAGTCCGGCTAGCCGGACCTCCCACTAGAGTCTTTAAATATACGGGAATAGCACTAATAGTGCAACCGTTCTATGACTGGGCATAGCCCGAATGGATACGTGGGCCTGGGACTTGATTTGCTAAAACCTTGGCTTCGGCTACCAGCAATTGATTCCAGCGGCGGTCGACGGCGGCTTTATCCATGGTCTTGTAGCCCAAGCGCAGGAATACTTTGTAGTGGCCATGCTCGGAAGAAAAGAGGGCTTTGTAGAAGGCCGCCAGTTCGGGATCGTTTTTTTCCTGGGCAACTTCGGCCAGCACGGAGAACCGTTCGCAGGAACGTGCTTCAATGAGCGCCGAGACTAGCAGCCGGTCAAGGGTGTCGCCTGTTTCGCCTTTGCGGACGAGTTCGCGCAGGTCGGTGGCATACTGGCATTTGTGGAGGCGGCCCAGATGGCCACCGCGGCTGACTAGAATCTTTACGACTTGCACCAAGTGAGCAGCTTCGTCGCGAGCAATTCGGGTCATAATCTCCACCCAGCCGGGAACCCATTCGCCGGGCCAACGGGTCATCAACTCCATGGCATTGAGGGCCGCTTTCTTTTCAAGGAAGGCATGATCGATGAGCAGGGCAATTGGGTCGGAAAGCGCGGCGTGGCCCCATGCGTGAGGCGTTCTGGAGAGTAGGGGAAGCGAATCGGCTTTTTCGCTGAGGACTAGAGGCACCTTTTCATGTTAGTAGAATTAAGGACATGAATGATTTAAGCCGTCGAACGTTTGCAGGAGCCATCATGAGCGCAGCTAGCGCCAATGCCGCGGAATCGAAGATTGATGAGACGTTGCGGAAAGGAATCGCCTCGCGGCAGATCCCTTGCGTGGTGGCTGCGGTGGCGAATGGAAAGTCGACACTTTATACGGGGGCGTTCGAGACTCGGGATGCGTCTGGTATTCCGGTGAAGACGGATTCCATTTTCGCGATTGCGTCCATGACCAAGGCTATCACCAGTGTGGCGGCGCTTCAGTTAGTGGAACAAGGTAAGGTTCAAATGGACGGGCCGGCGTCAAAGTATCTGTCCCAGCTGGCAAAGTTGGAGGTACTGGAAGGGTTTGACGCGAAATCCGGTAAGCCGCTTTTGCGGCCGGCAAAGACTGCTGTGACTCTGAAGCATTTGCTAACCCACACTTCCGGGTTCTGCTACGACAGGTGGGATGCTGATATGTTCCGTTACGCCAATTGGGCGAAGGGCAGCACGCCTTCATCAACGATTGGGCCACTGATGTTTGAGCCCGGGACGAGATGGCAATACGGGCAAGGCATCGATTGGGCGGGGCGGTTGGTGGAGTCCGTCAGTGGCATGAGCTTAGAGGACTATTTTCAGGCGAAGATTTTAAAGCCGCTTGAGATGAACGATACCAGTTTTATTCTTCCGGCATCGAAGTTTGAGCGGTTAGTGACAAGGCGCCAACGCAACTCTTCCGGAGTGCTGGTGGCGAATGAACGGGCGCAGCCGAATGTCCCAACATCGTTTAATGGCGGCGGCGGATTGTATTCGACGGCAGCCGATTACGTGCGGTTTATGCAGATGATTCTGGGGAAAGGACGCGGCGTGAATGGGGCGCGGATTCTTTCGGCAAACACGGTGAAGGTGCTGAGTACGAATCAGATTGGACGATTGACCGCGGGGAAGATGAAGAGCTTCACTCCCGAGCAATCGAGCGATGTGGACATTCAGCCTGGCTTTACAGAGAAGTGGAGCTTGGCGTTTTTGATGAACACAACGAAGTATGAGAGTGGCCGGTCGGCGGGTAGTTTGGCTTGGGCTGGGCTGTATAACACGTTTTACTGGATCGATCCGGCGCGGGACTTGTGTGCTGTGATTTTGATGCAGTTTCTGCCGTTTGTGGATAAAGAGGCGGTGGGCATGTTGGGGGATTTTGAGCGCGCGGTTTATGGGCAATTCAGAGGGGCAAATAAGTAACAAATCCTTTAGGAGCGGCAAGCTGCCGAATGTGCGAGGTCGTCGGTATTACACCTATTGAATGTGTCGAGCAATCAGAGATATTCAATTTCCCGCTGGGAACCATTCTCTATTTGGTTGAGTTCGGTGGCGGAACGAATGCACTCGTTCCAGAATCCTGTTTGAAAAATTTGAGTTAGGGCAGCTAACGTTTGGGTTAGGGCTGCTAACGGAACATATGCATTATGATCTCGGACCGAGATGCTTGTCTATCGGCCTTCTACTCAACGCCTAATTGTAATTGGGATCAGTAACGTTAGCGGTGATCCAGGCGGCTACTAATCCAAATCTAGAAAGATTTCACTCAGCGGCATGACGATCCTCAACGATTGAAGGGGGAAGCTAGCGTCAAGCCCCTCATAGTTGGTGAGATTCCAAACATCGTTCGAAGTACGCCGGAACACGTGAACCTTAACTTCATCTTGTGAGACAGCCACATATTCTTCAAGGGATGGCAGCCTGAGATACAGCTGAAATTTTCCACCAAGATCATAATCCGCCGTAGAGCTAGACAAAACCTCGACAATGACCTTCGGATTTGTGATCGTATCCTGCGTTTCGTCGGTGAGTTGAACTTGTCCGCATACCACGAATGCGTCGGGATAAAAGTATTTCCTGGCATTCACCCGGACACGGGTGGGAGTGTAGACTCTGCATGAAGTGGAGCGGAGCAGGGTAGTTAGACTTGCGACAACATTGGCTGATATCCGCGAATGCCGAACACTCATACTCACTGAGGTTGAAAAAAGTTCGCCATCGTGATACTCGCTCTTAACCTCGGCAGCCCGGTCACAGGCCAGATACTCTTCGACCGTCATCTTCGGATGTGCTAACGCGGTGCCCATAAGATTAAGTGTACAATCAAAACGATTCCAGCTGAACTTACGCTCGCGAGGCGATTCCGATACGGATTAGGCTAAGGAAGTCTTACGTAGATATCGGACAAGAGAAGTTCGATGCCCAAAGACTCCAAGGGGCAGACCGCGTTGAGCCCTACATAAGCGGTGTTTAACCAACTGCCTGCCGGAGTGCGCTGGGACACCTCCACGCGCAGTTGATCTTGTGACACAAGCACATACTCCTCGAATGAATCGAGAGCCTGGTAAAGGCGGAACTTTGTGCCGAAATCGTAGTCGGCTGTGGAAGGCGAGAGGATCTCAACAATTACTTTGGGATTAGTGATCGTATCTTCAGCTTCGTCGGTTAATTGAGGATTGCCACAATACACAAGAAGATCCGGATAAAGGTATTTTCGCTGATTCACCCGGACGCGGATATCTTGCGTTACGCAACACGATGTGGATATCAAACGCTTGTCGAATTCGAACGCCAAATTGAGAGAAATTCTGGCATGCCGCATGCTGGTAGCTTCGATAGGAAATATCTCCCCGTCGTGGTATTCGTTCCGACACTCAGAGGCGCGGTCATAAGCGAGATACTCCTCCACCGTCATTTTCGGATGTGCCAGCGCGCTACCCATAGCTCTATTCTAACTCCGCCCACTCATGCTATACTGATCTTTTCATGAAGCTGTTCACCATCCCCGCTCCTCACCACGGCCCGCATCACCATGCAAGCCATACGTGTGCGCGGGCCTGTTCTTGAACCTGTTTCATCCCCATGGAATTTTTCGAGAGTCATCGCCCGCCAGAGGAATCGGCGGGCTTTATCATTTTTGCAGCACACTTAAACTGGATTAACCGATGGACTTAGACTTTTCAAAACTCGACGGCCTGGTGACCGCCGTCATTCAGGATCACAAAACCGGGCGCGTGCTGATGGTGGGCTACATGAACGAGGAATCGTTCAAAATCACCATGGACACGGGTTATGCGTGCTTCTATAGCCGCTCGCGGAAGAAGCTTTGGCTGAAAGGGGAAACCTCCGGCCATAAGATCGCCGTGAAATCGATTCAGACCGATTGCGATAAAGACGCGGTGCTGATTCAAGGCGAGGAACTAGGCCCCGGCGTTTGCCATGATGGCTATCAGAGTTGCTTCTACCGCACGTTGCGCGACGGCCAATGGGTGATCACCGAATCGCGCACTTACGATCCAAATTCGGTCTACAAAAAGTAAGGGACAACATGAAACTGAAACTAGGCATACCCAAGGGAAGTCTTGAAACCGCAACAGTGGATCTGTTCCGCAGAGCCGGATTCAACATCAACATTTCCAGCCGCTCTTATTTCCCGGCGATTGACGATCCGGAAATTGAATGCATGCTGATCCGCGCGCAGGAGATGGCCCGTTACGTTCAGGATGGCGTGCTGGACGCGGGGCTGACGGGTTACGACTGGGTTGTGGAGAACGAAGCCGACGTGGAAGTGGTGGCCGATTTGGTCTATGCCAAACAGAGCTTCGGCAAGGTCCGCTGGGTGCTGGCTGTGCCAGAAGACGCACCGGTGAAATCGGTGAAGGATCTTGAAGGCAAAGTGATCGCGACCGAATTAGTGAACGCGACCAAACGCTACCTGGAACGCAACGGCGTGAAAGCGAAAGTGGAGTTCAGTTGGGGCGCGACGGAAGTGAAGCCACCGGTACTGGCCGATGCTATCGTCGAGGTCACTGAGACCGGTTCTTCCTTGCGGGCGAATAAATTGCGCATCGTTGAGACCATCATGGAATCCAATACTCAGCTAATTGCCAATAAAACCGCGTGGGCGGACGAATGGAAGCGGCGCAAGCTGGGCGATATGAAAATGCTTCTGGATGGGGCGATCGCCGCGCTGGGCAAGGTTGGATTAATGCTCAACGTAGAGAAGCAAAATCTGGAGCGTGTGTTGGGCGTGCTGCCGGCGCTTAAGAAACCGACGATTTCCCACCTAAGCGATGACAACTGGCTGGCGCTGAATACCATTATTGAAGAGGCCACGGTCCGCGTTATTATTCCGCGCCTGAAAGAAGCAGGGGCCCAGGGTATTGTGGAATATCCATTAAACAAGATTGTGATGTAAGCTTATGATTCGAATCGTAGACAACAAACAAGTAGCCGGAATTTTATCGCGCAAGACCGCGCGATTTGAAGAGGCCGAAGGGATTGTGCGGCCCATTCTCGAGGCGGTGCGCACGCGCGGTGATAAAGCGCTGATTGAGTACGCTCGCAAGTTTGACAAGCTGGACCGGCCCAGCGTGGCTGTCCCTCGCGCGGAGTTGAAGGCGGCGGAGAAGAAGCTATCGAAGGCGTTTCGCGAGGCAGTGAAATTCTCGTCGGTAAATATTCGCGTCTTCGCCGAATTGCAGTTGCCGGTCTCGAAGCAAACAACGGTGTCGCTGGGATTGAGGCTCGGCCAAGTGGTTCGGCCACTCGATACTGTGGCTGCCTATATTCCTTCGGGCCGCTATCCCCTGCCCTCCACGTTGTTGATGACGGTGATTCCGGCGCAGGTGGCCGGCGTGCCAAACGTTTGCGTGGCTTCACCAAGGCCGGTGACGGAAATCTTCGGAACGGCTTCCCTGTTAGGCGTTAAGCATGTTTTTCAAATGGGCGGTGCGCAAGCGATTGCCGCATTTGCCTACGGTACGGAAACTGTTCCCCGAGCGGATCGCATCGTTGGGCCCGGAAATATTTACGTAGCGGCGGCCAAGAAGTTGCTTGCGGGTGAAGTTGGTATTGACTTCATCGCCGGCCCCACGGAAATTTTGATCATTGCAGCCGAAGGGAATCCTGCGTGGATTGCGGCGGATATGTTGGCCCAGGCCGAACACGATACCGACGCGTCCGCCGTGCTGCTGACCACATCGAAGTCGCTAGCCGCGGCGGTGTCTAGCGAGATCGAAAAGCAGCTGTCCACGCTGTCCACAGCGGAGACGGCGCGCTTGGCGATCGACAACAACAGCGCCATCATTTTAGTAAAGTCGCTCGAACAAGCAGTGGAAATATCGAACCAGTTTGCACCGGAGCACTTAAGTATTCCCGATGCGAGCCTTGTTCCGGCGATTCGTCACGCGGGCAGCATTTTCATTGGCGCGTCGAGTCCGGAAGCGGCTGGCGACTATTCTTCAGGACCCAACCATGTGCTGCCCACATCCGGTGCGGCGAGGCTGCGCGGCGGATTATCGTCAGCCGATTATGTGAAGATCATTTCGACCCAGCAGCTTTCTTCAGCGGCTTTACAGAAGCTGGCGCCGGCCATAACTACACTGGCGCGCGCTGAGGGGCTTGAGGCGCACGCGCGCAGCGTGGAAGTTCGATTGAAATCGAAAAGGGAGAAATAGGTTAGTGCCGAAAGAAGAACTGCGGCCGCGGCCAGCGGTGGAACGGATGGCTCCATATTCGCCTCCCACGGGCGGGCGCGCCGATATGCTCCGCCTTGATTTCAACGAGAATACCATTGGCTGTTCGCCCCGTGTAACGCAGTTCATCGCGGAAAACCTAACGGAAAACGATCTGGCCGTGTATCCGGAATATTCGGAAGCGCGCAAGGAACTGGCCGGGTTCTTTCAAGTCACCGAAGACGAAATGCTGTTCACCAACGGCACCGACGAAGCGATTCAGGTGCTGGTGAATACATACGTTGACGACGAAGACGAAGTGCTGCTGCTGCGCCCCAGCTACGCGATGTACAAGTTTTATTCGGAAGTGGCCGGGGCGGTTGTGCGCGAAATTGACTATCGCGTTGCGAAGCTGGAGTTTCCTTTACAGGAATTGATGGGGGCCATCACGCCTTCGACGCGCGCCATTCTAATCGCAAATCCAAATAACCCAACGGGCACAGGAACAAATCTTGAGGGCATTGAACGCATCCTGAAAAAAGCGCCGAATGCGGCTGTTTTGATCGACGAAGCTTACTACGAATTTTGCGGCATCACCGCGCTGCCGCTGATTGAAGAGTATCCCAACCTGTTTGTCAGCCGGACGTTTTCTAAAGTGTACGGTATGGCAGGCATGCGCTTTGGCTGCTTATTTTCCAGCGCGTCGAACATTAAGTGGATGCATAAGGCGCAGTCGCCCTATAGTGTGAATTCGCTAGCGGCGCTGGCCGCGCGGGCCGCTGTTCGGGATCAGGGGTATATTCGAAAGTATGTGACGGAAGTGTTGGCGGCTCGCGAGTTGCTTTATGTGGGCCTTGAAAACTTGAAGATCCCCTACTTCCAAAGCCAAGCCAATTTCGTCCTCATTCACGCCGGAGATCGCGCCATTCCCGTTCGCGATGCATTGAGGGCAAAAAGCATTTTGATTCGTGACAGAAGCTATGAATTGCCCGGTTGCGTTCGAGTAACGGTGGGCACTCGCGATCAGATCCGGCGCTTTTTGGAGGAGCTAGCAGTCATATGGTAAAGCCGGCTAGCGACCTGATTATTTTCGATATGGACGGCGTGCTGGTGGATGTGCGCGAATCCTACCGCTCGGCTATTCTGGTAACCGTGGAGCACTTCACCGGCAAGCAGATCACGAAGGATTTAGTACAGGACTACAAGAATCAAGGCGGCTGGAATAACGATTGGCTGCTTTCGCAGAAGATTGCGGCGGACCTTGGGACGCAACTTGAATACGGTGTTGTTGTGGATTACTTCCAAAAAGTATTCTTCGGGCCTACCCCGGAAGAAGGCCTAATGTGGCGCGAAGGTTGGATTGCCAAGGAAGGCGTCCTCGAAAAATTAAACCGGAAATTCCGTTTTTCGATATTTACCGGACGGACAAAAGAAGAAGCGCAAATGACGCTGGACCGCTTCGTCCCCAATATGAAATTCTTGCCTTTAATTGGCGCCAATGAAGTCAAGAACGGCAAACCCGCCCCCGATGGCCTGGAATTGATTCAGCGGCAAATCCCCGATGTGGAATATTTTTATATCGGCGACACCATTGATGATGCACGCTCCGCTTCGGCGGCAGGTGTGCCCTTCATCGGCATCAGCCATCCCGGTGGTTTGCAATCGGAATTGACAACGAAGCTTTTGTGGGACGAAGGCGCGATTGCCGTACTTGACGACATCAACCAACTGGAGAATTTTCTATGCCAGTAAGAACCGCCACGGTGGAACGCATCACCAAAGAGACGCAAATTCGCGGAGCCCTGAAGATTGAAGGTAAGGGTAAATACAATATCCAAACCGGCATTCGCTTTATGGATCATATGCTGGAGCTGTTCACAAAACACGGCGGGTTCGATTTGACACTGGACGCCAAGGGCGATCTGGATGTGGATCAGCACCACACCGTTGAAGATGTTGGGATCGTGCTGGGGCAGCTGTTCTCGAAGGCTTTGGGGGATCGTAAAGGCATCAACCGTGCTGGATATTTTGTGCTGCCGATGGATGAGACCCTGGCCGTTGTGGCTGTGGATCTTGGCGGCCGTCCCGCTTTAGTGTACGAAGATAAAGTGAAGGTTGTGTTGGTGGGGGACTTGCAGACCGAACTGCTCCACGATTTCTTCGATGGCTTCACGGTTCATGTTGGCGGCAACCTGCATGCGAAGATTCTCTATGGCCGGTCGAACCATCACAAAATCGAAGGCATCTTCAAATGCTTTGCCCGCGCCATGAAGTTCGCCTGCTCGAAGGATGCGAGGTTGAAGGATCAGCTACCGTCAACCAAGGGGCTCCTATGATTGCGGTATTCGACTATGGAGCCGGAAATCTGCGGAGCGTGCTGAATACGCTGGCGGAGATCGGCGCTACCTATACGCTGGTGGACGATGCCGAAGGGCTGGAAAACGCCACTAAAATTGTCCTTCCTGGGGTGGGGCATTTTGGGCAGATGTTACGCTCGCTGGATGCCATGCGCGTGCGGGAAACGCTGGTCAATCGCGCTAAAGCCGGCGTACCGTTCCTTGGAATTTGCATCGGGCTGCAGGCGATGTTTGAAGGCAGCGAAGAAGCCCCTGGCGTTGCGGGGCTTGGCTTGTTCCCGGGTATGGTGAAGCGATTCCCCGAGGATGCGCGCGTGCCGCACATGGGTTGGAACGAAGTAGACGCGAGGAAAGATTCGCGGTTGTTCGCCAACATGGGCGAGCGGCCTTATCTCTACTTTGCCCATAGCTATTACGCGCCAGTGATTCCTCAGGCAGCGGCCACGTGCCAGTATGCCGAACCTTTCACCGCGGCGCTAGAAGCAGACAATATTTTTGGCGTGCAATTTCATCCCGAAAAATCCGGGCCGCTAGGATTGAAAATTGTCAAAAACTTCATTGAACTCTGATACCTCTTGGACCTATGACAGCATGCTAGCCAAACGAATCATTCCGTGTCTTGACGTCACCGGCGGACGTGTGGTGAAGGGCATTAACTTTGTCAATCTGCGAGATGCCGGCGATCCCGTGGAATTGGCCACGCGGTACAACGACCAGTCAGCGGATGAACTTGTGTTTCTGGATATCACTGCCTCGAGCGACGAGCGCAACACGATGGTGGATGTGGTGGACCGCACGGCGCGCAAAGTCTTTATTCCGCTCACGGTGGGCGGGGGCATTCGCAGCATCGTGGATGCGCGGAAAATTCTGATGGCCGGGGCAGATAAGGTGAGCGTAAATACATCCGCCGTACGCAGGCCTGATCTGATCAGCGAATTGAGCCGGGAGTTTGGCGCGCAGGCTGTTGTGTTAGCAATAGACGCGCGGCGCAGGCCCGATGGCGGCTGGAATGTTTTCACCAGGGGCGGGCGCGTGGACGAAGGGATTGATGCCGTGGAGTGGGCGGCGCGCGGGCAGCAGTTGGGGGCGGGAGAAATCCTGTTGACGTCGATGGATGCCGATGGCGTCAAGCAGGGCTTTGATTGCCAATTGACTGCGGCGGTCTCGCGGGCCACGCTGATTCCCGTGATTGCTTCCGGGGGTGGCGGCACGCCCGAACATTTCCTCGAAGTGCTTACCGAAGGACGGGCCGATGCGGCGTTGGCCGCGAGCATATTCCACTATGGGACCTACACGGTGAACGACTTGAAAGAGTTCTTGTATAAATACGGCATCGTGGTGAGGAAGACGGCGTGATTATTCCTTGTATTGATTTGATGGACGGAAAAGTAGTGCAGCTGGTGCAAGGCAAAGAGAAGGCGCTGGAGGGCGAGGCGCCGCTGGTGATGCTTGAAAAGTTCTCCGCCTTTCCCGTGATCCAAGTAATTGACCTGGATGCTGCGCTGGGCCGTGGGGCGAATGACGGGATTGTGGAACTGTTGGCATCGCGTGCCACCACGCGTGTGGGTGGCGGCGTGCGGACTCCGGAGCGGGCGCGGAAACTTGTGGAGCAAGGCGCGAGCCGGGTGATTGTGGGCACCAGCGCATTTACCACGACCGGTGTGAACCACGAATTGCTGAAGAGCATTATTGGGGAAGTTGGGGCGGAGCGTATTCTACTGGCGCTGGATTCAAAAGGCGGGCGCATCGTGGTGAAGGGCTGGCAGGAGGCGACGTCGCTGACGGCCGAGCAAGTCATTGGCGAGCTCGAGCCTTACTGCAAGGGCTTTCTTTGCACTTATGTGGATAAGGAAGGCATGATGCAGGGGACGGACCTCGATTGGTTCGGCAGGTTACGCGCGGCTACTAAACATGAGATCACTGCGGCCGGTGGCGTCACGACGATGGAAGATGTGAAGGCCCTGCTTGCGATGGATATTCATGCGGCGCTGGGGATGGCTATTTATACGGGGCGGCTATCGCTTCCAGAGCTTGCAGCGATGAACAAGTTACTTCAATAAATCAAGCGGCGAGTTGATCCAGTAGTGCGGCTTAAAGCTGCGCATCTCTTCGTGGTTGCCGTAGCCGTAACCTGCTCCGCAGACGACCACCCCGGCTCGCTTGCCTGCTTCCATGTCCGCCGAAGCGTCGCCAATGTAGAGGCAATCTTCCGGTTTGACGCCGAACAATTCAATGGTCTTTAAGATCACGTCAGGCTCAGGCTTGGCGGGAAATCCATCGGTCCCTTGCACATGCTCGAAATGTTGCAGTAGCCCGAACTTTTCAAGAATGATCCTGGTTGCGGGAGTGCCTTTGGTAGTGCCTGTGGATTTACGACCCGGCAAGCCATTAAGCATTTCCGGAACGCCGTCATAAACGCGAGTCAAGGTGTGCTGCCGGCCGTGATAGATGGCGCGGTAGTCGGCAATCATGGCTTCGTTCCTTTGCGGAGTTAATTCCGGGTCCAGATCGCGAAACAACGCCTCAAGATGCCGGCCAATGTAGGAGCGGAGAAATTCAAAGGACTGGGGCGGGAGATTGTGCTTTTCCAAGACCAGAGCAACAGAATCGCAAATGTCGACGGCGCTGTCTGTCAGCGTACCGTCGACATCGAAGATATAAACATTAAATCGCGGGATGATCACGCAGGCTGAGGTCCGTCGATCAGTGGTGGAACCCGCAGGCCTGGTTTCGGGTCGACCTTTGAGGGCTGAGCCTGTGGGCCGTTGCCTTTCGCCTGCGTGTTGGCGTTCTTTACCGCAGCCAGGGTTTCGCCGTTGATCAATTGGATTACTTCAGCGCCATCGAGCACTTCGCGTTCCAGCAGCGCTTCAGCAACACGAACCATTGCCTCGGCGTACTTGTCGATGATGCCTTGTGCCCGTTTGTAGCCCTTGTCCACCATGTTGCGGACTTGCTCATCGATCTTAATGGCGGTAGCTTCGCTGTAGTCGCGGTGCTGGGCGATTTCGCGGCCAAGGAAGATCTGTTCTTCTTTCTTGCCAAAGCTCATCGGACCCAAATCGCTCATGCCCCATTCGCAAACCATCTTACGAGCCAAATCGGTGGCGCGTTCAATGTCGTTGCCCGCGCCGGTGGTGATGTGGTTCATGAATTTATCTTCGGCGATGCGGCCCGCCATCAGAATAGTGATCTGCGCTTCCAAATATTCTTTGTCGTAGCAGTGCTTGTCGTCAATAGGCAATTGCATCGTCAAACCGAGAGCCATGCCGCGGGGGATGATAGTAACCTTATGCAGCGGATCGGCTTCAGGAATCAGAGCGGCGACGACGGCGTGGCCAGCTTCGTGATAGGCTGTGTTCTTCTTTTCGGCGTCACTCAAAATCATGGATTTGCGTTCGACGCCCATGATGACTTTGTCTTTTGCCAACTCGAAATCGTACTGGGTGACAACCTTGCGGTTGGAACGGGCGGCGATGAGAGCGGCTTCATTGACGAGGTTCGCCAAATCCGCGCCGGAGAAGCCAGGAGTGCCACGGGCGATGACCGAAAGATCGACGTCATCAGAGAGTGGGGTCTTTTTGGTGTGGACGCGCAAGATCTGCTCGCGGCCCTTTACATCGGGGCGGCTCACAACTACGCGACGATCAAAACGACCGGGGCGAAGCAGGGCGGGATCAAGCACGTCTGGCCGGTTGGTGGCAGCGACAAGGATTACGCCTTCGTTCGACTCAAAGCCATCCATTTCGACAAGCAACTGGTTTAAGGTCTGTTCGCGCTCATCGTGTCCACCACCCAAGCCAGCGCCACGATGACGGCCGACAGCGTCGATTTCATCAATGAAGATGATGCAAGGAGCATTCTTCTTTCCTTGTTCAAATAGATCGCGAACGCGGCTTGCGCCCACGCCGACGAACATTTCAACGAAGTCCGATCCGGAGATGGAAAAGAACGGTACATTGGCCTCACCGGCAATTGCACGGGCTAGCAAGGTCTTACCGGTTCCTGGGGAACCTACCAGCAACACACCCTTAGGAATGCGGCCACCGAGCTTTTGAAACTTTTGCGGTTCACGCAGGAATTCAATAATTTCCTGCAGTTCTTCCTTGGCCTCATCAACACCGGCGACATCCTTAAATGTCACTTTCTTTTGTTGGGAAGAATGGAGGCGAGCGCGGCTTTTGCCGAAACTGAGCGCTTTATTGCTGCCCCCCTGCATCTGCCGCATCATGAAGATCCAGAAAGCGAAGAGCAGGATGAAGGGAACAATGTTTACAAGGATGGAGATTAAGTTGCCGCTGGAGGTCTCCGCGATTGTGACGTTGACTCCCTTTTCCTTGAGCGTCTTGTAGATGTCCGGAAAGTTCAGTGGCAACGTCGTCTTCAAGGGGCTTCCATCAGCCACATAAGTACCGGTCACTTCAGTTCCATTCACGTTGACAGTTTTCACCTCACCAGATTCCACTGCATGGACAAACTCGGTGAAAGTCAACGACACCGTTGCCTTACCCTTGTTGCGAGGGATCACAGTCCACAAAATGACTGCCATGCACATGATGACAACCCAAATAATTGCCGTTCTAACGTTAGAATTCATTTGTTCCTCAATGATAGAGACGCCACACCGTCCCTATCCGATTCATTCCAGCCCAGAAAATACCAGTACTGTTTACCTACTACTTAAACTTTTCCTATTTTCGGACCACGCTTACCTTTATAGCGCGCTTTGATCCCGGACGCGGGGTATGGCCTTTAGCAACACCGAACCGCTCGGCCCAAAGGATTTGTTCCCCTACGCATATCATCGGCCAATGCCGCCGTTCCCATAAGGGGATTCTATGATCTTGAAAGAGGTTTTTTAATTTAACCTCATCGGTAAAACTCTCCGGATGGTACCGGTCTCCAGGTCTCCAATTCCGAACCACCAACGAATTAGCGGCATGTTGCAAATCAATGAAAGTACTACTATCAGTATAGACGGATTCCAGGTCTACTAGTTCAGTGCAAACGACGCCGGCTCCGTTTGGAATCTCCATCTCTCCGGGAAGTAGGACGCTCACCTGGTAATCCCGCCCTTCAAGGGTATCCGCGCCAGGTTCGGCAAAACGCACCCAATCGAAAGAACGGAACACATCCAGCCCGGGAATCTGAATACGGCCAGAGCCTTCGGAACTATTCAAGAGCAACAATACGTTTTCGATATGGGAGAAGTCGATTTGACGCAGATCGCCTTTGGCCTTTTCGATCATCGCCCGCACCAACCGCCGTTGTACCGGACGCGGCCTGCTTACAATAGGTTCAATACTGGCCACGTAGGTTTCGCCGATTTTCCTCCAAACGCTGGGAAGGATCTGGTTGATTTCCTCTTGCCAATAGATTTCTTCGCCGGCGGAAAGTTCGGCCAGCTGGCAAAGAGCGTCCACGATGGATGGATTCCATTCGTCCCGGAGATGGGGCAGCAGTTCGTGGCGAATGCGGTTGCGAACCAAGGTGGTATCGCGGTTGGAGGCGTCTTCGCTCCACGCGATGCCCTTCCCTTCCAGCCAATCCTCGATTTCAGCGCGTTCGACGTCGAGCAGCGGACGAATCACGCCCTCGCGGGTTGTTGACAGAACACCGGCAAGGCCTCTTGACCCGGAGCCGCGCAACAATCGAAAAAGAACGGTCTCGGCCTGGTCGGACTTTGTGTGTCCGGTGGCGACGCGATCGATTTGTCCGTTGGCGATCAGTTCCGTAAACCACTCCCGGCGAGCTTGACGGGCTGCTTGTTCAAGATTGCTTTGCTGAACGTACCACCAATGCAAGGTAAGAAATTCGAGACCAAGCTGCTTAGCCATTTGGCGAACGCGGGCTTCATCGGCGTCCGATTCGTTCCCTCGCAGATGATGATTGATGTGAAGCACGGTTAAAGGCCGATGGCCTAGCCGCCACAATGCTTGCAGCAGAAAGGTGGAGTCCGCGCCACCGGATACGGCAACGCCCACGCGGCAATTGGCGGGAATCATGTTATAACGAGAGATGGATTCGGCGACTCTATCCAGAACGTCCACGAGGCTACTTCTATTGTAATCCTCCGCAGTTTGTAATGAAGGCGAATTCCATTGAATACCCAGGAGAAAAACGTAAATTGACACTTGAACAACGCGCGGCCCGTGTGTGTCTGCTGCTAACCGACGTGGACGGCGTGATGACTGACGGCAAACTGTACAACGTACCCGGACCGGACGGAAAGATGTATGAGACCAAGGGATTTGACGCGCAGGACGGTATTTCGCTGCAGTGGCTGGGATGGTATGGCATTGATTGCGGCTTGATTAGCGGACGTGTTTCTCCGGCGACCGAGGAACGGGCCAAACAGTGTAAATTTAAGTACATCTACCAGGGGCATATCGAAAAGATTCCGATCTACGAAGAGATCATGGCTAAGGCCGGTGTGACGCCTGAGGAAGTGGTGTACGTTGGCGATGATTTGACCGATGTCACGATTATGAGGCGGGTTGGATTTTCGGTTTGCCCGGCGAATGCGCGGCCTGAGGTGAAGCAGATTGCCAATCTGGTAACCCAGGGCGGTGGTGGTCATGGAGTACTACGCGAAGTGGCGGAGCTGATTCTGAAATCGAAAGGCCATTGGGATGAATTGCTGAAAAAGTATGAGGTAATCCGATAATCGCCATGGAACTGGAAACCATCGCCTTTGTTGTGCGCGGCCGCAACGGCACCGGAGTGCTTCATCAACTGACCGGAGTCATTGCCGCGCATAAAGGCGATATATCGCAAGTGGCGATTTTAGAAAGCCAACCTGAATCGCGAGTCTATTTCGAGGTGACAACGCCCGCCGATCCGGAAGACATGTTCGAGGAATTGCGAAGGCTGGAGATCGTCAGCGTAGTGGAACGCTTCGAGACGATGCAGAAGATCTACGGCAAGCGGATCATCATCATGGGTGGCGGGGCGCAGGTCGGCCAAGTGGCGATCGGAGCCATTTCGGAGGCGGACCGGCATAACATCCGCGGAGAGAAGATTTCGGTGGATACGATTCCCCTAGTGGGCGAGACTCCACTGGCGGAAGCGGTGCGCGCGGTTAGCAGGCTGCCCAGAGCAAAAGCGCTGGTGTTGGCCGGATCGTTGATGGGCGGACAGATTGAACTCGCCGTGCGCGAGGTAAGGGAGAGAGGTCTGTTGGTGATCAGTTTGAACATGGCCGGCAGTGTGCCCGACGCCGCGGATCTTGTGGTGACCGACCCTGTGCAGGCCGGCGTGATGGCCGTGATGGCCGTTGCCGATACGGCCAAATTCACCATTGAAAAATTGAAGCGCAGGATTTTCTAAAAGGGCTACTTAACCGAAATGGCGAATTCGCGCAGCAGTTGTTGTTTTGAATCGAGAATCCGGACCAGGAATTTTCCCGCGGACAAGCCCAATTCTGAACGGACAACCACGGCATCCTGTGACCGGCTTGCCGCGGATTCAAACACCAAGTGGCCGGATTCATCGACAATGTTCACCGCGTAGGAAGACGACTGCGCCAATCCGGTTGCGTCCAGCTTCAATTGAACCGGCCTTTTGGCCTGGAGCAGTGGCAACTCTAGTTGTCCACCACGAAAAGACTGCAGCGTGAGTTCTTGTGGCTTCCGTGGGGCTGGTCGCGGAACGTTTAAAACCAGGAATATCGCCGCGGCGCATGCCAAACCGGCGAATGCGGGAAGGGGACTAGCCACCCAGTGCGGAAGCCCGCCGCCGAATTTGGACCACATTGTGCGGTGCTCATTTGCCTCCTCGGCGCGAGCAGAGGCCGCCTTCATGTGGGTTAGATAGATATCGGTTTCCTCGAGGGCAAGCTGGCAAGTGTTACAGATGAGAAGATGTTCTTCTAGATCTTCGCAACAGGCCGGCGAAAGCTTCCCCATGGCGTATTTTTCAATTTGTTCTTCGGTGAAGTGACCGTTGACGACCTTCATTTTCCATTCTCCTCAGCTTTTGACTCATGGACTACCTTGGGGCCTTCTAGGTTTTCTACTTCTGAGACCCTCAATGTATTAGTCGGATGAGGAGGCAGAAGCTCTCATACTTTTGTTTTCAGGATTTTTCCTACCCAACCTTTTTCGGCCTAATGCCCCAAATCGAGCCTTGGCGCGGGATTTTAGTAGGCGAAATTGGGTTTCCGTCAATTCCATCTCCTCGCAAATCTGCTCCTGGGGTTGTTCATGCAAATAGAATCTGATAAGTATCTCTCTGTCGCGACGGGAGATTCCGTCGAGGACCTCTTCCATGATGGCTACTTTCTCTTCATCAAGAATTTGATTTTCGGGATTTAGGCGGCCGTCGACGATCCGCACCCCATTCTGAATATCCAAATGATTGTTGCGAAGATTAACGATATGATCGATGTGAGATGCCACTTGGCGCCGGACAACGGTCCGTACGAACCCCATCAGCCGCTCCGGTTCTCGAAGATCGCCTTTCTTAATTGCGTTGATTACGATGAGAAATGTGTCGTGGACTTTGTCGTCGAGTTCCTGCAAACCAAGTTGCCTGCAAAGGTAAAGTCGAATTCCGCGGGAAAACATGGAATACAGCTCTTCCATTCCGGAAGGATCATCTTCCCGTATTTTTTCCACAAGTTTCGACCAATCGACGTTGGAAACTTGTGTTTCCACTTCGGTCTGATTAGGTTCCGGCGGTTCAGCGGACTCAGGGATATCGTTTCCAATTGCAAGCATCAAGGGCATCCTTATCTTATCCTTTCCCAACCACAAAAAACGCCGACCAATATTTTGGCTTACTTCGGAAGGTCTTCGAGCGCAAACAACTTAACTGAGATTGGCGGAGTGCTTCAGCGATTTGGGGGGAATTGAGAAGTTCATTTTGATTGGAAATACGTTCATAAAGTCCCAAGAACATTTCGCCCGTGTCGTCGGGAGTTGGCCAGAGACTGGCTATTGTAGTTTGGACGCCCGCGGCGAGCCATGCTCTGGTAAGACCCATTAAGCCGCTACCGGGGCGGCCTGGACCGCTGCCCGAGCCACATCCATTGAGCACAACCAGCCTGGCATGAGTATTGAATGTTGCCGTCTCTTTAGGGGATACCAGTTCCGGAACACCTTGGGAGTTTACGCCGAGGGCGAGCGAGGGCTCGGCATCCGGCAGATTTTCCGTCACAAAATGAGCGGCAATGTGGATTATGTGTGGGTTGTTAGATAAAGCGGCTCGAAGGCTTTTAGTGTTTACTTGCGCCCCTGTAAGCAGGTTGACGGTTCCCGTGGGTTTTAGCCGGAGCGCGCAATTCGAGATTTCGGCGGCAGTGGCCGGAAGGCGTGAGAGTGGATATTTCACTTTGGCGAAAGTCGAGTTGGAGTTTGGAAAGCGCGGGTCGGCGCGGTTGTAAATTGCATCTCCGACTCCGAGAAACCCGTCAGAATGATGAAGGGAGACCGGTTCATCCTGTTGAAGAAAGACACCTGGCATGATGCGAAGAGAATGCTCTTCGACTAGGAATCTAGCGGGCACGGACGTTGACAAAGCTGCAAACGGAACGGAAAACAGGTCACGGTCGAGAATCAGGAGCCAGCGTTTCTTGCCTTCCACTCTGGAATGGATCTGTCCAAAGAGCGAGGAAAATAATCGACCGCCAGAAGCCTCCACTCCCTTGTCCTCTCTTACCGAGTTAAGAAACTTTTCCACCTGCTCCCTGATTTCTCCCTGAGGAGCCAAGCGTCCTAGGGTGATTCCTTCCTTGGTTACAGCCCAAACCATGGAGCCTTCGGCGGAGATGTGGAAGCTGATTAAAGCCTCGTCGGAATGAATGGAATTGAGTAGCTTCTTTTGGAATGCCTGCGGGGCGCTGGGGGATAGATCGAGATTCGCGAATCCTTGTTTCAGTTCTATCTCGCGCAATCTCAGCTTAAGGGACGCGGTTCGTTTGCTGAGATTAATGGAACGCCCGGTGGAATGAGTCATGCTTTCGGCGGACCTTAATTGATCCAGCACTTCGAAATATTCCGACGGAAGATGGGCTTGATTGGGCTGAAGACGCAATTCGCGGAAGCTCCAAGCATGATTTTCCTGCGCCAGGAAAAAGCTCTCCCACATCAGTTTCGGATTTGTGCGGAGAGACGTCTCCCCGGCAACTACGGAAAGATAGGAGTCGTAGACTTCTTGCAATTCTTCCTCGGCTTTGGATCGCAGGCTGTCGACGGGAATGGCTCGCAACTTCCAAAGTCGAATTTGATCGAGCGCGGCGCTCAAGTCGGTAAGCGCCTGGCCGTTGTTCCCTGTCGCATGGTGAGCCAAACCGCGGTAGTGAAGAATCTGCCGGGTTTGTATCTGCGTTAAGCCCTTGCAAGCGGCGGCGGAGTTAAGCCAACCGATGGAATCCTCGGCGTGCCCTTGTTTGTAGCGCAACACGCCAATTTTGCTAAAGGATGGGCACAGATCTGCCCCTTTGGTATTTTTTCTCAAGTGATAGGCTTGACCAAGAACCCGTTCCGCTTTCTGAAGGGCTCCGCTTTTTACCAGTTCAAACCCGTATTGATCCATTACAAATGTTTGGGTATCGAGATCTTTTTGGGCCGCGGCAAGGCTGATCGCTTTGTGGAAGTAGAAATCGGCCCTAGCTGGATTGTCCTTTCGAAATTCCAATTGACCTAACTGGGCATAGACATACGAAGTAAAATGGGCGGGCTCCTGATCGCTAAAGACGGTCTTGGCCTTCGCGGCTGTGCTTGCGGCGGAATCGAGATCCCCATGATTGAGATAAAGGGACGACAACATAAGTAATGTTGTGAAGCGCGTTTTCTCATCATGGGCCGAATCGGCGGCTTCGAGAGCTCGATTGTAGGTCTCGGCGGCGGACCGGAAATCGAGCATCCCAAATCGAATCGACCCAAGGTTGCCGAGGAATCGCGCCTGAGATAGCTTATCGCCTTTGCTTTGCGCCAATTGAAGACCTGATTCATAGAGCGCGGCAGCATCACTGAGACGGCCGTCCTTTAGTAGGATTTTGGCTTTGTTCTTGATGGCTTGAAATTCGGGGCTTGTCCACAGCGTGTTCCCTTCCGTCGCGCCATTCGAAGACGAGGAAAAGCTTAATGGACCAGAGGAGCTGGTAAGAAGCAGTACCAATAAAGGAATGATAAGAAGTGAATGAGTGGCGCCGTTCTTTTTCTTCAAAGTTGTCTCATAAAAACAGCAATCAGATTCGTAGAAGGGACTCGATTCGGCGATTGGTCCTAGGGAGTATCCTTTAACGGGAATACTCCATAGGATCATATCAAACAAACTGTAGGTCTGTTAACCCTTTTTTCAGAGTTCATTAAGTAATACATGCGGCTGTAACGCATGAGTAAAACAGCTGTAAAGCATTTTAACTACTGGAGTTCGATGATGATGATGATAATGTCCATGAGTAACCTCCCCTGCCGCCAGTGTTGCTGGTGACTTGCTGGTTCAAGAGTAGAGGAGAGAACTTGAAGTCTTGTTTTTGCTTTGTACGTAAGTTTTTGATTACATGGAAAATGTTTTCTTGGATGGAGTGGGGACTGCATAGATGTTTTGGCCGATTTCGCGCGAGAAACACTTCTGGTAGTGGGAAAAATCTCAGGGCGCGGAATTGGTCTAAAAATACGGTGAACTAAAGCG
>JAYVXT010000751.1:0-3538 GCA_043785065.1 Bryobacterales bacterium | reverse complement strand
TGGAATGTACTCGTACTGGCGGCATCGAGCGTGGCCCTCGAACTATCCCGCCGCCGCAACTCCCGCGCGTTATGGTGGTCCGCCACAGCGCTCGGCGTCCTCTTCGTAGGGCTCCAATTCCAAGTCTGGCGCGACCTTGCACAAGCAGGCTTCAACGTAGCCACCAACCCATCCAGCAGCTTCTTCTATCTGCTGTCTTCGCTTCATGCGGTACACGTAATCGGAGGCATCGCCGCCCTGGCCGCAACTGCAACCGCAGCTCCGCTCTATTGGCACGCGATGTCCGCCCTATGGGCCTACATCATCCTATTGTTCCGGTGCATGCAATGACCCACGCCCATACCCAATCGAAAAAGCTAGGCATGTGGCTCTTCCTGATTTCCGATACGCTAACCTTCGCCACCTTCCTTGTCTGTTACACCTACGCGCGCCTGGCCAACCCCAATTGGCCAACTCCGTTCGAGTTCTCGCCAGCCATCCTCACCGCCACGCTGATGACGTTGATCCTGCTGACCAGCAGCCTCACCATGGTGTTTGCCGTCCAGGCGATGCGTGAAGGAGAACGCCCCGCCGCCACCCGTTGGCTGGCCGCCACGATTCTATGCGGCATCACGTTCATCATGCTGCACGCCACCGAATGGCGCCACCTGTGGCAAATCGAAAAGGTGACCCTATCAAGCAACCCGTGGTGCGAGCCACTTTTCGGCGCAACGTTCTACGGCCTCACCGGCCTTCACATGCTTCATGTAACCTGCGGAGTAATCTATCTCTCTGTAATCGCCACTGCCGTCTCGCGCGGCAACTTCTCCACCGAGGATGTCGAGACCAGCGGTCTCTACTGGCACTTTGTCGACCTCGTCTGGATGTTCATTTTCCCCTTCGTCTATCTAATGTCGGTGAAAGCATGACCCGTAAACTTATCCTCACCGTGTGGCTGGCGCTCCTCGCACTAACTGCGGTTGAAGTCTGGCTAGCCTACATCCACACCCAGACACAAATGATGTTGCTGATCCTGCTAGCCCTGTCTTTTGCCAAAGCCGCCCTCATCGCATCCTACTTCATGCATCTTAAATACGAGCTCCGCCCCTTATTCCGATTGATCGTGCCCGTCGCCATAACCTTCGCCCTGCTGCTCCTAGGCTTCTTACCCGACGCCATGCGCCTCGCCGAGTTCCATAAATGACATTTCTGCTGGCCCAATGCGTAATGTGCGCCCGCACCGCTGCGGCGCAAAATATCGAACGGGCGTTAGTACTCAACAAGGGCATTGTGATCCTACTCATCCCGCCCATCGCCGCCTTTGCCGCAATTTGCGTCATGGCGTGGCGCCGTAAGGCCGACAAGTTGCCGGGGGACTCGCAAGATTCGCGCTTTCCATAATTTGAAAAATCGACCAATGGACGACAATTCGGTGGTGAGAGTGATGCGTGTATAAGATAGGATGACTGATGCAGGAAACAACCAATGAAATCATATTTCATCGTTACAGGTTCGGTCTACGGTCTAATCTCCATTGCACACATTTGGCGCATGGCATACGAACCACATCTGGCGAAGCAAATCTGGTACCTTCTCCTCACCGCACTCGCCGTGATGCTCAGCCTCTGGGCTCTAAACTTTGTGTGGCCCCGCCCTCGTTCCTTGCCGTTCGCCGCATTCAAAAAGTAAGACCAGCGCGTTGAGGTCTCACGACATTAAATAAGTCACGCTTTCCATATAATGGAAACCCCGGCAATCGACCACCACCAAGACTATAATTGGCTGTTGTGGATGGTCAGAGTGGGATTGCGTAACTTCCCGGCCGGAGTTATGTTGGAAAGATATAAAGACAATTACATTCAGTTTACTTTTCGTCTTTGCCGCCTTCGCCCAAAAAATCGTGATTGAATAGACCAGACTGCGGATTTTTCAAAATATAAAACCTTTGCGAGCAGAGACGGACGCCGGAGTAGTAACAATCCATCTCTGAATAACGACCTTGTCAAGAAGCGCATCGAAGCCGGCATTCAAAAATACTTGGTAGGCAAGGGACTCACACCCACCGCCGGCAAGACCGATCTGAACGTCGTATACACTCTTAGAGCCACACGGAAAATAGAAAAGGAAGCCTACCCCGCAGGCAGGCGCGGCTTTGGCACCCTCATCGTCAACGTTCCCTTCACTGAAGGAACGCTGGTTATCGACTTGCGCGATACCTCCAGCCACTCGCTCGTATGGCGCGACATCGCCCGCGAAGAGAAAAGTGATGCGGCCCAAGTCGAAAAGAAGCTCGATGACATGGTGAAAAAAGCCATCGACAAATATCCACCTTAGAAATAACATTGGACCCGGTTACGTAAAAAGGGAGATGCTTTCGTAAAGTTTCCAGCTTCTTGCGAATCGATGAAACCCACTTAGCTGACGGCCAGACTTAGCCAAGAAGGTGTTATTCTCCGGGTAAGCTATTGCAAAAACATAGCTTACCCTCCTACAATTCATGCCACGCCAATTCAGTTTGTACTTCCGCAATAGCATCCAAAGCCATTCGGACACGCAATTGCAATAAACATTCCTGCGTAACAAGAATAGAGATCAACAAGCCCTCCCCTCGACAGACAATCCATAATCCTTCGAAAAACCAGTTCAGTCTAGCTGTGTCCGCGCACCCGTTCGAAATCGTATTACAATTAGATGGCAACAAACTACATTAGGAGACTTTTCAAATATGTGGAATGACTTTAAGGCGTTCATCAGCAAAGGGAACGTCATGGATCTCGCGGTAGGTGTTATCATCGGCGCCGCCTTCGGCAAAATCGTCGAATCAACCGTCGGCGATATCATAATGCCCGTGGTTGGCAAAGTGTTCGGCAACGCCGACTTCAGCAACCTCTTTATCCCTCTAAGCGGCCAAACGGCCACAGTTCTTGCCGAGGCGAAAAAGTCCGGCGCCGTCCTGGCTTATGGTAACTTCCTCACCATCGTGGTCAACTTCCTTATCCTCGCCTTCTGCGTCTTCATGCTGGTCCGTTGGGTCAGCAGTCTGATGCCTGCGAAAGTGGAAGCGCCAGCCCCGCCTCCTGGACCCTCGGAAAAGGATCTGCTCAAAGAAATTCGCGACGCTCTTGTAAATCGCCGCTAACCCCAACACTGTTTACTTAAGGCTCGTCGACTAGCCTGACTAGCAGCCCCCTATGGAATCGCGGGATTCTTCCGAACCCTGTGCACTGTAGAGGCTCCGAAAAATCCCCCGATTTCCATCGGGGGCAAGTCAAGATCCCGTTTGGACAGAAGCGCTAAAAACGCTAGCCCATATTTCTCATGTATGTTTGTTAATCATGCACTAGGAGCCTGATAACCCTTCTTTTTGGCAAAATTATGACTTCCCACGGTTTAGAATTTACTCATCCCAAAACGAGCAGACACAGCTCTGCCTTGGCTGCCTTACTCCTCGATTAAATTGTCGTAACAGTTCAGGTGGGAGTTACCGCGGCAGAAGGGATGCGGGCTGTTGACGACGTCGATGGCTGGTGATGGCAGCGGAAAGATAGACGAGAACGTT
>JAYVXT010000750.1:0-11382 GCA_043785065.1 Bryobacterales bacterium | reverse complement strand
TGCCGCTTACGCTTGTTACTTGACCGAAGTTTGCGTTGGTGACCGACGTGTTAATCCCGCCAAGCTGATGCCGGTTTAATGCATTTAGCAATTCGGCCCGAAGTTGGAATCGCACTCTTTCAGTGAGAGATTGTGACTTGGTCAAGGTGAGGTTCTCCGTTGAAGTTCCGAAGCCTCGGATCTGGCTGTAGGCTCTAGCTCCCGTGCCAAGCGTCAATGCTGGCGGGTCGCTGAAGAGCGCCTTGTTGATGTAGGTGTTCACAGGCGAGAGGTTGTTTGCGAGATCGAATTTTGATTTGTCGTATCCAGTGGCGCGCAGATCGCCTGCGGCCACATTCGCCCGGTTGGTGGCTCCGTTCCAGCCACCTGATAATGCGGCGCTGCCCGGGAACGAAAGCGGCGTGCCGCTTGCGTAGTTCAAGATCGCCGCAACATTCCAGCCGCCGGCGAGCATGTTCACTACGCGGCCCGAATTCGCCGCAATTGCTTTTCCTCGGCCCACGGGCAAATCATAACTTGCGAAAGCTTTGAACACATGTGGAGTGTCGTAATCCGCGACGGCCTTCTCCAGCTTCAGATTGTAGTAATCGAGGGGGCGCGACCCATTGTCACCGATCAGCGAACTTTCGGTGTTGGTGAGATTCTTTGACCAAGTGTAATTCGTATAAACCGTGAGGCCTTTCGAGAACTCCCGGTTCAGAACAACCTGCATACCATGGTAGGTAGAGAACCCCAGCGGCGATCCATATACGTTGATCGTCTGATTACCTTGAACTTGGGGATATTGCCGCAAAGAACTGGCCACTGTTCCCTGAAAGCCGGGATAGGGATATTTAACTCCGTTTTTAATAGCGTCGGCCTCGCTGTTGATGGAGTTATTCAAACGCGTGCCGTACAGTTGGAGAACGGAAGCCGGCAACTGATTGATCCGCTGTAATTCGCCAATTCGCAGACGCGTCGCCTTGTTTCCCACGTAGCCAAGATCGAGTCTGAAATGGCTGGGAAGTTCGGTTTGAATGTTGAAGTTCCAGTTCTGGATATACGGTGACAATCCGTAGTTCGCGTCGAACATGCCGGGCCGATTCAGGTTTCCCCAGGAAACATCGAACGCCGGCGGCTGAAAACGATTGGTGGGGAATCCGTTATCCCAATTGAAGATACCCGCCCAGGGACGGACAGGATCAGAGCTGAGCGCATACGTTCCACCCCAAGCAACGGAATTCGGCTTGCCTAGAGGGACGGCGTTGTAGCCATCCGGCGGATCTCCTTCGTACATGATTCCGTAGGCGCCGCGCACAACAACCTTCGGTAATGCTCGCCATGAAAACCCGAATCGGGGGCCAAAGTCCTTCCAATTCCGCTTGCCGAAATAGCTCTGCCCTGTGCACGCAGTGCAATTACCGGCAAAATCATAGGCTCCTGGCATCCGCGATTTTGGATCTATCTTCGTCGGATTCCAACTGGAGAGCCTGTCGGCCACCTCAAATACAGGCGGCTGAAACTCCCAACGCAGTCCTAGATTGATGGTCAAGTTGCGGGTGACTTTGAAATCGTCTTGAATGAAAGCGCCATAGTAGTGACGGCGGCCGCCAAGTGTAACCGGATCGGAAAGACCCGCGCTATCGACAATTCCCAGCAGATAGCTGGCGAAAGAGTAGCCGGTTTGGGTACTTGAGAAAACTTCGTTTGGAATGGAAGTGGCCCGAGCGCTAAAGGTGAACGACGCCGAAGGAGTTTGAATGCGGTTCTGCTGATTCAAGCGCAGGTCGAAGCCCGCCTTTAGGAAGTGGCGACCGCGAGAGAAGCTAAAAGTATCAACGAAGCCAGTTGTCTGATCGGCGCGAAAACTCACGTTCTGAAATCCAGGCTGCTCCAAACTAACGAAAGGGCCACCACCCCAGTTGATGGCGGGATAACCCAGCGTGGATAGATTCTTTATACCGAGGATCTTTGCGCCGCCGGTATCGGCTTCAAGAATGCGCTCGGGATTTCCGCGGCGGTTGTAGTTCAAGGTGAAGGTATTAAGGATGCGCGGGGAAATGGTCCAATCGTGGGACAGGCGCGAAAACCCTCCATCATCGGGCCGGCGCCGCGTCTTCGCAAGCGGGCCACCATAAATATCGTTCGGATCCCACATGCCTGCGGCGTCAAGAATGAACCGCGGCGCGGACTTGTAGTTGTACGAACCAGTAATTTTGTGAACCGTCGAAAGCATGTGATCGAATTTGATGGAATACTGTTTGTGGTCAAGCTCCGGATTGCCGGATACCGGAAATACCTGATTGTTTTGGAGCCGAACCAGTCCATCTGAGCCGGTGATTGTGGGCAGGTAAGACTTGGTGGCGATTGCGTTAAGGTTGCGAGCTACCTGGCTAAATCGTGAAACCGGAATCCGGTTTCCGGGAAACATAGAGCCAATCCAGCGTCCGCTGGCCAGTTGGCTGAATGATGCCGGGTCGTAGATAGCTCCACGAGCGACTGAGCCGCCAAGTGCGTCGGTCTGGGGCAAAGTGGGACCAAGAAGGCGGCTAAAATCGCCTTGATAGAAATCGGCGATGGGAGATGTTTTGTTGGGTGCGCTGAGTCCGTAATTACGCTCCTTGTAACCTTCAAACGACGCATAGAAAAACGTACGATAGTGGCCGTCGTATATCTTGGGGATCAAGATTGGGCCGCCAAAACTAAAGGCATAGTTTTGCTTGCGGTCGGGCGCCCGATCCACGCCACGTGCTTTGTTGGAAAACGTGTTGGCGTTGAGCGCCTCATTGCGCAAGCCGCCATAAGCAGAACCGTGAACTTGATTTTGTCCGGATTTCATCACGTAGTTGAAAACACCCGTCTGCGTGCGTCCGAACTCCGCACTTAATCCGCCCGTCTGAAACTTGACTTCCTGAAGAGCTTCAATACTGACCGCCATCGGGGAAAAGTCCCCGCCCTGATTCACCGTTGTAGAGGCGCCGTCCACCAGGGTTTCCTTGGCGAAACTTCCGGAGCCATTAATGTGGCTGTTGAATGTACTGCCGGTCACACCGGGAGTGATCATATAAGCGAAGTTCTCCGCCTGCCTGCCGCCGGAAAAACTCAGTGGTAAGTTTGTCAGTGACTTATTGTCGAGGGTGGTGCCGATTTGGGGCGTGTCCGTCTGGAGTTTGGAAAGTTCGGCCGTTACCTCCACCGAGTCCGACGTGGATCCGATTTCGAGAGTAACATCGAGTCGTTGCACATCGGATATTCCGAGCGTCACTCCGTTTCTGACATAGCGTTTAAAACCGGTGGAATCGAAGGTGACCTGATAAGCTCCAATACTTAGGTTTGGCCGCGAATATTGGCCAGACTCGTTGGTAAACGTGGTGGAAACGGCTCCCGAACCGGTTTGACGAAAGGTGACGGTGACACGAGGAATAACTGCTCCGGTGGAATCAGTTACAGTGCCAGTGATGGTTCCGCGATCCGACTGCCCGGATGCCGTGCCGACTACCATGGAAAGGAAGAATACGTGTAGAAGTGAATGGCGCATTTTTACTCAGATGCAGGAAAGCTTATCACATCTACAATAATATTCCGCCGAGCCACTTAGTTTAGCGACAGGGAACTGCATACCCTTCAGGATTCCCAAATCGCTTCGAAAAGATAGGCAGATCCACTGCTTCTTCCCGCAGGATTTTTAGATAAATTGAAAAAGGAGGGGTGGAAAAAAAACGACTTACTTCTCCCAACATAGCACGAAAAAACTACAAACGGGGAAGAAAAATGATTTTTTGGAAAAAATAACACGCGATTTCCAAAATACGGCGATTTTCGTATTCAGAAACCACGGTAGCGGTCCCCGCCTTGGGTTTAGCAGGCACATACTGGCTCCAAAGTTGGGTTTTCTGCAGCTTTCGCATTGCCACATCCAATTTCTCAGCCCTTGCGTACAGGCACGCGTTCTTTTTTGCGTTGTTGTATTCGTCGGAGAACTCACGCATGGCGTCCAGCACTTGATTGAACCGTTTATGAAACCTCGTTCAACTGTGCTTCGCGCAGAGCCTTTTCAAATTTGGAGAACGCTTGAGCATCGGCCGCAGCCTGCTTTTCTACATTTTCCGCCACCCGAACCAAATCGCCGGCACCCACCGGCAACAGGATCATCAACAGCAAGAAACAAGCTTTAAGCATGGCTTTTCGCCTCCTAACGCATAAACATTCTTTATATGACTATGGCATGTTACAATTCTGTTAATTTATACCCGTTTCGTCTATAAATTAAGCCCCACAAATGAGGCTTTAAAGTGTATTTGAAGCAGGTATGAGCACTTCCCGTTAAACTTTGGGTATCCTGTTATGGATGATTATCCCTTTCCGTCTTGATGGCCGTGTCGCGCTTGTCACCGGAGGCGCCAGCGGTATTGGAGAAGCCACTGTCCGCGTACTCACCGCTGCCGGGGCCTCCGTTCATATCGTCGATCTTAACGGCGAAAGCGCCGCCAAACTGGCCGCCGAACTCCCCGGCGCAGTCGCCCATGGCTGTGACATCACCAGCCCCGAACAAGTGGCAACTGTATTCGCCGCTATCCCCAAGCTCGACATCCTGGTAAATAACGCGGGCATCGGTCACGTGGGCAGCATCGAGGAGTGCGCCCCGGAAGATTTCGACCGTCTGTACCGCGTCAACGTGTTCGGCCTGTTTCTTGTGGCCAAGGCCGCCGTGCCGCTGCTGATCGTCTCCCACGGATCCATGATTAATATAGCGTCGGTGGCGGGGTTGATCGGCATTAAGCGGCGCTTCGGTTATTGCATGTCGAAGGGCGCGGTGATCGCCATGACCAAGCAGTTGGCTGTGGAGTACCCCACGCAAATGCGTGTCAACTGCATCGCCCCAGGCACCGTGGATTCGCCGTTTGTCGAGTCGTATCTTGAAAAATACCACCAGCACGAAAAAGCGGAGATGAGGGTGCAACTGAATCAACGCCAACCCATCGGCCGATTGGGTAAGCCGGAGGAGATCGCGTACATGGTGCTCTATTTGGCATCGGATGAGGCCGGTTTTGTGCAAGGCAGCACGCAGACGATTGATGGCGGGTGGACGGCGGCGTAGGGAGCCGTTGCCGCATCAGTCGCACGCTTCAAGGAACGGAGTTCCGATTCATCTTCATTCAACCCGAGCACTATTCCGGCATCACCAAACACTTGGTCACGAAACAGGAGTGCGTGGAAATCAGCGATCCGGAGCGTACCGTCATCGACGAACTGCGTCAGCCGGAATATTGCGGCGGCATGACGGAAGTAGCTAGCTAAAGGCCTCTGGATGCGCCGCACCGATATGCAACCTGCGAAGCTCGTTGACTATGGCCTCCGGCTGGAAATCGGAGCCGTCATCCGTCGCCTCGGCTATCTCCTGGAGCCGTACCAGATCGCCTCAGACAACGAATTGATTAGGTTAGGGCGCAAAGCCCTCACCGGCACCTAATGTTCCGCTCGATCCGATGCTGCCCACGGAAGGTTCCCACTTGCGTCACTGGCGTTTGCAACTTAACGTCACATCCGAAGAACTCGAAACGATACGGACAAGCTGAATGATCCGCAACTAAACATCTCTCTGCTTTCGCACACCGTTGCCGTGCCGGCTATGGTGTCCGGTGCGGCGGGCTTGATCCCGGCTCGGCGCGCCAGCCGTATTGATCCGATTCTGGCGCTCCGCTACGAGTAGATAATTTCGAAGAGGCAAGAAATCCAGTTCAATGGTCTCCCGTAGGCCCGCCTAGGATTGGATACATAAACCTGGAAACGGCCCCAACTTGAGAGGGCGGCCAAATACCCGATCGCTGAATCGCGCAACGGCGGAGCGTGCGGCACTGACCGAACGCTTGATGGCGCCGTCGTCACGCCGTAAGCGGTAAGATTACATCATGAAACTCCGTCATGCCTCATTTGTCATTGCCGCAGCGCTTACATTTTACGCACCCCGCGTTAATTCGCAGGGCCAGAAATCGGCCGATGTCCAAAGGTTCGAAGAGATCATGGCCAAGCGCGCCCGCGGCGAAGAGGTCACGGAGGAAGAACGCCAACTCGCCCAAGGCGTGATGGCGCGGAATAAGGAACAACAGGCCAAGCGACTAGCGGAGTATGTCAGCACGCACGCGCCGAAAGACTCCACCGGCATGGTCCCGCTGCCTGATCTCGGCAAGGGCACATACAAAGGGGAAACCGGCGGCCTCTATCCCGGCGGAGAAAATACGCCACCCACCACGCACCGCAAAGCGGGACTGGCCGCAGCCGCGAAGATAGCGTCCATCGATGGCAAGATCGTTCTCCTCTCAGTCGGAATGTCGAACACGACTATGGAATTCTCGGCGTTTCAGAAACTCGCCGCGCAGGAGTCTGTCCTGAATCCGAAACTCCTTATTGTCGACGGGGCGCAGGGCGGACAGACCGCCGCGGTGACCGCGAATCGCAACGCAAACTACTGGAAGGTGGTCGAAGAGCGCCTCGCCAAGGCTGGAGTCATTGCCAGTCAGGTGCAAGCCGTATGGCTCAAACAGGCGAATGCTGGACCGGCGCGCGAATTCCCAGCGGAGGCGAAGAAGCTGGAAGATGACATCGTCAAGACACTCCACAACCTCCGTGACAAGTTTCCCAATCTGAAGATCGTGTATCTTTCAAGCCGCATCTATGCAGGCTTCGCCGCTTCGCCGCTGAATCCCGAGCCGCACGCATACGAGTCGGCATTCGCGCTGAAGTGGATTATTGCAAAACAGATCGCCGGAGACTCGGAGTTGGGATACGACAAGATGCCCTGGCTGGCTTGGGGCCCGTACCTTTGGTCGGACGGAGTAAAGGGGCGCAAGGACGGATTTTCCTACTCGCGCGACGATCTGGGGCCCGACGGAACGCACCCTTCGGATTCAGGCCGCGTGAAAGTCGCCAAGCAGTTGTTGGATTTTCTGATGAAAGACCCCACGGCGAAAACTTGGTTCCTGAAGAACTAAAGAATCATCTCCTACACGATCCGTTCCCCATCGAAGTAGAATCGCTGGAGAGCGAAGCATGAAACGGATTATTCTCTGGCAACCGATGTGGAAAAGATAGGACGCAATTTTGGGGGAATCGCTTTCTCGGGATACTTCCGCTACCGCTTCGATTTGGGACGCGGCGTTGAGCCCCACACGAAGTTCGATACGGAGATCATCGGCGTAGTGGCCGACTCCTTTTACTCCAGAAACGGCAGTTGGATAACCGCTAAATGGGGAAGGTCTTTGGCCGCAAGCATTTGCTGATGAGGTACTTATCACCCAACGGGTAAGCAGCGGAGCAGTTGAAAGAACCAATGATATCAACCGTTTTAGCCGCGATTAGCCAGCCCAACTGGCTTCTAGGTTTACGAAGGCCCGCGCGAGGGCGTGCATCGCCAAGTATTTGTGCCCAAGTGGGCAATAGCGGCGCCGCGGTCTATGTGCGAGTGTCGATGAATTCGTCATCGGCCTATGCCGCTATTCGAGCCCAGGTAAAGAAACTTGATCCAGCCTTGCCCGTCTACGACCTGAAAACGTTGGCAACCCAGTTTGATTACACTTTGTTCAGCGAACGATTAATTGCCATGCTGTCGGCGGGTTTCGGCTTGCTGGCCACACTGCTGGTCTCCATCGGCCTCTATGGTATGCTAACTTTCGCCGTGGCTCGCCGGACGAAGGAAATGGATGTCCGCATGGCCCTTGGCGCGTCGCGCAATCATGTAATTTGGTTGGTGATGAAGGAAGGTATTGCTGCTGCTTGCCATTAGCTTGGCCATCGGTATCCCCACGGCGATTTCGCTCGGCAAATACTTTTCTTCGCAGCTCTACGGAATCAATGCCCGCGACCCGTGGATCGCGGCTTCTACCGTTGTCGTGCTGGCTATCGTGTCCGGGGCGGCGGGCTTTATCCCGGCTCGGCGCGCCAGCCGTATTGATCCGATCCTGGCGCTCCGCGACGAATGCGGGTGCAGCTGAATCAGCGCCAACCCATTGGCCGATTGGGCAAGCCGGAGGAGATCGCCAACATGGTGCTCTATTTGGCATCGGATGAGGCCGGTTTTGTGCAAGGCAGCACGCAGACGATTGATGGCGGGTGGACGGCGGCGTAGGGAGCCGTTGCCTCTCCACCCGCTCAGCCCAATTCACAGAAACAAACCCCGCCCCCAACCCAACAGCGGTACAATATAGGAATGAGGCGTATTCTTCCTCTTCTTTATTGCGCGGCTATGATGGCTGCTGCCTGCCTTGCGGCAACCCCGGAGCTGAAGCAAGTCAAACGGGTCTATTTCCTCCAAATGACTGGAGGCATCGACCAATACTTTGCCCAGCACTTAATTAACAGCAACACCATAGAAGTCGTCACCGACCCCGCCCTTGCCGACGCCATTTTCTCCGACCGCATTGGCGAATCCTTCGAGCAGAAATTGACCGAACTCTACCCTCCGCCACCACCGCCCGCCAAGGAAGAGGATGAGGAAGAACCCAGCAAGAAAATCTCCGTCGCCTCCGGCGCCACTCGCGGCCAGTCCACTTGGGGCCGCGGACGGGGCAACATTTATTTGATTGACCGCAAATCCCGCGCCGTGGTTTGGTCAGCCTTCAACAAGCCGAAAAACTCCACCGCCAAGGAATTGGATCGTACCGCAGCGAAGTTCGCTTCCCGCCTGCGGGCCGACTTGAAAACCGGAACCCTCTCTGTTACCCGCTAAGTAAAACGTATGATCAAGCGTTGGTTGTTGGCTGCAACTCTCCCCTCCGCTGTTTGTCTGATGCCAGCTCCCGCTGCCTTTGCGCAAAGCGCAACCGTGCGTGCCGCGGGTTCTCGCGTCGACGTCAAGCGCGCCCTAAAAGCATTCGCTGATGGCAAGAAAGCGGCTGAAACCGGCAAGACTTCCGAAGCCCTCGAAGCCTTCACCACCGCCATGCTCTATGATCCGGATGGCACAGCGGCATATCTTGAGCGCGGCCGCGTGTTTCAGCAACTCAACCAAAACGAAAAGGCGTTGGCCGATTACACCGAAGCCATTAAGCGAGTGCCCACCGATGGCGATGCTTACTTTTTGCGTGGCCGGCTCTACCAAAGCATCAACCAGTACGCCTGGGCCATTGAGGATTTCAACCGCGCCCAACAGAACAAAGTGGATACGCCCGCGCTCTATAATTCCCGCGCCGCCGCCCACGCCAAACTGGAACATTACAAGGAAGCAGTGGACGACTATGGCCTTGGCATTCGCCTTCGGCTCGACAACCCAGAGCCCTATAAGGAGCGAGGCAAAGTGCGCTTGGAAATGGGTGAATACCGCGACGCCATCGACGATTTCACCCGCGCCTTGGAACTGCGTCCCACCTGGACGGACATGCTGGTGGAGCGTGGCTTCGCTCAAGGTCAACTAAGCTACTTCGACCGCGCAGTGGCTGATTTCACCACCGCCCTGGAGCGCGATCCGAAGCAAAAGCGCCCGCTTTTCCTGCGTGGCGAAGCCTACAAACGCTTGAGCCGTTGGGACGAGGCGATTAAGGATTTTGACAACGCCATTGAGATCGATCCCAAGGATGCAAACCTTTATATGGCGCGCGCCGGCGCTTATGTGCCGCTAAAGCGGTATGAGGATTCTTTGCGGGATCGCAGCGAGGCCATTCGACTCAATCCTAAAAATCCTCGCGGTTATATCGCCCGCGGCGGTTCCTATCATCAAATGGGGCGCCATACGGAAGGCTTTGCGGACCGGACCCGGGCAATTGAAATGGCCCCCGATCTGGATGAAGGTTGGCTTGCCCGCGGCAGCGCCTACTTCATTCTGGGCGACTTTCAAAAGGCCGTCAGCGATCTGGAAAAGGCTGCGGGGTTGGCTCCGGGAAACCGTGAGACACAAGTGATTCTGAGCCAAGCGCAAATGAAGTTGGCCGAATCCCGCGTTCCGCCAAAACCCGTGGAAGTGGCTAAAGTTAAGCCTCCGGTGGAAGCGCCTAAGCCTCAGCCTGACCCGATTCTTCAGGCACAGCGCGCTGAACTGGACGTAGTGCCCTCTGTGCCCAAGGCCCAAATCGAGCCTCTGAAAATCGAGATTAAGCAAGCCCTGCCGTCGAGGCCGCAATCCGTTGAACCAGCGGCGGTGAAACCACTCCCAGCGAAAGTGTGGCCAATCGAACCCAAATCCTCCTTGCCTAAGGCAGCCGAACCGCCGAAGCGGCTGCCACGAGTCTTGCCCACCCCCAGCGATATGGCGATCGACAATCGCTCCGCTGCGGTTCTATTCAAGCAAGCCAGCGACTACAATACATCCAGCCGCTTCCTGGAAGCGATTGAAGAATTCAACAAAGCGCTCAGCAAAAACCCGAAAATGGCGGCGGCGTACAACGGGCGCGGTTACGCAAAAATGCGTATCCGTGATTATGGCGGCGCCGTCGCTGACTTCAACAGGGCTATTGCTCTTCAACCCGGCTATCCGAATGCCCTGAAGAACCTGGCGGCGGCGCAACGTATGCTGACCAGCCCCGTTCACTAACGCGGCGGAAATCGACAACCCGCCCCACTTTCGTCTCCGCCGCATTATGTAGCTCGCTTATTGGCAGGCGATATAAGCGATCTACCCATGATGGGCGTGGCCGCTTTGAAGGTGAAGATACCTTGCCGCACAGGCGGGGTTTGCATCGACCCATCCCAGTCGAAAGGAGTTTGGTCCAGCAAGATTGACGAATTGGTCTTGACAGCCATTATCCACCCAGCGCGGATCAGCGAATTCGGCGAGTTGGGATCGGGCGACGCGGGATAGTACCAGTCCGGCAGAGTTTGCCCCCTCGGTGCTATCGGTTGAACGTAGTTTAATTGTGGCCCGATAGGGCCATTGCTTGTAGTTGCCGGGCTGACAAAAGTAACATCAATCGCCACAGTTAGCGTGTTGCTACTGGCCTGAATAGTGGAGATAGCCAAGTTTAAATTGCACTGGTCCGTGAAAAGCGTTCCCGGCGTCTGCCATCAAGGCGACTTAAGGTAACGGTAGGCGGGGTTAAGTGTCTAAAAGTCAGGTACTCTTTTCGAGAGTAATCGGGCATCGGAACGGAAAAGTGAACTCAAAGTCGTCATGGTGTTTACAGTACTTAAACTAAGGAGAGAGAGAGCCAAAACCCAACATCCGTCCTGCTATAATCAAGCCGCGGTCGCTCACCTATGCAAGTGCTACTACAAAACGACGAGCTAATCATCCCCGACATGACGGATGAGCAATTCCTGGATTTTTGCGTTCAAAATCGCGACCACCGGATTGAGTGCACGGCGGAAGGAAAGGTAATTGTAATGTCTGGAACAGGCGGCAAGACGGGAAGTAGAAATCTTCGAAGTTCTCGCCAAATCTGAAATTGGGCGGAGCAAGACGGGCGAGGTGAAGCTTTC
>JAYVXT010000749.1:0-3546 GCA_043785065.1 Bryobacterales bacterium | reverse complement strand
AAGGATCTGGGATTTGAAGTTATCCATCCTGGAATCGGTGCGGGGGGAACTGCCGAATTCCTTGAATGGTTTGGCGCCCAGGGTTCCAGGCGTCACTTGCTGGATTCGTTAGCCTTCCGGCGGTTGTTCCAAAAACACCATATTCAGCAGTTCGCCGCATCCGTTTTGGATTCGCATTGTTTTCCGGTTGCGGCGACTCTGTTTGCCAAGAGCGTGGATGAGAATTGGTTGGTTCCATGGCATCAGGATAGGATGTAAATATTGCTGTTGCGAAGAAGCATGAAGTTTGCGGATACGGTGCGTGGTCCGACAAAGAAGGCGTCTGTTACGTCCAACCGCCGGTTTCAGTATTAGAGGAAATTGTGGCGGTTCGCATTCATCTTGATCGCGCCACCTTGAGCGGGGGCACTTTGCGAGTGCTGCCTGCCACGCATTTAGGTGGGCGCTTGACGGAAAAAGCTATCGAGATGGCAAAGCCAGAAATTGAGCCAGTTCCAGCCGAGGGTGAAGCAGGCTCCGTAATGGTAATGCGGCCTCTACTGCTGCATGCATCCTCGAAACGTACCGACGATGGCGGGGCCCGGAGAGTTCTCCACGTGGAATTTACTTGCGCCGCGTTACCTTCTCCTTTGCGGCGGCGCTACGAAGCACCTAGCCAACAAACTCGGGCCAGGCAACCCTCACTCACGCTACAATCGCATCGTGGCCGTCTTAGAATTCCTTATCGCGCGGCAATTGGTAATCGACAAAGTGTCCGCACGAATACAAGCGCTTGAAACTGAATTCGTACCTCTGCTTGAAGCTGTGGCTAGGGTGCTTGCGGAATCCGCTTCCGCCGACCGGGATTACCCTCCACTTGACCGGTCCGTGCGCGATGGATACGCCCTCGTTTCAGGCAGCTTGCCAGGGACATTTCAAGTAATCGGCGAAGTTCAAGCAGGGTGTCAATTTGTAGGGGATGTTGGTCCTGGTCAGGCCGTCGAAATCATGACGGGAGCACCCATTCCGGCGGGAGCAGATCAGGTGGTTATGGTAGAGCACGTTGAGTTGAACGGCGGCGTGATCCACACGGCAAGACCGGCGGCACAAGGGGAATTCATTAATCCCCGGGGCTCGGAAACAAAATCGGGACAGCAGGTAGTGGCCAAGGGTTCGCGGCTGAACTATGCTTCGATAGCGATGCTTGCGACCGTAGGGCTCGACAAAGTGAATGTCTACCGGCGGCCAACCGTGGCAATCCTTTCCACTGGAGATGAGATTGTCGGGGTGACGGAGCAACCGGCTCCGCACCAGATTCGGAACTCGAACTCCTATTCCATCGCGGCGCAAGTGATCCGCGCCGGGGGAATTCCCATTGTCTTTCCGGTAGTGGGAGACAGCTTGGAGCAAACCCGCAAGGCGATAAAGGAGGGAATGCAGCACGATTTCCTTCTTCTTTCCGGTGGCGTATCGGCCGGGAAATATGACTTTGTGGAGCCGGTGCTAGCGGAATTGGGCGCTGAATTCTACTTCGAGGGGGTGTTAATCCAGCCGGGAAAACCTTTGGTGTTTGGCAGCGCCGGCGGGAAATTCTTTTTTGGTCTTCCGGGAAACCCCGGATCCACTATGGTTACTTTCGAACTTTTTGCTCGTCCGGCACTTGAACTACTTAGCGGACAAGCATCTGCTCATCTCCCAGTTGTTGAAGCGGAGTTGACCAAACCCTTCCGCCACAAGACCGGCCTAACAAGATTTCTGCCCGCCCACCTGAGCTCCGGCGGAGCGAAATTAACGCCACTCCGGTGGCAAGGATCGAGTGATGTGGTAGCTTTATCCGGAGCTAACTGCTTTCTAGTAGCCGATCCCAATCGCGAGAGCTGGCAGGCCGGGGATCACATTCAGGTACTTCTTCAATGAGTCAAAAACTATCCCATTACGATGAGCATGGCCAGGCCAAGATGGTGGACGTTGCGGCTAAGGGGGTAACAGTCAGAATGGCCAAAGCGGAAGCCTTCGTTTCTATTAAACAATCTGTCATTAAACTGTTACCGGATAATCCTAAAGGGGATCCTTTGCAAGTTGCGCGAATTGCCGGAATCCTAGGAGCCAAACGCACAAGCGAACTAATTCCGATGTGTCATCCGTTGTCGTTGTCATTTGTTGACGTACAGTTACAAGTGAAAGAGAATGGAATTTATATTCTTTCCGAAGCGCGGACTTCCGGCCAAACCGGAGTAGAGATGGAGGCATTAACGGCGGCGTCCATTGCAGCGCTTACGGTGTATGACATGACCAAAGCGCTCGACAAATCAATAGAGATCACCGGCTTACGCCTCCTTGAAAAGACGGGCGGCAAAAGCGGCCATTACAAACGTACTTAACCATGACCGACGCCAATAGGACCGCGGCCGTTGTTACCATTAGCGACTCCTGCTTTGCTGGGATTCGCGCCGACCAATCCGGGCCCGCGTTACAATTACGACTGCAGCAGGCCGGGTTTTCCGTTCCGTTTACAGAGATCATTCCGGACGAGGTTCCAACGATTGCGGCAACCCTTCGGCGTTTAGCGGATGCGGGCGGTGTAAGGGCTATCATTACAACGGGTGGCACGGGGATAACAGCGCGTGATGTTACTCCGGAGGCGCTACGGATGGTGATAGAGAAAGAGATCCCAGGCTTAGGCGAAGTGATGCGCGCCGAAGGTCTGAAGAAGACTTCCAAGGCGGTGTTGAGCCGTTCCTTAGCGGGCACGAAGGGCCGTGTATTCATCGCCGCACTACCCGGGAGCCCCAAGGGGGCGGTTGAGTCGCTGGATGCTATCTTGGACCTTTTGCCGCACATCCTTGATCTAATTGATGGAAACACTGCTCATCCACCCGAAACGGAGGGGTGCTTGAATGCGTCTACATAAGGTGACTCTATGCGTTTATTAACGGTTCCCATGCTTTCGGTTTGTTTGCTTGTCCCCGCCAACGGACAAGATCCAGTGATTGGAAAATCGGATGTGCGGAACGTTATTGCCGCCACCACGGTTACCCGCAAGGACGGAACCCTTATCAATGACTTGCAGCCTCACCAATTCATGCTATTCGATAACGGCAAGGAGCAGAGTCTCCTAGTTCATCAAGAGATAATGCCTTTGTCTTTAGTGGTTTGCGTGCAGGCCAATGCCAATGTGGAGCCGGTGCTAAAAAATATCAAAAAGATGGGTCCGCTCTTGGAAGCTTTGGTGATAGGTGATACCGGAGAAGCTGCCGTTGTGGCTTTTGATGGCCGTGTGCGGGTGATGGAGGAATTCACAAAAAGCGGGGAAAAGATACAAGCGGCGTTGAACAAGATTAATCCCGGGGGCGGAAACAGCCGCATGATTGACGCCGTGATGCAAGCTGTCCAGATGCTGAAAAACAGGCCCACCGGAAATCGTCGAGCCATCCTGTTGATCAGCGAAACCCAAGACAAATCTAGTGAAGCGCCGTTGCGGCAAGTTCTGACCGAGTTACAATTGCAACCCATCACCGTCTATACGGTCAACATCAACCGGCTGATCGGGAAGATGCTGGCCAAGGC
>JAYVXT010000748.1:0-3548 GCA_043785065.1 Bryobacterales bacterium | reverse complement strand
TGCGCAAGGTGATTACGATGGAGCAAGCGTTGGCGGGCAAGCCTGTGGCCGAGCCGTTGACAGTGTACGACTGTTCTTTGGTGAGCGATGGTGCGGCGGCGGTGCTTCTTATGCCCGCTCAGACCGCGCGCCGAGGGTGTCCCAGGGTGCTGGCCTGTGCGCAAACTTCCGACCATTTGGCCTTGGAACGAAAAGCGGATATTACCAGTTTGCCGGCAGTGCGCTTGGCCGCGGATCGAGCTTATAAAATGGCGGGCTTGGGGCCGAATGACATTGACTTGGCGGAAGTGCACGATTGCTTCACTATCGCTGAGATCATTGCCATGGAGGAGCTTGGGTTTTGCGCCAGGGGGCAGGGCGGGCCTTATGTGGCGTCGGGCGTGACGGGGTTGGGAGGGACGAAGCCGGTGAATACTAGCGGCGGGTTGAAGAGCAAAGGGCATCCGGTTGGGGCGACGGGTGCGGCTCAGATTTGTGACCTTGTTTTGCAGTTGAGAGGCGAGGCCGGGGCGAGGCAGATCGAAAAGAATCGCATTGGCTTGGCGCAAAATTTGGGCGGCTCCGGCGCTACTTGTGTTGTTACTATTTTGGGAAAGGCTGAATGATCTTGATGGATTACGGATGGGGGTCGGCCCCGCCTCTTCGAGAGATTTGAAATTATGACTGGAACTATATATTCGGAAACGGTAGTTTGGTCGGCTCCGGCGCAGTATGCTGCTGATGCGCCTTATCAATTGGCGCTGGTGGATGTGGACGGGGCGCATCGATTGACTGCTCGCATTCTGGGGGATCGGGTAGTGATCGGCGACCGCGTTGCATTAGACGAAACCCGAGAGGGTGTTCATTTCTTTAGGAAGAGCGAATGAAACTAGCAGACCGCATGAATCGCATCTTGATTGAGACCGCATTCGAGGTGCTGGTCAAGGCGCGCAACTTGGAAGCGCAAGGCAAGAGCATAGTGCATTTGGAGATTGGGGAGCCGGATTTCGATTCTCCGAAGGGTGTGATCGCCGCGGCGAAAGAGGCGCTCGATCAGGGCTGGACCCACTATGGTCCAACGCAAGGCTACCCGGAATTTCGCACGTCGATTGCGAAACATGTAAGTGCGACACGTGGAATCAAGGTGGGTCCGGAGCATGTGTGCGTGGTTCCGGGCGGCAAGCCTATACTGTTCTTCCCGATGCTGGCGCTGCTCGACGCCGGCGATGAGGTGATTTACCCGAATCCCGGCTTTCCGATTTACGAATCGATGATTGGCTTTTGCGGGGCGAAGCCGGTGCCGATTCCCTTGGTAGAGTCGCGCGATTTCAGCTTCGACTTGAACGTGTTGAAAGCCAGCATCACCGATAAGACGAAGATGCTGATTCTGAATTCACCGCAGAACCCAACCGGTGGCGTGATTCCGGCTGAGGATATTCGGGCTATTGCGGACATGGTGAGGGAGCGGGACATCATTGTGCTGTCCGACGAAATTTATTCGCGGATTTATTATGGCGAACCGCCGCTGTCCATCGCGAGCTTGCCGGGGATGTTGGAGAAGACGATTATCCTGGATGGATTCTCGAAGATTTATGCGATGACCGGATGGCGCTTGGGGTATGGCGTGATGCCCCTGTGGCTGGTGGATGCGGTGAATAAGTTGATGGTGAATTCCAACTCGTGTACGGCGAGTTTTACTCAACGTGCGGGGATCGCGGCGCTGGAGGGCCCGCAGGATGAGGCGGATGCGATGGTGGCTGAGTTCCGTCGGCGGCGTGAGGCGTTTTGCGATGGGTTGAATACGATTCCGGGGTTCAGTTGCCGCAAGCCGCAGGGGGCGTTTTATGCGTTTCCGAATATTACGGGGACGGGGAAGACGTCGAAGCAGTTGGCCGATGAGTTGTTGTATGAGGCCGGTGTGGCGTGCTTGAGTGGGACCTCGTTTGGGTCTTATGGGGAAGGGTATATCCGGTTTAGTTATGCGAATTCGCTCGAGAATTTGATGGAGGCGGTGGAGCGGATCCGGCGGTTTATGGGGCGGTAAAACAGCGGCTTGCATTCGATGAATGGATTGGTTGCGGGGCAAGATTTGACCTCGCGATCTTTGACGCCGCGAAACGTTAACCATCGTTATGCACAATGAAATAGGCAAAGGGACGATTCTCGTCATTTACAGGCAGGCGTGCCGCTACCTACCAGTCGCAGAGTTGGCGCCTCATTTTTATAGCGAATAGTTTCGGCGGCTCAACTCCAATTTCTTAAGTTAATTGGATCCTTGTCAACCAAGGAAACCGAAGAGCCAAATCTGCCAGCCAGCACATATCAGTACCCCAACTGGCAGCGCAAGATGCGGTATACGATTGAGGAAATGCAAACCAATGCCGATGGAGCGGGGTTGGCGCGGATGTTTCAGCATTGGTTGATGAAAATCGGGCGGGCCACGCGCCAATACCATCTATAATGGCCACATGGCCGACGTCAAAGTTCCTAGCAAATCCGGAAGATATGTTTTCTATTTCATCTTCCTTGTAATCGTAGTTCCCATCATCTGCGCCGCGGCCTGGATTTGGGTCAGCCTCAACATTAGCTACTCGAATGGGGAGCGCGTCGGCTACATTCAAAAGATCTCGAAAAAAGGCTGGATCTGCAAGACTTGGGAAGGGGAGCTTTCCATGGTGAACGTCCCTGGAGCCGCCCCGCAGATTTTTACATTTTCGGTGCGAGACGAAGCGGTGGCGCGCAACATTTTGGATGCCGCCGGCAAGCGCGTTGCAATTTCGTATGACCAGCATCGCGGCGTGCCGGGTTCCTGTTTTGGAGAGACCGAGTATTTCGTCAGCGGGGTGCGCGCGGTGGGCCAGTAGCCCGGCAATCATTACGACTCAGATAAGGGGTACAGGCGCTAAGGCTCAAATCTCGCCGTGGTTCAACCCCCTCTCGAAGAGTTATAGCAATGGAACGCCATCATTGGATTTGTATCGTCACCGTGTTCGACCGGCCGCCATCAGCGCTAACACTGACATTCACGATTTCCGCTCCAGCCAGAGTCGCTGGAATTACCACCTTCAACTGATCCAAACCGGCGAACTCGTTTTGCGCGCCGAAGTGCGCGGGCGGCTACGGCCTTTCCCTGGGATTGCGCACTTTTGATGGCGGCGGTAAGGATAAGCCCGCATTCTGAGAATTAAAAGAAGCGTCTCTAATGCGCGGCTGTAGGTTGAATGTCGATAACCCAAAAACGCTCATTAAGCAAAAGGGACTGCTGAAAATGGCCGTAGAATGAATCTCCCAGTCGAGGACTTAGAAATCCAGGCGCAGAGCAAACTGGAATACGCGCGGGCTGCCCTGAGTTCCGGTAAACTTTCCGAAAGTCGAAGGCGGCGCAGGAGCCGCTCCCCCAGGCGTTTGCGAAGTAAACGGATCGCGAATCAACCCCAAGCTTGAAATGCCCGTGAAATGCTGCGTATTCGTCACGTTGAATGCCTCGGCGCGGAACGTAAGCTTAATCTTCTCGGTGATTGCGAAGCCCTTGTAAAGACCCAAGTCAATATTGAACAGGCTAGGATAAC
>JAYVXT010000747.1:0-3549 GCA_043785065.1 Bryobacterales bacterium | reverse complement strand
TGCAGTTTGCCGCGGCGCCCGCCGCCGGAGCCTGCTTCATGCGTTGGACCGGATTGCTTCCAACAGCCGGACCGATGGTGCAACTAAGCGTGAATGCTCCGGCCACGATTGCGGCGCAGTTCCAAGCCGGAACCATCGCGTTGCAGCCCATCAGCAATCAGGTAAACAGGAATGGCGGCGCGCTGGCCATTCAAGTAAACGCCACCGAATGCCCCTGGCGCGCCCAATCCAGCGCCGATTGGGCGCGATTGAGTGGAGTAATCGGCGGATCACAATCCGGAAAGTTGGTGATCACCATGCAACCCAACACCACCGGACAAACCCGCATCGCCACCATCACCATTGGCGGTACAACTTTCGGAGTGGCCCAACCAGGATAATAATTCCATTCACTTCACCGTGCGGCGCGACTCTCAAAAGCGCAACGGGCCCGGTGGCAGGGCCGCCAAATATTAAAGGAACACGCGAATTTTCCCGCCACCGGAGCTCCGTTTTGCGCGTGTTCCTCCGAAGCGCAAATGCCCCTTCGGCGCGGCCCCCAATGTCGGAGGAACTCGCTGATTCATTAGCCGAAGCGAGTTCGTTTTGCGCGAGTTCCTCAAAAGTCGCGCGCCGGTTAACACTAAATTGACGGAACTCGCGCCTCCCTGCCCTTCTCATCCGCCGAAACATACCCCGCATACAACGTCAACGTTATATCAATCGCCAAGTCCAAATCGCTCTCCGGCGCCTTGCCGCATCGGAACGCGTGGATAAAATCATCCAGCTCCTTCTTGCACCCGTTGCTCCAACCTTCCTCGGGCGAAACCGGAATCCATCCCTCATTTGTGGTAATCTTCTCCACCAACTCCATGTCTTTGAACTCCGCATGGCTTGGGCTATAAAGATCCACCACGCTCACCGGACTCATCTTGCAACGCGTGCGATGGTTGTTGGCAAATACTTCCACAAAATCGTAGACTCCACCCAACACTAGTTCCGAGGCGGTGATATCGGCCACCATCCCATCTTCAAAAATCACATGCAGGAATGAATAGTCTTCCGTATCGTGATACTTGGTGCGAAGAAAACCTTTATCCTCGAAACCCTGCAAGCGGGTAATGGAATGAGTCCGGGCCGAAACCGCCGCGGGACGAATCGGCTTGCCATTCCGTGCGATGCCTTCCTTGCGTTTCAAATACAGAATGGCCCCCAACGGATGGCAACCTTTCGCGATCAGGGAACCTCCCCCTTGAATGCTCCAAATTCCATAAACCGGCGAATGCGACCCGCTGTGCGACTCCTCACCGGTCATGCGAAGAATCTGAGCTTTCGTCTTCTCCACAATCTCCCGTTCTTTTTGGATCGAAGGCGCGTAGATAAAATTCTCGGCATAGCCAAAGTTGATGCCCGCCTCGCGCACTACATCCCGCAGTCGCTTCGAGGCATCCACCACCGCTTGCAACATCACCCGCTTGGAATTCGTCTCGGGAGAACCATAGAATCCCGTAAACGGTTTTTCAACGATCACATGGACTCCAGCCTTTGCTGCCGCTTCAATATATTCGGCATGAGAACTTGGCGGAGTGCAAATATCCAGCACATCAATATGAGGCAGCATTGCCTCCACCGTAGTGTAGGCTTTCATCGCATGCGTCACCGCAAACTTTTCACGATTCTCAGCACGCGTCGAAGTCACCCCGGCCAAGTGTATGCCAGAGGCGGGATAATACTCACAATGAAATTTGGCGGCAAAGCCGGAACCGGCCACGCCGATGCGCAAGGGTTGGGAAGGATCAGGAATCTTCATCAGAATCAAGGATAGTATGAATATGATCCCAATTCACCATGAATCGCCGAGCCTTCCTCCAATCCACACTCGCTCTCGCCGCACCGCCTCAAATCACCAAGGAAATATTCCTGCGCGCCCCCGGCAAAGGAACCGCCATTATGGCTTCCGCTTTCTACACTCGCAAATCGGGTGGTGAGATGCTTTCCGTCGAACAACGTTGGAGCCGCTCGGATACCATCGACGTCGCCTATATGCGCAAATCGAAGGACCACGGCAAAACCTGGACCGAACCCGCCAAAGTGATCACCGGCGAGAAGCGAACGGGCGGCATGTGGCGAAAGCATTTGCGTCCCGGCTGGGTGGATCCCCGCACTGGACGCTACATCGACTTCTGGGTGGAGGGGGTCCTACCCAGTGACGACCCACTCGAAGGAATGCGGCAGTGGAATATTTTCTATTCGGTTAACGGACGCCCGGCGCGACAGATCATGCAGAAAGGATCGGAGTTCTCGAAGGAGCATCCGCTGCCCGGCGTCTACCATGGCAAAAACTCAGTGATGTTGGGCGACAGTCCCTGCCAACCCGTCGCCGCGCCGGATGGTTCGATTCTGCTGCCGACTAGCGTCGCGCCGCTTGGCCCGGATGGAAGACTTGCCAATCCATTGGGAGCTTATACTTTCCACGATGCGGCGATCCTTCATGGCAAATGGAAGGGCAATCGCCTTGAATGGGATTCGGGGCCGCGCATTGAAGCGGACCCGCTGCGCGCCACACGCGGCATGGACGAACCGACGCTCGCCCGCCTCGCCAATGGCAAATGGATCTGCGTCATGCGAGGATCCAACGACAAGAAACCTACGCTTCCCAGTTACCGCTGGATTTCCATTTCCAACGACGGCGGCTGGAATTGGACGAAACCCGCGCCTTGGACTTATCACAATGACCAAGCTTTCTTTTCGCCCAGCGCCTGTTCGCAGTTAATCGCGCATCCCAATGGACGGCTTTATTGGGCTGGAAATATCGCGCTTGAGAATCCACGTGGCAACCGGCCGCGTTACCCGTTCGTAATTGGCGAAGTGGATCAAGATTCAGCGCTACTTATCAAGAGTAGCTTGCGAGTTGTGGACGATAGGCAGGCCGGAGAGGATCCGATTCTTAGCTTGTCGAACTTTTACGCGCGGCTTGATCGCCAGTCCGGCGGCATCGCGATTCACATGACGCGGTTGTTCGCCTTCAATGATGGTTGGGTTGGCGATGCTTACCTTTATCGAGTTCCCGTTTGATGTGCTCTAGGGTCTCGACCGGGAGTATTGTTCGTTGCGAGATCCCCCGATTATCATCGGGGGCTAGTAGAAGCGGTCGAAAACCTAGCCGCGGCTGCGTCCGTCAGCCTTGTATTTCTCCAACAAATCATTCAGCCGCTTCACCACATCAGGATTCTTTAGATAAAGATTGTCCGCCTCGGTTGGATCTTTCGTTAAATTGTAGAGCTCGCCCGCTGGCTCTCCGGGCTTGGGTTCGATCTTCTGTGGATTGGTAAAGCCTCCTGATCCTCGCCCAACAATCAGCTTCCAATCTCCTTGCCGGATGGCAAACAGCCCTTGCGAGGAATGATGAACCACGGCGGGCCTTTCTGTTTTGCCTCCCTTCATGGCGGGCAGCAGGGAAAAACTATCCTCGCCGGCGTCACGGGGAAGAGCCACGCCCGTCACTTCAGCCACCGTTGCCATCAGATCAGTCAAGCAGCAAATTTCGTTACTAACTGAATTGGGTTTCAC
>JAYVXT010000746.1:0-11434 GCA_043785065.1 Bryobacterales bacterium | reverse complement strand
ATGTTTTCCTTTAGTTAGGACGCGAGCGTAGCCTGGTGCTGAGGTCAATCCCCTGGCACTTTGGGCAAACTTCCTTGTGACGAATCAGGTCGCGGTACCAGCCCGCCTTCCGCGCCTTAATGATTGCGTCCACGGGCGTATCACCAAGAAAGCTTTCTTCGGCGGTGCATTTGTAGCAAAGCAGCGTTGCGATGGCTCCGGACGCAAGTGCCGACTCTGCAACTCGCCTATATTTCTCTTCGCCCACTTGCACTGGCTCATTCCACGTGGCAGCCGCACTCGCCTTTTCGATGATGCGATTCATGTAGGCGTCAAACTCCCACGGCTTGAATGGCAGGTGGGGTTTCAGCGCGTAGTACATGTCGCGCCGCTTGTCATCGTCACACTCTTCCAGCGCGCCCTGAAGCCAAGAATGGTCGCGCATGGCTCTGCCAAACATCGGCAGCAGCTCAGGATCGTCAAGCCCGTCCAGGCCGCGAATAATCAGCTCGGTTTCCAGTGCGCGTTTTTCGTCTTGGTTCATTTAGGCTCCCAAGGCTCGGTTGACCTTCGCTCGGATTTTGGCAGCGCCTGCGGGAGAAAGCTTCGCCTTCGGCATGGGCTGACCACTGTTCCTGCCATAGACGGGCGGACCAGGATTCTTTGGCATGGCCATGCCGGGATTCCTGCTATGCACCGCCGGACCAGGGTTCTTTGGCATGGGATTGCCCGGTGCGCGCCCTCGTACCGATGGACCAGGCTGCTTTGGCATGGGCAAGTTGTTCGTTCTGCCATAAACGCCGGGGCCGGGATTCTTTGGCATGGCTTTACCAGGCGCACGTCCGTTCCAGCCTGGTGCTGAGGTCAATCCGCTCTTGGGTGGCTTGGTGTTCATAGGTCTCCTATTGCTGACTTAAAAAAATACAAAATGCTTCGTATTCTTGGTTCAACTTGTCGAGATATTCGCCAAGCGCTTGCTCGGGATCGGGATTATCGGTGAAATCAGGCATCTTTGAAAATATTGGTTCCATAAGTCTCCTATTGCTGAACGTAAGTGATTTGCACTGCAATTGTTGGAGTCGTGGCAATGGTGGTGAGGGCACAGAGGCCATTGCTGGCTGCGGTTTTGAAGATAGTGCTGCCCGATCCGTATGTGACTGAGGTTCCGCCTTGAGTCAAAACGCCGCTGGAAAACGTTGAGGTCAGCGCTACCGGCGAACCTGAGCAAGCCGCGCCTGTGCCTTGCTGAAAAATCACCGTGTCCGGTGTCGTTGTGCCTGTCATGTTGAGAACCAAGCCGCACACATAAACCACGGTAGCTCCGCTGACGGGCACAAGCGCGGTCGTAGTTGCCGTAGTGATATTGGCGAACGCGCTGGATTTCGCAATCGAGCTGTTTTGGCAGGGGTCCGTTGTGCCAATTACCAGTGGCGCGTTGATGCCACCTAAGCCGGAATTGACGCTCACTAGCGCCGTCCCGCTGGTGTAGGCAGAAGCTCTCACGCGCACATGGCTAAAGCCAGACGAGTTCAGCTGCCAAACTCCAACCGTGGTGACGGAACTGACGCTGGTGCTGGCTGCGGGAACGGCTCCGGCTACAGCGCTCACCCAAGTTTGACCATAATCCGGCGAAACCTCGAATTGCAGCGTAGCCGAGTAGGTTCCGCCAATCGTGATGGTCGCCGTGGAAGCCTGTGCAGGCGTGGCCAGAATGATGCAATTGGTGATGTTGATGGCATTGACGGCGCACGATGCGCCTGAGGATGTAACGGAGCCAGTGACGAAGGACTGCCCCGACAGGAATACGGGGAAGGCGCAAGCAATCAGAAAGAGGGCAAGGCGTTTCATGGTTAGCTCCAGACTCCGGTTTTGTAAGGACTATCTTCGTGGTCGGATCGCATCGGCTTCGCAATGGCCCGTCTCATTCCCGAGACGCACAGATAGCGCGATGCGTCCATGTAGTGATCGTTGTCTTTGACGATGCGTCCGTTATCGTCACGGCGATACATTCGGAACTCGTCAAACCATGCCGACAGCGAGCTAAACACTTTCAGCCGCCCTGCACTCATGCGAGTCCAGACGGCATGAATGCCAGCCTCTACGCTCTTGTCTGGCAAGTGCATGTCTATGCCTGCCTGCTGGTAGAGACGAATGATTTGCTGGGCATCGTGGGCCGTGACAATCAAGGCCGCTGCATCCCCTACGCCGGGAATCCAGTCGCCCCGAGACTTCACCGCATCAACGTGAATTGCAATTTCGGCTCGTGAGCGCTTGAACCCGTCATAGATGTAGATTGTGTCGGAATCACGGTCTAGCGCTCCCCATACGCATGCGGTAAAGCCTGCGCCTTGGTCGGTATCCATGCCGAAGGCACGCGGCCAATGGGGGGGGATTTCAAATGGCTGCACAAGGATTTCTGACTCAGGGACGGGGTAAATCGCCCCTGAGCCAAGTTGGGGAATGCCCTTCGAGCGCGAGTCTCGTTGAAAAGGTGGAATTGAGTTCCACAACTCCTCTTTGGCTTTCGCGTCTAAATGAGGCGCATCGTCCCAAGTCGCCATTACTACAAACTTTTTTGTTTGGTCCGCATTCTCAAGCTTCCCGCCCGGAATGAAGTTCAGTACCACATCGGACATGCCCAGCAGCGGGGTAAACGTGAGCATAATCATGCCGTTATTCGTCATGGTTCGAAGCAGGCATTCGGTGTAGATGTCCAAGCTCGGCTCTTCGTCCAGCCAGATCACGTCTTTCTCAGTGCCTTGAAAGGATTCACGCCGCTGATCATAGCTTTTGAAGCTCAGTCGCGATTCTCCCCCCGATACGTGCTTGACCGTCACTGTGTCGATGGTGTCCGCTACTCCCGATGCCCGCGTAGTGCGAAGCAGGAAGTCGGCGGGAATCAATTCAGTCCCAAGCTCATTGATGGAGCCGAGAAGCTTGAATTGCAAGATTTCGCGAACTGTTTTGGAGTTTTTCCCCGCCGCCCACGCAAAGATGGGATGAGAGAATCGCCGACCCATCCACCATGCTGGGTACCTACCGGTGAGGTGCAATGCCAGCTCATATCCGCCTACGCCTTCTGTCTTTCCAACGCGGTTAGCGGCCAGCATGAGGCGTTCCCGATGCCCAATCCCAGCCGCAAAGAATTGCATATGTTTGACATAAAGTTCCCGGCGCAGCGGCCCGGTCTCAGGGTAATAGGAATCAATCTTGTTCCGCCTCGCCCGCCGCGTCAGCTCCTTCTCCATCTGTTGCAGGCTTTGCAGCGCTTCCAACTCCTGCCGCAAGTCCGAGACTGTTTCTGAGTGCATCACGTTGGGCAATTAGTTCCTCTTGAGGCACATCGGCGAACTCCAGCGGCCCGCCATCTCTACCGGTCAGCTCTTTGCGCTCGGTTAGCTTGCCATACCCGCGATCCGCTAACACGCTGAAAGCATAGGCGTTACCCTTAATCAGCTGCTTGAAAAACGCCTGAATTACTAATTCCGGGTTCGACTCCATTGCTGCGCGGGCCAATTGCGCGGCTGCATCTTTGGGCCTGCCACCTGGATTCCCTGAAACTCCCTTTTCAAAAACGAAGCGCCTGAGCTGCTGCGGAACGTTGCTGAGGTCTTGGCTGTTCTCAGGTTCTTCGTCGCCCGACTCGTCCCGCTCGTGAGCCGCTTCGATGGATTGCGCTGTTTTAGCTCGTGGCATGGCTACTGATTGAGTTGCAGCATGTAGCGGTTAGCGACGGGGTGAAAGAAAACAGACCGATAATAGCCAAAATGTAAAAACGGTGGATCGTCAGAACCACGCCGCCATAACAACCCGCACTGAGCGCAGAGGTCATATTCATCTTTTGGATCTTCTGCGGGATAATGCTTAGCATAGCGATAGCGGTTTTCGTGGGTACATTTCATTAAGTCACTCATTTCTTTCCAAGGTGCAGGGCGCGGATTTGTCCTGCCTCTGCCGCGCCCTGAGTGGGGCGATTCTCCCGGCCTCCATTCTCTCGGATTGAAGTGTCTGAGGTCATGCGGCTGTTACAGGAGGGCGTGGATGGCTCGCCCGTTATCCGTTCGCGGGATTTCAATATTGAACCCAAGGATAACGATGCCGAAGAAGTCTGCGGTACCCCAGGCTCCAAGTAACGAAATCCCCCAACAGTTTCTAGGACTCCGCCATTGATTGAAAATTTTCATGCCACCCGCTCTGTGGAAAGTAGTCCGTCCCAAGCCGCGCCGCCGTGAGATGCGCGGTAAATGGCCGCGGCTAGGATAATTCTGGGCATGCCGATGAAATGACTGATGCCCGCTTTCACAAAAATTCCGGCTAAATAGTGTTTAACTGTCCGATGGCCGATGCCCATGCGCTGACCTATTTCAATGTTGCCTAACCCCTGTACTAGCAAGCACATAACGTCCATCTCGCGTTTAGAGAATTGAACGCGGGAGATATCAGGGACGCGCAAACACCACGGTCCTGTGCTCAATTTGCCAGCGCACGGATTGCGGCTCTTGAAAGTACACGCCGGGCACGTCGCGGGGCGGGAGCTTGCCATCCCAAGGCAGGGGCAGAGTTACAAACTTTTGCACAGGGAAAATGGAATCGGGCGGAAACATGCGAATCAGCCCTTGGGAGAGGCGTTCGGCTACCATGCGCTCAACCAAGAGGTCGGCAATGTCTCTGGGAACGAAGGTGTCCCGATGGCTCTTCGCTTCTTGATGGTGGGCTAAGACGGCTATTTGAGGCATTTTTGGAGACACGAAGGCTATTCGTGTTGAACCGCACATGGCGTGCGGGAGTGCCTGAAACTGGTAGGAAAGCTGGAGCCAAATGCACAGTGCCATGAAAATATGCACAACACAAGGTTACTTTTTGATTACCCGCTGTGGAAAATATAGTGGGAAATGAGGATAAGGCTAATGTAATCATGGATGTATGGATTATTAATTATATTCTTGACATACATTAATCATCATGGCATTATGTTGGACATGGAAACAGAAATTCTATCGCCGTCAACCATCAAATGGACTGAGGCTGATTCTGACCTTATCCGGGCATTGCAAGCCAAATCGGGCATCATTGGAATCTCCGATCTGGTTCGTAACGCGCTTCGCGCACTGGCCATCAAAGAAGACGTAACCCTCTAGACATAATTATGGGAAAGCTACTCAAATTCGGCCAGGATGCACGTCCGGCGGGCGATTTAACAGAATACTTGTTACGCCGCGTTATCGGACACGCGGACTCTTCCCTTGAAACGCTTGGCCCAATCGTGGTACAAGCTTCCTTCTTGCGTAAACCCTATAGTTTTCAGCTAGTTATAGAGCGTAAGCCTGTAACTTTCGCTCACCCATCCTGCTCTAGCTATTTCCTAACCTATTTCGACGAATCCCTTGCATGTGGCCACGTTCAGGCCAATTTCGGGGATCCCGCCAAACGCCGCAATTGTAGAAAATGCGCGGCACAAATTCAAGTTAAAAAACCTTCGCAATCCGTTCGCCTAAAGGAGAAAGCGGCATGAACAAATTCTTTGTGTTGGAAGTGAACTACGAAGGCGGCTACGTATACGTCAGCGAAGTCGGCGAGGCGGAATACCTCGGCAGCGGGAACATACGGTATTCACGGAATTTGGACAAGTCCACTTGCCTTATCGCTACCAAAATCGGCCCACACTTCTATGGCCAACTGGATGCCTTGCTTGTGACGCAGGACAAGGTGTTCGCTGCCCAGCCAATTGAACCAGAGCCGATGGTCAAGGTTTGCGAAGAGGCTAAACGGCACGCTGGCTGGCCGGAAGGCTGGGCGGCTCGTTTGGCCAGGATTTGCGATCACAAGAACTGCCGAATGATGAATCTCTTTCACGACAACGCTGATAACTCTTGCCCTTTAGGTGAGGGCGGGTACTCCAAAAGCCAGCACTTCTTGGAGGCTTCCGGTGCATAACTCAACCCCGCACGCTGGCACAACGATTCTGGAGCTCGAGCAGATCGTGACCAAAGTGGAAATGGAGCACCTACGATGCATGGTCGAAGTGGACCTGCAAGGCTTTAATTTCCCCTGCAACCAGCCGGCCATCTTGATTGACCTCGAATCGGAGCTGGCCATGTGCCTCGATTGCTTTCATGGCGTGCCCGGGATGGAACGTGGCATCTACGGTGCCTTGGATGCCTACGACATGTGGATGGATAACTGACGTGGCCAAAATTGTCACCTCTAACGAATTCCCGCGTTTTGCGCTGAGCCAGTGCTGGTCGGCACGCGATGACGATTCGTACTGCGGCTGCGAGGCCTGTTGCGACCTCGTGGGCTGGGGAGCCACCGAGTCAGAAGCGGTGATCGACTATTGGCTGCAAGTTTCGGAGGTGCTAAATGGCTAAGCCCCGCAAGCCCCTGAAACGTAGCTGGATTCGGCCTAAGCCGCGTGAGGCCCACGTGAACCATAAAACGGGCCGCGTGAAATTGGGCAGTGGTGATATGCAGAAGTTGCGTGCGACAGCCTACACGCGGTCGGGCGGCCTCTGTGAATGTGGCGGAAGGACAGAAGGGGATCGCAGCAACCCGATTCTCGACTGGCGACAATGCGATAAACCAGCGTCATTTATGCATGGCGAGTTGCACCACGTCCTGCCAAGGTCAGCCGGTGGGTCGGATGAAATTGGGAATGTGGAATTTCTGAATCGTGGCTGTCATAACAGGATTACGGGCGACCTGCATTTTTCACGGAGGCCAGAATGAAGAGAGAAGTTAAGTTAGTGAAGTCGTGGGAAGTGGACTTTCGCGCTAAGGAGCTTGCTTGGCAGGCCGCTCTTGACGCAAAACTGGAACGCGAGCTAAAAAATGATTTACCTTTCGAATCTCTATATGTATGGAAGGCTGCGACGAGTGAAATTAAGCCAGAGGAAGCAGTTACGCCCGCACCGCTGAAGCGTGATCTATGGGTTGAGGTGTTCGCCTTTGTCTCCGGCTTGCTGGTGGCGCTGGCTGTTGGCACAGCGATGGCTGGGGTGTTTCATTTGGCCGCGCAAATGTGGAAGGGGATGCAATGAGCGAACCCCGCTGCTACGACTGCGACAAACCCGCTGACCGGCGCTGTGAGTTGACAGGCGAGTCGTATTGTGAATCTTGCCTAATCTACAAGAACTACGATGAAGAAAAGTTTGCGTGGAAGGGGATGCAATGAATAACGATTTTCAGTGCCAAGATTGCGGCGCGGTAGACCAGCTTACCGAGCACGGAAACTGTGTATGGTGCGGCAGTTCGGCAGTCTGTCCTGCACAATTGCTGCCCGCCCAAGCGCCCCAGGGGATGCAATGATCGTCACCATTATTAAGTGCGATGAGTGCGGAGCGGCCAAGGGAAGGACGAATCACTGGTGGACGGTGTTTTTCCATCGGGACTGCTTCGCTGTCCATATTTACAAGTTTGATCTCCTAAATTCTGAACATATGACCCGCACTCTCAAGTTTGACCTCTGCGGCGAAGAGTGTTTGCAGAAAAAGATCAGCAGTCTCTTAGCGACAAGCTTGGCGGTGGCATGACCTGCGGCAAGTGTGACACGGACAAGCACCCCTGCCTGTTTAGCCCTTCGCAGGTCAAGAAGTCCGGCGTGCGTTACTGCCGGGTGTGCATGGTAATCGGCAAGGACGCTTCTATGCGGGGCTGGGGCAAGAAGAAAATGGGAGTCACTAAATCGCAGCGCTTGCAGATTGTGGCCCATTTGTGGAATCAGAACGATTTGAACTATGCGAAAAGGCAAGAGTACGCCAAAAACAACATCAGCCATTTTGCAGATTAAGAAAGGAAAAAATCATGAGTCCAGTCATTGACGAGCATTGGCGAAAAGTGCAAGGTATTTCGCTGAAGAAAGGGGCGCACTCGCCCAATTCAACCTACTGCGTGATGGAGGCTGTAGCGTTCGTAGCGGGTGAACCTTGGTCGGACCATCCCCAATGTGCTTGCCCAGTCATTTCCAATTTTTTGCGTAACTGGAATGATTCGCTGCCTTCCGATTCCGAGCGCGACCGATTACTGAAGCCGTTGATACCTCGCTTAGTTGGCACCAGGAATGCAGCCCTGGAGCGACGGAGAGCAACGATGGCGGCGGATTGGCTGGTCCGCTTTCATCTTCCCGCATGGTTGCGACTGGCGGGACTGACCGCTCAATCTGAGGCACTGGCATCGCTTCCCGAGATTACAGATTTCGCCAACTGCCCCTCCTTAAGGGGTCCGCTGGACGCCGCACAAAGAGACGCTAATGCTGCGTGGAATGTTGCGTGGAATGTTGCGGGGAAGGCTGCGGGGAATGCTGCGCGGGATGCTGTGTGGGCTGCTGTGTGGGATGCTGCGCGGGCTGCTGTGCGGGCTGCTGCGGGGGCTGCTGCGGAGGATGCTGCGCGGGCTGCTGTGGAGGATGCTGCGCGGGATGCTGCGTGGGATGCTGCGCGGGCTGCTGTGCGGGCGAAGCTCGCACCTACGGTGCTCGAACTGCAAAATTCAGCATTACATCTTCTGAATCGAATGATCGAGGTCACATTATGAGTCCAGCCGAACAAATTATTGAGGCCATGCACGAAGGCCAAGTTATTTCCGGGGATGCCGCCGAATATCCGAATAAGCGGGACGGGTCGCAGGCCAGCAGCCTAGCCCAGTCTGCTCCATCCCCGGCTAACCTTACACCGATGGACCTGATTCGCGTTGCAGTCGCGCAGAACCTAGACATCGACAAACTGACCAAGCTGATGGATTTGCGAGAACGATTCGAGCGGGACGAGGCAAAGAAGCAGTTCATCGTCGCCATGTCCGCGTTCAAAACTCACGCTATCCAAGTCATCAAGGACAAGGAAAACACGCAATACAGCAGCGGTAAAAACAAGGCAATGTATGTGTCGCTGGGCCGATTGATTGGCACGGTTACGCCGTTTCTGAGTAAGAACGGACTTAGCGCTCGCTGGGATATTGACCAGACGAACGGTATCAAGGTGACCTGCATCGTGACGCACGCCGGGGGACATTCCGAATCGGTCTCGATGACGTGTCCGCCGGATAAGTCAGGGGCGAAGAACCCCATACAGGAAATTAAGTCGGCTATCACCTATGCCAAGGGTTGCACATTTGAAAGCATCTGCGGGCTAGCCGCGTCAGATGGCAACGTGGATGACGATGGCAATGGCGGAAGCTACTCCAATTTAGACGAACAACTGGAATGGATCGCCAATGCAAGCGACGTGGACGAACTGAAAAAGCTCTACCAGCAAGCCTATATGGAAGCGCAGGCCGTCAAAGATACGAACGCCATGAACGCGATTCGCAACGCCAAGGATCGCAGAAAGAAGGAGCTGCAATGATTTTGCACATGGAACAACGCAGCGCCGAGTGGTTGGAAGTCCGGCTGGGCAAGGTCACGTCGAGTGGGGTTGCCAACATGAAGGCAAAGCGCCAAGACGGAAAAGAGGCAGCTCCGCGCAAGCATTACCGAATGGAACTCGTCATGGAAACTCTGACAGGTCTGTCGAAAGATCACTTCGTCTCGAAGGAGATGCAGTGGGGTATCGACAATGAACCGTTCGCCCGTTCCGCCTATGAAATTAAGTACAACGTGAATGTGGATTCCATCGGCTTCGCCATGCACGATTCCATTCAGCAATTTGGCGCTTCGCCGGACGGCTTCGCCGGCAACGATGGGCTGCTTGAGATCAAGTGCCCCAACACGGACACGCACCTTGAGTACATCTTAGCCGACGCGGTGCCGAAAGAATATGAATGGCAGATTCTCGCGCAACTGGCCTGTACGGGTCGCGAGTGGTGCGACTTCGTTAGCTTTGACCCACGCATCATTGACCCAAATTTGCAGCTTTTCGTGAAGCGCTGTTACCGCGATGATGCGCTGATTCGCGGACTAGAGGGGGACGTGGAATTCTTCCTTGGCGAAGTCGATCAGCTGCTGTGCAAGTTTCGCCAGTATCGCCCAGCGCCGTACATCGTTGAAGAGACCGAGTATGAAGGCATGATTATTCAGGACGATCCTGTCAGCGATGCCGAGTTTCGGGAAACTCTTGCCGAAGAAAGCACCGGAAACGACACTTCGGCTAATAATTATCTGTTTAACGAAGCACGCTGCGCACAGTCGGAATCCAAACTCCGGTCTCAGCTCCCCGAAAGGAAAACTAATGACGACTGAAACGGAACCAACCTATCTCGGAGTCGGGGCCTATGCGAAGCGCTCAGAATTCGGGGATATCTTGATTTATACCAGCGATGGCATAAACGTCACGAACGAAATCATACTTGAACCGTCAGTAGTGCGAAATTTGTTAGCGTTCCTCAAGGGGGAAGGCCATGTCTAGCGCAACAGAAATTCCAATTCCACAAGATCGCGCTTTTCGGTTGGCAACGCTACTTCAATCTATCGCGGAAATGAAGAAAGGCTTTGCCATAACGAGGGCGGAATTCAGGGCCAGCATAGGGCAACTCGAAAGTGAAGCGTTCGCCTTGCGGATTGAAATCCTCTACGGGCAGAAGAATCTTTTTGAGGTGCCCCATGTCTAGCCAGCTCTGCTTGCCAATGGCCCAAGTTCCGCCCGAAGTCTGGCAGAGGATTCGTGCCGGAATGCAATTGGCCGACGACCATGCCGATCCGAAGTGGCGACACGTCTTTGATGCCTGCCTGGTGGCCGTCGCGCGCAAACTGCCAGAACTTACTTCGGATGACGTGCTTGCAGAATTCGAATCGCTTAAGATTCAGCCGAACACGCATACAGAGAAGGCTATTGGTCCCGCCATGCTTCGCGGCAAGCACATGGGCATACTGACTGCCACGGATCGCGTCGTGCGCTCTGAGCGGCCTGCCAAGCACGGCAATCGGCATCAAGTTTGGACATCGAATTACTGGAGGCAACCATGATGACTGTACGTTTTGACACGGGATTTTCGGTGCAATACAACAGGGCCACGTTTATAAGATGGGCGAGCGTCAGTCAATCCTCTCACATGATTTTTGAGAGGGAGGGTGGTGGTTTGATCGCCTGCGTTCCTGGCTCCGCAATTGTTGAGTGGATTTCTCCATGCCGCACCTACAACGCTAGGGATGAATCAAAGGATGCCGAAATCCTCGCATTGAAGAAGCAAATCGAACAGCAGCGGAAGAGGATTCGTAGATTGCAGGCCAAGCCATGAAAGCTCCCCGCCCAAAAATTCATCGCGTTTTTCGAAATCAACCTTTGCAAGCCTATACGGATATCAACGCGCTTTGCGGTGAGAATCTTCGACACGCCACGCCGATTGGCAATTATCTCGTCGGCGGCGGCTTGGAAGATATGTCCATTTCTCCGATGCGGGATTGCCGATCTTGCCGCGAAATGGCGAAGGTTCTGGAAGCTGCGCTCGTCGACAAGCGTAAGCCTAACGTCGGCCCGAGATGGCTCTATTTCTTCATGGAAGCTCAAGCAGCTCTGGACGCGACACGGGA
>JAYVXT010000745.1:0-3568 GCA_043785065.1 Bryobacterales bacterium | reverse complement strand
ATTCACCCCACGTCAACTCCGCATTTCCGCACCCTAAGCTCAGGATGTTAATAACTTATTTTTTACCCGGTCTGATACCTTTCAGACAGGGTTCTTCTGGAGGCGGTTTTGACGCAACTATGTAACATACTGAGGGGAAGAATCTGGTCATCGCGGGTGTTCTTCGCTCTGGCCTTGATCTTCGCGGAGCAGGCTTTCGCTGTTCTGCCACTCGCAACTATTCAAGACGTCGTGCTAAATGCCGACGGCACTCGATTCAACGGAACGGTAACGGTGGAATGGAGAACTTTTCAAGCCTCCGATGGTACTATCATCGCCGCGCAATCGTTAGATATTCCGGTTATCAATGGCAATCTAAGAGTCCGGTTAACTCCTACAACGAATGCAAGCGCCGGGGCTCGCTATACGGTGCGTTATGCGATGGGGGGCCGGATTCTATTTTCTGAATTCTGGTCGATTCCAAACACAACCACGCTCCTTCATCTTCGCGATGTGCGCACAAATTCAAATGGGCAATTGCTGGGAAGCGCAACGACAGTGGAAATTTCCGATGTGAGCGGATTGCAAGACGAACTTGATTCCCGTCCTGTCCGCGGATTCGGCTTTTCTCCAAACCGGGTAGTGGTTGCCGGAGCCACGGGCGCTCTGGAAGCTGCTTCAGGTAACCTTACCGACTGCGTTCACGTAGACGGCACTACAGGCCCCTGTGGAGGCGCGTCAACGGGTGGGAGTGGCGGCGGCGGAGCCGGTCCTGGTTTTGTCGATTTTGAAATCCCCGTGGGTCCTAGGGATGCAATCAACAGCCGGTTCGTATTGGCTCACGCGCCAACTCCAGCTTCAAGCTTGCAATTGATCAGGAACGGAATTGTACTCAAGCAAGGTGGGGATTTTTCTCTCGCTTCCAATCTCATTGTTTTCAACTTCCCCAACATCCCTGTTGCCGACGACACCATACTGGCATCCTACCGGGTGGCAAGCGGTGTAGTGTCCGATCCTGGGGTGGCATCGCCAATGGTTCCGCAGATTATTTGTTCGCTTAATGGCGCAACTTCCTCTTCCAGTCAACTGACGGGATTGGGGGTCTGCACTATTGAAGCGAATGTTCTCAAGGCCGGCGATGCCATTGAGGTCAAATATGAGTTGGTTCACGCCGGAACTAATTCCGCAACCACCGTAAATCTAAAATGGGGCGGATCTCTGATCGGGACCGTAACCATGGCGGCAAACGAATCGGTAACGGTCGGCGAGGCGAGAATTGCTCTTGGCAACAGCGCCACTGTTTGGAGTAGTAAGACATGGGGCGCGCATTCCGCCTTAGCGCAAGCAGCCGGATTGTTAACCAGTTCCGTTGGTCAGTTGGAAACGGTAACAATTGAAGCACAGGTGGCGGGTCAAGGTACCGATTCCATCCTACTGCACGATTTAAGCGTTGTTCGTGTCTCCGGTACTCCTCCGCGCTGAGACATGGTCAGTCATCGTCAGTCTGGCTTAGGTAGCTTTGAGGGTTGCCCTACGGCAATTAAAGAATTGTATTACCCATGGAATTCGATCATCATGTACATGAGGAGAGAAGGAAATGGGCAAGGGAACTCATATAATCTTTCGAAAGGTAAAGGCAGCTCTGCGAAAACTGCAGACTAATGGAGACGGGCAAGACTTAATAGAGTACGCAATGTTAGCTGGATTCATGGCGGTAGCTGCCGCTGCCGTCATGCCCACTAACGTTGGAACGGTCACCAGCACCATATTTTCAAGATTGAATGCATCACTGGTGTATGTAGGCACCAACGGATCTTAGGGGTGGTAAATCATTCAAGATACTTTTTTAAGTCCGGATTGATCTGTTCCTGAACTTCGGGGCTATCCAGATTATCCTTGGTTAGCAGCCTTGGACTCAGGTTGTTAATTTTTTCCACTTTCTCGCCTTTCAAATGCTTAACGGCCGCGATTACAGATTCGTAGCCCATTTTGAAAGGGTGCTGGGCAACCAACGAATCGATCAGTCCGCCTCTTAAGTCTTCAAGCAACGCTGGGCTCCAATCAAAGCCCACCATCTTTACTTTACTCCGCCGCTCTTTCAGCGCCCGTGCTCCGCCAACCGCGCTCGATTCGTTTGAAGCAAACATTCCCATGGCTTCCGGATGCGCCGTCAGCATATTTTCGGCCACCTGCATCGATTGCGCAAAATCGGCCATGCCATAGCGTTTGTCCACGATTTCAATACCTGGAAAGGCCGACTTGATTTTAGTCTCGAAGCCCTCTTCGCGAGACATGGTGGAAGCCGCGCCAGGCTGAACGGCGACCATAATCACTTTTCCCTTCCCTTCAAGAATCTTCCCCATTCGATCAGCCGCCAGTTGCCCGGCTTGAAAATTATCGGTTGCCACTTGCGAAATAAACTTGTCGGAATCAACCGGTGAATCGAAAATAACCACGGGGATGTTCTGGCTTGCGGCTCGCTCCACGATGCTCACCATAACCTTCTTGTCAATGGGTGCAAGACATATGGCGTCTACATGCCGATTGATCATCGAATCCACGATTTGAATCTGCCCGTTAAAGTCAGTCTCGGTGGTGGGACCGTTCCAAATGATCTCGACATCGTTTTCCCTAGCGCCTTTAATCGCCCCAGCGTGAACCGATTGCCAGAACAGGTGCGCCCTGCCCTTAGGGACAACTCCGATTTGCTTCTTGCGATTGCCGGTGCAACCAAGAAAACTTAAGGCGGCAGAGCCTGAGAGCGCCACCGCCGAATTGGTTAGAAATTTGCGTCGAATCATCGTCGATTCATTAAGGTTAACAACTAGAGCGGAAACTATTGTGGAAATTTTGTGGGCTCTTGAATAGATTGCCAGCTATCGCCGTTCAATGCCTTCAAGAATTCAACCAAGTCATTCTTTTCCTGGTCCGTCAAATTTAGTTTCTTCATCTTTTCGTCGAGGTTCTTGTTGGGAATGCCGCCCTTGTTGTAGAAGTCCACGACTTCTTCCAGGGTCTTTAGGCTTCCGTCATGCATGTAGGGAGCCGTCCGGGCGATGTCACGAAGCGTAGGCGTTTTGAAGGAGCCCCAGTCGGCTGGATTCTTTGTAATCCCGTAGCGGCCCTCGTCGGGATTTGGTTTGTCCGATCCAACGCCCAGATTGTTATAGGAATTGCTCGTGAAGTTTATTCCTTCATGGCAAACATCACATTTCGCTTTGCCGAAATAGACATGTTCGCCGCGATATTGCGCTTCGGTCAAAGCCTTTTTATCACCGGCCTTAAACTTATCGTAAGCCGAATTGCCGCTAAGCACCGTGCGCTCGAAGGTCGCAATCGCCTTGGCAACATGATCCACCGTAATCTCGTCGGTCCCAAACACTGTCTTAAACATGCCGCGATAGCCCTCTAACCGCTGCAGCGAATTCACCATGGCTTCATGAGTATTGCCCATTTCAATCGGATTCTGAATAGGTCCCTTGGCCTGCTCTTCCAGCGAAGAAGCACGGCCATCCCAGAACTGAGCCATACTGTAAGCCCGATTGATCACTGTTGGCGCCGAACGCCCGCCACGTTGCCCCTTGATGCC
>JAYVXT010000744.1:0-3569 GCA_043785065.1 Bryobacterales bacterium | reverse complement strand
CCTGCGCCGGATGCCATAAGAAAATTGATCCTCCCGGGTTTGCACTGGAAAACTTTGACGTGGTCGGCGCCTGGCGCGAGCGTTACCGCTCTCTTGAGCAAGGAGACGCAGTAACGGGTTTCGGAAAGAACGGGCACCCATTCGCATTCCGTCTTGGGCCGCATGTAGATGCCAGCGGGAATCTGGCGAACGGAGAACCATTCTCTGCCGTGAAGGAACTGAAGCAGCAACTTCTGAAAAACAAGCGGCAGATCGCCCGAAACCTTGTGACGCAGTTGATTACATACGCCACCGGCACTGCCCCCGGATTCAGCGACCGGGCCGAGGTGGAACGGATATTGAGTGCGGAAAGTAGTGGTGACTACCGGGTGTCGTCGCTGATTCAACAGATCGTAGAGAGCAAGCTTTTTGCAAGTAAGTGAGACGCAGATGAACATTTTGAGACGCTCAACAATTGACCGCCGCCGATTTCTAAAGGGAACAGGCGTCGCGCTGGCATTGCCGCTACTTGATGCTATGCAACCTGCCTTGGCTGCGGACAACGCTTCCTCACCCCCGCGGCGGTTGATATCGGTCTGCAACAACCTTGGCTTTCTGGGCGATAAGTTCTTTCCGTCGAAAGCAGGGATGGATTATGAATCCTCACCTTACTTGCGTCTGCTTGAAGAACATCGAGCGGATTTCACCGTGTTTAGTGGGGTTTCGCATCCCGACGTCGACGGCAGCCACGCTTCCGAAGTCTGTTTTCTTACTGCGGCGCCGCACCCGGGGAATGGGGGGTTTCGGAACTCCATATCGCTTGATCAACATATGGCGGATCACATTGGCGTGCTCACACGTTTCCCCTCACTGACGCTTGGCGTCAACGTGAATCGGGCTCAACGCAGCCTTTCCTGGACAGGTTCAGGCGTGATGATCCCTTGCGAAGACAGTGCTGCAGCCGTTTATCGCAGGCTGTTTTTGCAGGGTTCCGAAGAGGAAATTGAGCAACAGATCGCACGCCTGAAGCTGGGCGAGAGCATTATGGATTCGGTGGCAGAGCACGCTCGCGGCTTGCAACACAATCTCGGCTCACGCGATCGCGAAAGACTGGATCAATACACAACAGGAGTTCGCGAACTGGAACGCCGTCTGGTGGCGGCTAGGGCCTGGGAACGCAAACCGAAACCGAAACCGTCGCGGCCTCAACCCACCGATCCCGACAGCAGCCGCGCCTACATGGAAAAGACGCGGCTAATGTACGATATGGCGCACTTGGCAATAGAGAGCGATTCGACCCGATTGATCACATTGTTCCTCGATAGCACCAACTCGCCGGCGATAGATCTTGGTGAAGTGAAGATCACGGACGGCTATCACAACCTTTCGCATCATGGAAAGAACGAAAGCAAGCTGGCGCAACTGGAAGCAATCGACAAGCAGCACATGAAGCTTTTCGGTGAGTTGCTGGCTAAGCTAAAGACCTCTCGTGAACAAGGTGATTCGCTACTTGACCGAACGATGGTCCTCTACGGCAGCAATTTTGGCGACGCCAACAAGCACACTACCACCAACTTGCCGGTGATTCTGGCCGGTGGTGGCTTCCGTCACGGGCAGCACTTGGCCTTTGATGCAACCCGAAACTATCCTCTGACAAACTTATTCGTCAGCATGCTAAAGCGAATGGGTATAGACTCAGGCCGCGTCGCGTCCGCCACCGGAACGATGCGTGGTTTGGAACTTAAGGCTTAAGGCCCCGCAACGATTCGCGCACGCTGGCCGCACGCTGGCCTCCGGAACCCTCGTTTTTTTCATAGATAGCCAAGGCGCGTTCGAGCAAGGGCTTCGCCGCTAATCTCGCGCCAGTTTCTGCGAGCAGCGCCGCCAAGTTTTCGAGGTCGCCGGCAACCTCAGGATGCTCGGTTCCGTAAACCAATTCGTCCACCTTTAGAGTGCGACGCAACAGCGCGATTGCTTCTGCGGTAGCACCTCGGCTTGCCAGCAGATTTGCCAGATTCGTACAAGCAATGGCCAGTTCCGTGGTTTCGGGCCCGATTCGCTCCTCAAAGACTCTCACAGCGCGCCGCAACACGCGTTCGGCCTCCTGTGGCCGTGCTGTGGCTTGGAGCAGATTGCCAAGATTACTCAATGTCGGCCCCACCGCGGAATGATTTGGTCCGAATGCCTTTTCCTGAATCGCAACTGCGCGGCGGAACAACAATTCGACGGACTTGTTGTCGTTTTTCGCGCGCAATACAAGAGCAAGATTATTTGCAATAATCGCCACTCGCGGATGCTCTTTGCCTGATGCCCCTTCTTCCTTCTTCAGCGCCAGTCGCAAGTGGTCTTCCCCATGCTCCTCGTCAAGGCCTGCCATGGCCACAAGACTGCACGCAGCTACAGTCGCATTGTTCCCTTTGGATGCCTCACTGAACAATGGAAACGCATCGGCATTTTTTCCAAGAATGACAAAAGTACTTGCAAGGTTCTCCAGATTGGTTGGTAAGTCCGCAGACCGATTCAAGCGAACTGCTTCCACTGCCTTGCGCAGCGGGCCGATCGCGCGCTCGGGATCCCCTATCGATTTCAGGAACAAACCTAAGTCGGCGGCTGCGCGGGCGGATTCGGGATCTCTAAAATAGGCTTGCTCGAACAAAGGAAGCAGTGTTGCAATGCCTCGAGAAGCGCCCCCATCTTTCGTTTCGTCCACTCTCGAAATGATTGCCGGAACCTTTGCCGAGGCGCGGCGTTGGGGAACCAGATTCCCGCCCTGGCCATATACCCCAATCCAATGATTGCTAAACCGCAGGTTGGCGTCCGTTCGGACCTGCGGCATATGGCAGTCAACGCAACTGCGCGATGCCGTAGGAGTCCTGTGATGCACTTGCAGGTGACACCCAGCGCACTTCTGATCATAAGCGGCCGGCTGCTTTTCAAGAACACCATGTTGATCGTGGCAAGTAAGGCACGACACCTTTCCGCTCATTCGAAAACAAGCGGACTGGCTTAAATAGGCAGGCTGATGGCGCACATTCCACGATTTCGACCAATCGGAAATGTCATCGGCCTTGCGGTGGCATGCTCCGCAATAATCATTCAAGCTCGCTGCCGATAGCTGACCAGGATTGAAAATGGAACTCCTCGCGCCCCCCTCTTTGACATGAGCGGCACCGGGCCCATGGCACGACTCGCAACCTACGCCCAGTTCTGCCGGGACAATGCGGCCACTCTCTTCCAAAGCCAATGGCCCCGTTGTGTGGCACCGGAAGCAGCGCAACACAGTTGCCTGCGAATCAAGCGTGCGATAACGCCGCCCACTTGCATCCTTATGACCTGGTGTAAGCCCGATGGTCTTCGCGGCTGGATAGGCGCTTAGGCCATGCTCAATATAAGTTTCCGCGTCAACGCGGCTCACCCATGTGACCGCTTTTGCACCTGCGCCAAAGGCCCACTCGCCGCGACCTCCGGCCGTAGCCACTGCTAACGCATGGGCATGTCCAGATTTTTCGTGCTTACGGTATTGTTCAACGTGGCAAGGCTGACACGCCTGGCTTCCGGCAAATTGACCACGAAGCGAAGCGGCAAGAACC
>JAYVXT010000743.1:0-3576 GCA_043785065.1 Bryobacterales bacterium | reverse complement strand
TGCTTCTTTAGACACATTCCCCCTTTGACTAATCAGCCGCTTTTTGAATTCAGCTCCGCTGCGAAATGTTAAATTTTTTCGCAACGGCGCAAAACATAAAGGGGGTACTACAACCAAATATAAGAACCGGTAACAATAGCAGGTTAAGTATATCACTACTTCTTGATTTGAAATCAATCATAATTCACCGAACTCAAATCAAATTCCGATTCACGCATTGTGATAGGACTAGTGGTTTAGGCGCTCGCCGGCGGGGTCTGATACTCTAGAGATATTGCGGTTGCCATCATAAACATGGTAATCTCTATAGAGAAAGAGGAGATTGAAATTGGAAGAGCTTGTCCTCCATACCGATCCCGCTGTTGAGGCGGAGTTCAACAAAACGGTTGCCGCCGATATTGATGCGTTCGAGGCAGCGGCAAAGGAATTCACAACCGGCAAATTGACCGCTGACCAGTTCCGGCCCCATCGCCTTAGGCGCGGCGTGTACACCCAACGCCAGGAAGGCGTTCACATGATTCGGACCAAGATTCCAGGAGGCATCTTAACGGCGGATCAAATGGATGTACTGGCTAATGTTGCCGATGATTACGCCTTTGGCAAAGGGCACCTAACGACGCGCCAAAACATGCAGTACCATTTTGTACCCCTGGCCCAAGTTCCCGGGGCTTTGCGGATGCTTGCGGCTGGCCGGTTAACCACGCGCGAAGCCTGCTACAACACGATTCGAAATGTGACGGCAAGTCCTCTTTCCGGTCTGCGCGGAGATGAAGTGTTCGACGTTCAACCCTACGCGCGCCAGACTGCCTTCGCCTTCCTTCATAAGTCGGCATACGATTCCATGCCCCGCAAATTCAAAATTGCTTTTTATACCGGGGGAGCGAAGGACGACATGGCAATCGCCATCCATGATTTTGGGGCGACAGCCGTGATTAAAGATGGAAAACGTGGCTTTCGCACGGTTATCGGCGGCGGGCTCGGCCCTATGCCGGTTGAAGCGCGGCTGCTCGATGAATTCCTGCCGGCGGAACAGTTGGTTCCACGCATTGAGGCTGTCTTGCGTCTGTTCGACAAGAACGGAAATCGCAAGAACAAGAACTTGGCCCGGTTGAAATTCGTGCTGCGGGATCGTGGTTGGGATTGGGTGAAGGAAAATATCGAAATTGAATATGCGGAGATATTGAAAGGCGGTGGAGTTCCGGTTCCCACAGCCATTCCGGAAAATTTCGCGGGCTTCCAACCCACCCCTCCACCACTTGGAACAGGTGCGAGCCTTCCTATTATTGGGGCCAGTCCGGTTGATCCGGAACTGGATCATTGGCTGGAAACCAACGTCGAAGAACAGCGCCAGCCCGGGTATTCCATCGTTACGGTTCGTACAACGCAAGGCAACTTGACCTCGCACCAAATGCGCGGTCTTGGGGCGATTGCCCGCGATGCCGGTGATAGTTATTTGCGCGTTTCCATTATGCAAAATGTGTATCTGGCATACATTCCGGTTCACAATCTACGGCGGGTCTATTCCGCTTTGCGGACCTTGGGCCTGGCGGATGCCGGCGCCCATGAGATCACCGATACTTTAACTTGCCCTGGGGCATATTCCTGCAACCTGGCCTTGACCAAATCGATGAACCTTGGGGCGGCGCTTACCGCGTCCACGCAAAAGTACAAGGACAAAGTAGTGAAGGCTCTTTCGATCCATATTAGCGGTTGTCCCAATTCGTGTGGCCAGCACTGGACGGCGGACCTTGGATTCTCCGGAAACTCTCGTAAAATCGATGGACGCGAACTTCCCTATTACTTGATGTTGCTTGGCGGCGGCATTGATAAAGACGGCGTGATGCGTTTTGGTTACATGATTCAAAGCATCCCGGCGCGTTTAATTCCTGTTGCCGTGGACCGGGTTCTGGAACATTTCCAGAAGGATCGTAAAGATGGGGAATCCTTCCGCGATTATGTCACCCGCAACAAAGTAGCTTGCTTTAAGGAAATGACAGCCGACTTAGTGAAGCCGGCAGTTCTGGAAGAAGTTATGTACAAGGATTGGGGCGATGAAGTCAACTATTCCCTGCAGCTTGGCCGCGGAGAGTGCGCCAGCTAGTTTAGTTTAACGCTGCTTTGTGATGACCGCTCCTTCCCCACGGAGGAGCGGTTTTCCATTTACGCCGCTAGCTATTGCATATTCACTTCGAGGACTTCATCAAAGATACCCTCGGGGAGCTTAATGCCGCTGATACGCAGGCGCTCCAGGATCTTTGGCTTCACGCCGGTGAACTTGAAGCTGCCCATTACCTTTCCTTCGGTATTGACCCCAACGCGATCGAAGATGAAAATGTCCTGGGTCACAACGCGGTCATGTTCCACGCCCAGCACTTCGGAGATGGACACAATCTTACGGGAGCCATCCTGCAGACGGGCAACCTGCACCACAAGCTTGATTGCGCCGGCTAATTGCGACACGATCACCTTAGTGGGAATTTCCACGTCGGCCATAAGGATCATTGCTTCAAGACGGGAGAAAGCATCGCGCGGATTGTTGGCGTGGATAGTGGTCATCGACCCTTCCACACCGGTGTTCATCGCCTGCAACATGTCCAGCGTCTCCGCGCCACGGCACTCGCCGACAATGATGCGATCGGGCCGCATACGTAGCGCGGTTCTGACCAACTGCCGCTGATTGATGCCGCCTTCTTTATTGAGGTTCGGCGGGCGTGTTTCAAACTTCACGACGTGGCGCTGCTGCAATTGCAGTTCGGCGGTATCCTCAATAGTCACCACGCGTTCATCCTCGGGAATAAAGCGGGACATGGCGTTGAGAGTGGTTGTCTTGCCGGAACCGGTACCGCCGGAGACCAGAATTGTTGTTTTGCACTGCACGCACGCGGCGAGGAACTGCAGCATGGAACCCATGATTGTCTTATATGCAATCATTTCATCGGAAGTGATCACGTGGCGGCCAAAGCGGCGGATAGAAAGCGATGGTCCGTCGAGTGCTAACGGTGGAATGATGGCGTTGACGCGCGAGCCGTCCAGCAGGCGGGCGTCGACGATAGGCGAGGCTTCGTCGATTCGGCGGCCAACTTGCGAGACGATTTTTTCGATGATGTGCAGCAGATGTGCGTTGTCTTTGAAACGCACCGGAGTCAATTGCAGCCGGCCGCCGCGTTCGACGTAAACCTTGTCGAAGCGATTCACAAGGATATCGGAGATGGACGATTCTTTCAGCAGCGGTTCAAGCGGGCCAAGACCGAGAACTTCGTCAAGGACCTCTTCGACGATGCGGTTCTGCTCAGCCGTGGTCATCGGGATCTTTTCTTGTTCCAGCAGGCGTTCCACCACGCGACCGATTTCCGCGCGAACGCGGTCTTTCGGGATAGAGGCAACGCGATCAAGATTCAGCGCGGTGAGCAGCTTCTTGTGGATTTCGGATTTGATCTCAAAATACCGGTCTGCGTTGCGGGGAGGCGGTGCGCCTGCTCCGCGATTCATTGGAGGACGAGTTGGGCTGCCCATGGTGAGGAACTTATTAAAAACACCAATCTTAGGATAAAGTAACGATTACCATATCAAGTATAC
>JAYVXT010000742.1:0-3578 GCA_043785065.1 Bryobacterales bacterium | reverse complement strand
CGGCCCAGAAAATCGCAAAATCTCGCCGCGCCGGGCTTGTCCACCGGCTGCGAGAGATCGTCGGAAGGGGCATGATAGCGCTTCGCTAACCATTCGGTTTGAAGCTTTTCTTCAGGCGAGCCTTTTTCGTAGCCGAACTTAAATGCCGCTGAGGGGATGCCGGCCATGATGAAACTGTACTGATCGCTTCGAATGAAGCGCCGCTGCTGGGGCGCGGGGTCAGGCAAGAGTTTTAATCCGGCCTCGCGCGCCGATTGGCCAATGGCGTCTGCCAGCGTCGATTCTTCTATCCCTAGAACAGTGATGCTTTCCAGTTTGTGGATGGGCATGAACATGTCCATGTTGAGGTCGGCCACAATAGTTCCTTTCACGCTCGGATGATTAGCGAAATAGCGGGAGCCCAGCAAACCCTTTTCTTCGCCAGTGACAGCGGCGAATACGATTGTCCGCTTGGGCGTTGATGAGGCTGATCCGAACCGCGCGGCGATTTCAAGAAGGGCGGCAACGCCACTGGCATTATCCATCGCCCCGTTAAAAATAGGATCTTCTTTTAAGGCGGGGCTCACACCCAGGTGATCCATGTGTGCGGAGAGTACGACGATTTCCTTCTTCAGGAGCGGGTCCGATCCGGGCAACACCGCTACAACGTTTTCCGACTTCACAGGTTTGGTTTCGGTCTTTGCCTTAGCGCGAATGGAGCAGGTTAAGGGGAACGTGGGCAACGGTTTTCCTCCGCGATGGGCGGCGGCGATTTCGGTCCAGGTGTGGCCGGATCCTTCGAAGAACAAGTCCGCATGGTCGCGATTAATCGTGATGGCAATGTTGTGGCCAACCTGATCATTGAACCCTGCCGCCGTAAGGTACATGGATGGTTGCAGCCGCGCTTGCGAGGATCGGGCCCAAGGTATGGATTCAGCGCTGGCAATGGAAATAGAAGCCGTGCCTACTGCCCCTGCGGCCTTCAACGCCTTCCATCTTTCCGCGGCAGACTGCGCATGCGCGCTGATTGCGCCGGGCAGGCCCGGGGGACCGGCTGAAAGGTACACGGCAATCTTATCCTTTAAATCAAGTCCCGCCAAATCATCGCGCTTAAATTCCGGAACTTGCAATCCGTAACCAATGAAAACCATCGGCGCTTCCACGGACGGGGCCGGGCGGAGGCGGCTGCTCATGTAGGCTTCCTTGCCTAGCGTCAATTTCCGCGCCACCTCGTTACGAATGAGTTCAAGACTGCTTTCCTCTTCAACGATTCGAATACTGTTCAACGCCACTGGTTGCAAGTATCCGCCAACGCCGCCTGACTTCAGTCCGGCCTGTTTGAATTTATCGGCGATGTATTTTGCCGCACGATGGTGTCCGGGGCTGCCGGCGTTGCGGCCTTCCATTCCGTCATCGGCCAGGATTGTCACATGCGACCACCAGGAAGAACCGTCAGCGGGAACTTTATTGCTTGCGGCTCTGGCGCCGGCCAAGGCCATCAAAAATGTTACAAACGCGTAATTCTTCAATTTAGATATGGCGGCCACGATGCTTTATCTCCTAGTAATAATCGGCGCAGGACATGTAATATCCGCACTGCTCGCAATACAATTTGCACTTCCGTTCCGATAGGCGCAAACTACAAACTGGGCAGTAAAGCATGGGCTCGTCCTCTTGCTTGCGGCTTTCCAAATTCTCAGTCCACAGGGACTGCTCCGGCTGCGAAGGCATTTCATCATTATAATGAGGCTAGCGATATGAAATTCGGAAAAGTTTGGCTTGAGTGGTTATTGCCCATTGCCGGCGTCACGTTAGTGGTGGCCGGGGCAATGTTTGGGCAAAGCACAACATTGCGCGTGACGCCACCCGCGCCCCAGGCGCAGGAACGGCCGCAGCAGCGGATGGATATGCGTCCGGTGAAAATGCCAGTGCGCGGAACGCGCGGCGCGGTTGCGGCCGGTTCCGATAATGCAGTGGATGCCGGCATGCGTTTGTTTTATGCGGGAGGCAATGCTGTCGACGCTGGCGTGGCTACCATGCTTGCCGCCAGTGTGGTGGAATATTCTCATTTTGGATTCGGCGGCGAAGCGCCCATCTTGATTCGCGCGAAGGACGGCCGCGTGTTTTCCATAGCCGGCGTTGGCACCATGCCGAAGATCGCCACGGCCGATTTCTTTCGTAACCGCCGCATGCGTCCGGGCGAAGTACAGCAGGTTGAACCAAATGGTTTGAAAGGCATGGTTCCGGTGGCGGGCATCATGCCGGCGCTGGTCCCCGGCATGGTCGATGCCGCCTTGTTGGCTTTGCGCGAATTTGGGACCAAGTCCTTAGCTGAAGTAATGGCTCCCGCAATTGAAGCCGCGGATGGCGTGCCGATTGATGAACAGCGGCAAGGCTCCATTGCGCGCTCACGCAAGTTCTTCGATCTTTGGCCAGCCTCAAAAGAAGTGTTCTTGCCGGGTGGGCGTGTTCCTCTGGTAGGGGAAGTATTCGTGCAGAAGGATCTGGCCCGCACCATGCGTTCGATGGTTGCAGCCGAACAACAGGCGTTGAAATCGGGCGCCGGACGCCAAGGGGCGATTGACGCCGTGCGCGATTTCTTCTATCGCGGAGAGATCGCCAAGAAAATTGATGCCTTCATGGTTGCCAATAATGGCCTGCTTCGTTATGAGGATATGGCGGCATTCCGCCTGCGGGTGGAAGAGCCCGCTACAACCAACTATCGCGGATACAAAGTGTACAAGCCGGGATTTTGGAGTCAGGGCCCGATTCTGCTGCAGGCCTTGAACATGCTGGAAGGCTACGATCTGGCGGCCATGAAATTCAACAGCGCCGAGTACATTCATACTTTGACCGAAGCCCTGAAGCTTGGCTACGCCGACCGCGACACGTATTACGGCGATCCGAAATTCAACCAGATTCCAGTGGAGCGATTGCTGTCTAAAGAATATGCGAATGAGCGGCGGGCCTTGATTGGTCCCCAAGCTTCGCAGGAATTCCTTCCCGGCATTATTAGCGGAAAGAAGGGACGGCATCCCTCGCAATCGGAAATGATGGCAATCAAGATTGACGATGCACTGATGGCTCGCGACACTACCTGCGTGGATGCCGTGGATAAGGATGGGGTTGTGTTTTCCGCCACGCCATCGGGAGCTTGGTTGCCTTCCGTGATAGCGGGCGATACAGGGATTCCGCTGACCGAAAGGGCGCAGAGTTTTCTTCTTGTGGAAGGCCACCCCAATGAACTGGCGGGCGGCAAGCGGCCTCGCGTTACGCTGAGTCCCACATTGGTGACCAAGGATGGAAAAGCGTTCCTGGCTTTCTCCACGCCGGGCGGTGATAATCAGGACCAATCCCTGCTTCAGATGTTTCTCGATGTGGTTGAGTTTGGTATGAATGCCCAACAAGCCGTGGAAGCGCCACGCATGCAGACCCGGCATTTGGTTTCCAGTTTCGACAACCATGCGATGAGCCCTGGCGACCTTTTGCTGGATGAACGCATTCCGATGCAAGTAGTCAACGATTTGACTTCGCGTGGCCATAAGACTGGTGTCCGGTCGCGTTACGCCAACGGCGCCGCGCCTGTGATGATCCGCGTT
>JAYVXT010000741.1:0-3582 GCA_043785065.1 Bryobacterales bacterium | reverse complement strand
TGCCAGGTGGGGAAAGTGTTCGTGGAAAAGCGTTGGTGCACCATGCAGATGGCGGACATCGCGTCGGGATCGGCCAAGTCCGTGTAGAAGCGTTCAATCTGCGGGGCCAGCAACAGCCCCTTATAAATGATGGTGCGGCACGACATGGACGGAATGTAGAAAAACTCGCTGTCGCGGATGCCGGAAGCGGAGACTTCCTTTTCCGCGCGCTTGCGCACCAGATATAGCTTACGTTCAAACTCATCTTCGGTCATGGAAGATGGCTTGCGGATAAAAACCTGTTCAATGTAAGGTTGCGAAGCCCGCGCCACGCGGCCAATGGCGTCGGCAAAAACGGGAGTGTCGCGCCAACCGAGCGGCTCAAGACCTTCGTCACGGGTGATGCGTTCAATCATCCCTTCGACGAGAAGGCGCGCAGTATGTTCCACCGGCAGAAAACACATGCCGATGCCATATTCGCCCGCCGCAGGAAGAGTCATACCCAGCTTGCGGCATTCCTTGTCGAAGAATTTGTGCGGAATTTGAATCAGCACGCCGGCCCCGTCGCCCGTTTCCGGGTCGCAGCCACATGCCCCGCGATGGGTTAGATTGATTAGAATCTGAACGCCCTTCGTAATAATATCGTGCGAGGCGTGGCCTTTAATGTTGACTACAAAGCCAATACCGCAGGCATCATGCTCGTTGCGAGGATCGTACATGCCCTGGGCGGCAGGCAGCCCATTGGGGATTTGCTGAGGTTGCTGCTGTTCTTCAGAATTGATAGGCATTACTTAAATAGACCTCCGGCGGACAAAGATGGAGTTACAGCAGTATAACGGACTTCAAAAGTATTAGTCAAATGAATCTTTCAAAAATAGTACTATCGGAATTAATAATAGTGTAATATTCATGTTTCTGACATAACTAGCCGTTGACATAAGACGTACTTATGATATTCTGGCCTTAGTGAACTTCGCGCATCTCAAGCTTTTCAAGGATATTTGCCAAGGCCGCAGTGTCAGCAAAGGGGCCTCGCTTAACAGTATTAGCCAATCGGCAGCCAGCCAACACATCCAGGAGTTAGAAAAGGACCTTTCAATTCAATTGCTTGACCGAACTACCCGTCCTTTGATGCTAACCCCGGCCGGCAAACTGTACTACGAACTGTGCCGCGACGTGCTTCGCAAGCGCGAAGAGTTCGACGCCGCGCTGGGTCACCTGCTAGCCGAAGTGGAAGGCACCGTGCGCGTGGCTAGTATCTATTCAGTGGGACTTTCCGAAATGTGGCGCCTTGAGACAGAATTCGCCCGTCGTTTTCCCGACGCTAATTTGCGAGTTGATTATCTGCGTCCGGAGAAAGTATATGCTTCCGTCGAGGCCGATCAATCCGATTTGGGTTTGGTCAGTTATCCCGAAGCGGCCAAGGACATTGCGGTGATTCCGTGGCGCAATGAGGAAATGGTGCTGGCCTGCCGCCCCGACCATCCGCTGGCGCGGCTTGATGAGCTCAGCCCGGAGGCGCTGGAGGGCGTCGAATTCATCGGCTTTGACGACGACCTGCCAATTCGCCGCGAGGTAGATCGTTTTCTACGTGACCATGATGTGAGCGTGAACGTGGTGATGCATTTCGACAATTTGCAGATGATCAAGGAAGCGGTGGTATTGGGCAGCGGCGTAAGCATTGCTCCGGTGCGCGTGATTGAAGCGGAAGTCAATCAAGGGCGCCTGGCCGCGGTGAAGCTGCGGGAACCGGGGCTGTACCGGCCCCTGGGAATTATTCATCGCAAGCGCAAGAAGTTCAACCGCGCGACGCAGAGTTTTCTCAATCTGTTGCAGGAGGCTCCGCAGGTGGTGAGTGAGCCGGTGCTTGTGGGGTGAGCCGCAAAGCTACAATTGGTCGATAATAGATCGCTGTCAAGATGTGCGGTTAGCCTACCGCCGTGATACAGCTCCTCTAACCTTGGCTTTGGATTGGGAGATAATCAAAATTACTATTAGACTATCCTATGATCGACGACAATCCAGTTCACCAAAACGATTTGACCGTGATATTGCGCCAGATTAATCTGAAGGCGAATTAATATCGAATTGGCTCCCTCCAGGAAATTCGGGCTCGGTTAAAGAATAAGCGGCAGTCCAGACACGAGCTTTTCAGTCCAATAACAACAAAAGACAAGTATGCTTTTCATTATGGAGGGCGCTCGGAATTACAATTCAATGTCGGGTTCGAGGACGACAGACCTAAGTTTGTCAGACACGGTGTGGCTTTCTCTATCGAATCAAGCCAGTCTCTCCCGGATCCCGTGGGGAAGCTTGCTCCAAAGGTAAAGCGGTTCAACGATTTCATTGCACTCTATCCGGAACTCTACAGCACTTTTCGAATGTGGCACTATGACAACGGGAGACGCAGTTCTCCCTATGGTGTCTCAAAAATTCCCGAAGATTTGGTGAAGAAGCGCGTATTCATTTTCCTCGGTAGAGAGCAATTATTAAAATCCATAAACTACGATGAACTCCTCCGTGATTTGGATACGTTACTACCATTGTATGAGTATGTAGAAAGTGAATCAGTGAATCCAATTTCGATGCAGCAGACCACTTTTTCCTTTAGTCCTGGGTGGACGGCCAAATCACTATTTGCTACAGCGACGTTGACTCAGCGGACAATAGACGTGTCCCTTCGTCACAATGAACTCCAACGTGTGCTATGCGAAAAGCTTGCAAGTCAATATGGAAAAGACAACATAGGTTCTGAGACACGTAGTGGAGTCGGAACTCGGATAGACGTAGTGGTTAGGCAGGGCGATCAATTTTGGTTTTACGAGATAAAGACCTACCTTTCACCTCGTGCTTGCATTAGGGAAGCGATTGGTCAGCTATTGGAATACTCGCATTGGCCTGGCGCCAAGCGGGCAAGCCGATTAATAGTTGTGGGCGAGTCCCCTTTGGACGACGATGGCTCTGAGTATTTGCGTCGGCTGAAAAATGAATTGGCTCTTCCGATCGAATATGAGCAAATCCCAATAGATTAACTAAATAAGAAGAGGAGTACGACGCGGCGCTTGCTGGCCGGAGTGGAAGGCGCCGTCCTCGTTGCTAGTATAGCCGATCTATCGGATTTGGGGCTGGTAAGTTTTCCCGAAGCGGCCAAGGATATTGCGGTGATTCCGTGGCGCAATGAGGAGATGGTGCTGGCCTGCCGGCCGGATCATCCGCTGGTGCGCCTTGAAGAGCTAAGGCCGGAGGCTTTGGAGGGCGTGGAATTCATCGGCTTTGATGACGACCTGCCAATTCGTCGCGAGGTGGATCGGTTTCTGCGCGACCACGACGTGAGCGTGAACGTGGTGATGCATTTCGACAATTTGCAGATGATAAAAGAAGCGGTGGTGCTGGGCAGTGGCGTTAGCATTGCTCCGGTGCGGGTGATTGAAGCGGAGGTGAACCAAGGGCGTCTGGCGGCGGTGAAGCTGCGGGAGCCGGGGCTGTACAGGCCGTTGGGGATCATTCATCGCAAGCGTAAGAAGTTCAACCGGGCGACGCAGAGTTTTCTGAATTTGTTGCAGGAGGTTCCGCAGGTGGTTAGTGAGCCTGTGCTTGTGGGGT
>JAYVXT010000740.1:0-3592 GCA_043785065.1 Bryobacterales bacterium | reverse complement strand
TGCATTCGCCTGCGATTGGTTATGGCAAGAGAGAGCTGAAGGGCGGAAGCCACAGGATACGAATTTCATACTTTCAAGGTCCGCGCGATACGGTTGCGCTGGTGCTGAGCGTGGCCCGGCCGAATCAATATAATTTGCGAGTCTTCAATATGAATGACTACCTGCCGCCATCGGAGAATTAAAGGTATGCAATTCCATTGCGAAGATCTTCGTCAAGTTGGTGTTGTGCTGACGCCATCTTCATCCACCCAGGCAACGCTGGTGAATCTCAGCGGCAAGCCAATCGCCGAGTGGGCGCTGAAGTGCGAGATTAAATGGCTAGGTCAACGGGAGGGGGGAGGCGGAAGGCAAGTTACTGGCGGGATCATTCCTTCCTTGATGCTACCTTTCGGAATGACCAAGGATTGGCAAGCCAGGACCACTTACTGGAACGCGATACTGCCGGGTTCCAAGAGATTAGTAAGTTGCAACCCGTTAAAGCTTACGGGCGATAACCGGGATGTGCGCCAACCGACACTCGAAGAGCGTTGGCGAGGCGCCACGTTCAGCATGGAAGCGGGACATCGCGAACCTGAGCCGGATTGGCATACAAGGGTGAAGAGCATTAAGCTCACTCTTGATGGCGTGTTCTTCGCGGACGGCGGATTTGCCGGCCCGAACGAGTGCCAGTTATGGGAGAGCGTGATCTATCGGGCGAAAGTTTATAAGTCGGTAGCGCAAGCTGCTCGCAAATTGCACGAAACGGGTATGGAGCCCGCAGCACTGCTTGCGGAGGTGGAGAAGATCACGGGTAAACATTCTCCACAATCAGGTCCGCTGCATTTGCGGGGAAAAGCCACTGCCGAAGAATTTTGTCAGAATGCAAGGAATTCACTGGCAGGCTACTTGTCGAATCGGTTCGACATGGAGCAGGATGAAATCGTTTCTAACTTGGTGGGCTGGGCGGATACGGTGATACCCGATTACCACCGGGTATCATAATTGGAGGTGCTTGTTTCAGAACTAACCGGGCAGTACGAAGAAAAAATTCGCGTACTACAGATAGGTCTGGACGAAGCACGGTCGCAATCAGTCCTGGCTACGGGCGCTCTTCTGTTTGCTGTTGCTCTATTGTTGATTCTTGGCGTATCCGCAATCCGAAAACAAGCCCCATTTTACATGCCTCTGATTATGGTTCCGGCCATGGCAGTTGCAGGGCGGCGGATGCAGAGCCAACGGCTGGAAGTGGATCGAACCTGGCGGCTGCGTGGTTACTACGAGCGTGCTTTGCAGCGGGTGAATGGCGAATGGATCGGGAACGGCTCGAATGGCCTTGAGTTCGACGATTCGAATCACATCTATTCGAATGACTTGAATGTCCTGGGCGAGGGTTCTTTGTTTGAACTGCTTTGCACCGCTCGAACATCAATCGGGCGGCGGGGACTGGCGGGGTATCTGCTCTCGGCTCCCACAATGGACGAAACCCGCGGGCGGCAAGATGCGGTCAAGGAGTTGGAAGACCAGCAGCAGCTACGCGAAAAGTTGGCCGTACTTGGCAAGTTCGACTTCAACGAATCCAGTTGGGAAACTTTCGCTTCATGGCTCGATTCGCCGGAACTTACTTACAGTAACTGGATCCGGACGGCTGTGTTCGCCAGTTCGATTTTAGTGGTCGCTGTGGTGGCCGCAGGCTTTCTTGGTTTGTTTCCCTGGCAACTCGTTCAGAATTTAGTTGCGCCATTGCTGGCGTTTCACGCAGCCGTTGGTTCGCACTATAGAGACCGCGTGAAGCGGATGATCGGATGGCTGGGACCCATTTCCGTTGAGACGCAGGTGCTGCGGGCAGGACTCCACTTGATGGAGAATCAGCCCTTTCAATCTGCCAAGTTGACTGGCCTTGCCAGCAAAGCGAAAGGCGGATCTGCCGCACTGAAACACCTGGAGCGCTTGCTTGCCGCGGTGAGCGAGCGAAACAAGGATTGGTTCTATGGACCATCGGTTATTCTGCTGGTTGGCACGCAGCTGTGTTGGGCCATCGAGAACTGGCGGAAGCAACATGGCGTGGCTCTGAGGATTTGGTTAGAAGCATGGGCGGAGTTTGAGGCCTTGAATTCCTTGGCGAATTACGCTTATGAGAATTCAGATAGTTCGTTTCCGGAATTCTCATGTTCGCCAATGTTTGAAGCCAAGCAACTTGGTCATCCATTGCTACCGTCTGAGGGGTGCGTTCGCAATGATATCGAACTGAACGGCGAATCGAGATTCTACTTAGTAAGTGGATCGAATATGTCGGGCAAAAGCACATTACTGCGAGCCATCGGGTTGAACGCCGTTCTGTCGTTTGCCGGGGCCCCGGTGCGCGCCGGAGCACTGCGGCTTTCCCGGCTTTCGGTAGGCGCATCTCTATCGGTGGCCGATTCGTTGTTGAATGGCAAGTCGAAATTCATGGCCGAGGTTGACCGTTTGCGGCAGATTCTTGAGGCGGCTTCGACGGACGCGCCCGTGCTGTTTTTGGTGGACGAAATTTTCGCGGGCACCAATTCCCGCGACCGGCGTGTGGCTACTGAAGCGGTTGTGCGAACGCTGATTGAGCGGGGCGCTATTGGCGCTTTATCCACGCATGATTTGGCGTTGACCGAAATTGCCGAAGTTCCTGAGTTGGACGGTGTGAATGTCCACACCGGATCGCGCGAGGGCGGGGATCCTATGGATTTTGATTACCGGCTGAAGCCTGGCATCACGAATGAGACCAATGCTTTGGCGATTGCGCGGTTGGCGGGCGTACCTGTTTAAGTGGAATGGCCGACCTAAGTTCGCCCTTTAACTAACTATAGTTAGCGAATGACGAGTATCGCGGAATCCCCCGATTGCCATCAAGGGCTGGTGCGTGGTTGTGTCACCCAAATGGGAAAATACGCCGCACGCGGAACTGCCTTTGCCACAAGCAGTCTGGGTCTTTCATGTCAACTCAACCGCCGTTTTCAGGATTATTGCAGCTTGGCGAATTCGGCCTTGGCTTGCTTCAGGATCGGGACGTCGGGATCGGCGTCTTTCCAAAGTGTGAAGAAATCCTGGTAGGCTGACTTGGCTTTGTCTTTATCTCCCAACATCGTGAACGCTCTCCCTAACTGAAGCCGCGCCATGGCACCCACTGGATCGACAGCGACCAGCCCGCGATGATTCAGAATCTTCTGAAACTCGGCGACGGCCTCGGAGCCCTGATGTAAGGCTAGATAAGCTTGGCCGCGAACATATGCGGGATAAAGCGCGCCAAACTGCCCTATGCCCGGCTGTCCCAATTCACTGGGCAGGGCTACTTGGAGTTGTTCTATTGCCTTGGCCGGCTCGCCGGCTTTCAAATAGAGCAATCCGCGAAGTGTGGGAAGGTAGATGTATTTGACTACGGAGTCTTCCGGAAACCGCTTTTCCAGATCGTTTGCCAGTGTTTGGGACGGGGGAATGTCTCCAGCTAACACCAGACCTAATGCCGCTCCATAGGCGGCGTCCCGGCTCTTGGAAATGCTGATCGCCTCCATTGCGCTCCGACGTGCCTCAAGCGCATTCCCAAAAAAGGCCTGCCACACTGATGAGCCGGCTTTGTATACGGCCGACC
>JAYVXT010000739.1:0-11590 GCA_043785065.1 Bryobacterales bacterium | reverse complement strand
AGTCCTTAGGATTGCTCCCCGGCGGCTCGCCCGGTGGTTCCGGCTCCTTCGCCTCGATCCTTCCCGGAAGCCGAGGCATAACGGGAGTCTTCAGCTTTCAAAACCCCCTGATCGGTTGCAGAACATCGACCGGAAGTTTCTCCCCTCTCTTGCCGGCCCCTACAGCAGGAACGTCCGCACCCGCTCCCACATCGGCTCCAGCACGTTAGTCAACTCATGGTCCGATTCCCACACGTGCAACTCCGCATTCTCATGCGTCTTCGCAAACTCCACCGAAAACGAAGCCGGAACCACATCATCCTGCTTGCCATGAAAAATGAGTGCCGGCTGTCCAAAGTTCGGAAAATCCACGTACTGCAGCCCATCTTCCAGTAACTTGTAACTCACCCGCTTCGGCTGATTGTACCCATAGTGGAAAACTTCCATACTCCCCTCGCGCTGCCAAGCGTCGGTCACCTGCTGGCCCAGCCGCAGCGGCCACCGCCGGGCAAATCCAAACGCTGGAGCCATCAACACAACTCGCCTCACTTCCGGATGCCGTTCCGCGTACAAGGCAGCCAGGTATCCACCCATGCTCGACCCCATCAACGAAATAGGAGCCCCCTGCGCCTGTTCCTCAATAATCTTCAATTGGCCAGACAGCGTGAGGTTGTAAAAATCCCCGCCATCCAGCGCCGGAATAACGACCTCTTGTCCCATCGCCCTCAACCGTTCCGCAAAAAAGCGAGCCTTCTTCGAAGCCGGTGTCGAAGCGAATCCATGCAAGTAAAAAATCACAACTCAATAGTAACGTAGGTGTCCCCCCAGGTCCGTCCTAGCTCGCCTGCCCTGTTCCAAGCTTCATGCGAAAGCCAAACCAATTCCGATTCCCAATCTGCTCATGGTCCCGCGCCAACCTCGACGTGCCCGTGCTCTTCAACCTGCAATCCCCAAGTGCGTCGTTCATACCCGGCAAGTTGAGATGGTAAGGCCGACCCCCGGTCGGCGCGCGACTCTCAAGTCGCGCAGTGCGAGGCTTGCCGAGCCAGTGCACCGCGGCTAATACAATCCGACCCCGAAAAACGAACCCAAAACAGCCGGTCACAACCATTTCCGAACCACTTTTCAACAACTTACAAACAGAACGCTTGACCCTACCTGCTACGCTTTAATTAGAGAGAAAAATTCCGCGCGGAATGCTCTTTTTGAAGTCCTCCTTATATAAATAAGGAGGCAGCTCTTGGATCGATTCGGGAAGCTAAAAACAAAATGCACCGATAGGTTGGTTGTGTGGAAAACTTGTGTTGTTTCCTTGGTTGGTGACCGTGGAAGCAAGCCTGTAAATCAGGTAAAGTTGCCGGGGGCGGCAGCTTCATCAGGGGAAATGCAGCTGGCCTCCGGTCATGAATTTCGAAAAAGGATCGGGTTTGAGGGACAGGTGTATTTAAAATGAGGACCACTTGGACATTCTAATCTTAGGCTGCGGCTTCACCGGAATTCGCGTCGCTCAACGATTCCTATCGAAAGGCGCTCAAGTCACTGTCACCACCCGTGATCCCGCGCGCCTCGCAAGCCTCGCAGCCCGCGTCATAACTTTAAGCGAAGTCCCAGCCCATCTGCGAAAGGGAATGCTCGTCCTCCACTCCATCCCGCCGGAAGGCTCGGCGGAAATTCCAGCGCTGCTGCGGGACGCCCCCGCCCGAGTCGTCTATCTATCAACCACGGCCGTATATGGCTCCGTCCATTTGGTCGACGAAACCACGCCAGTTGACGAAAACGACGAACGCGCCCGCCCGCGCCTGATCGACGAAGCCCGCATCGCAAGCGGCCCCTGGTCATCTTTAATCTTGCGTCCCGCCGGCATCTACGGCCCCGGCCGAGGCGCCCAGGAATCTGTCCGCCGCGGCACATACATCACTGGCGACAATTACGTCAGCCGCATTCACGTCGAAGACCTGGCAACCCACGCCGAAGCCGCAATGCTTTCACCCGTCTCCGGAGCCTACCCCGTGGCCGATGAATATCCGGCAACCACACGCGAAGTCGAAGAATTCTGCTCGGCCCTCTTAGGAATTCCTTCCAACAATCAACAATCCCAGTGTGCAGTAGGGCGGACGCCCTCGTCCGCGGAGGACCCCCTGGTCCGACCTGGCTCGGCTAAGCCGCGCCAGTCTACCCGCCGAGCCGCCAGCAATCGCAAAGTCGATGGCTCCGCAATTCGGCGCGCATTAGGAATCACGCTAGCTTACCCCTCCTACCGTACCGGTATCCCAGCCGCCCTAGCGGAACAACAATTGTGATTCAATATAAATGGCACAAGGTTTCCTCATGCTCAAGCTTCTATCTACCCTCATAATTTCGTTAACTTTCACTTTGTGCGCCGCGGAAACCACCGCGCCCAAGCCCAAGCCCAAACTCTGGTCGCTGCAACCTCTCACGCACCCAAAGGTCCCGCAAGGTCTCACAAAGTCCACCAACCCAATCGACGCCTTCCTTGCCGTCAAACACAAAGAAAACGGCCTCACGCCAGCGGGTACAGCCGACAAGCTTACTCTCCTGCGCCGCTTGTCATTTGATCTCACGGGCCTACCACCAACGCCGGCCGAACAAGACGCCTTCCTAGCCGACACCTCCGCTGACGCCTACGAAACGTTAGTGGTCCTTCTCTTATCCAACGAACAACACGGCGTCCGCTGGGCTCGCCATTGGCTCGACGTCTTGCGTTATGCCGATCTTGATGGTCTTGATGGCTCCGTTATGCCCGCCGCTCCAGGCATCCACAACTGGCGCGATTGGATGATCTCCGCTCTTAATCAGGACCTGTCGTTCGACAAATTCGTCCGAGCCCAAATCCTCGGCAATCGCAATAGTGGCCGCGTCATCACGTCATCCGGTGGCCGGCGTTCGCGCGGAGCCGCCAATCCGCAAGATCAATTCGCTCTCGGCTTCCTCGCCCGTGGCGCAATCACCGGCAACAACAAAGATCAAAACCTTGCATTTTCCGCTGTAGAAACGATTTCCACCGCCTTTATGGGTATGACCGTCGCCTGCGCCCAGTGCCACGATCACCGCTTCGATCCCATCTCCCAAGCCGACTACTACGGCATGAAGTCGCTGTTCGATCCGCTGGTTCTACGCACCGTTCCACTCGCCTCGGCTGCTGACATTCAAGCCAACGGCGACGCCATGGAAGCCTTCCGAGCCAATTCCGAACCCCTCGACGACTCTATAGAAAAGCTCACCGCTCCATACCACAAGAAATTATTCGATGAGCGAGTTTCGCTGCTGCCGCCCGACGTCCAATCCATTGTCAACAAGCCCGAAAACAAACGAACAGTCGCCGAACAAAAAATCTTCGATGATTACTATCCCGTTCTCCGCATCGACGACGGAAAAATGAAAGAGATCATGTCCAAGGAAGTAATCGCCGAATTCGACGCGCTCAATAAAAAGCGGCGCGCCTTGAAACGGCCACCCTCTCTTCCCGTGAATGTCGTCGTTGAGGAAGATCGCCTCAAACTCAACGAGCCTTCGTACGTCCTTACGTCTGGCGATCCCATGCGGCCTGAAAAAGACAAGCCCGTAATGCCAGGCTTTCCCTTCAAGCCCGGGGATGTCGATTTCCGGGATGGCCGACGCGAAGGTTTTGTCGATTGGCTCACCGCCAAGGACAACACGCTGTTTTCCCGCGTCGCAGTCAATCGAATTTGGGGCTGGCATTTTGGCGAAGGTATCCAAAAAGCCATCAGCGATTTCGGCATGCTCGGAGGCCGTCCCAGCAATCAGCCGCTGCTCGATTACCTGGCTTCCGAGTTCATCGCCCACGGCTACAGTATGAAGTGGCTCCATCGGCTGATCCTCACATCCGACGCCTACAAGATGTCTTCGGCTTCCACAAGCAAGTCCGCTAATTATGAGCACGACCCGAACAACACATACCTTTGGCATTTCCGTCTGAAGCGCCTTGAAGCCGAACCTCTATGGGATTCTATCCTGTCCAGCGCCGGTAACCTTGACCTCACAGTGGGAGGCCGTTCCTTCCAAGTCGTCACGCCCGATAGCAAGCAGAGCATCTTCCTGCCTGCCGATGGAACCTTTGAATCGCGCAAGAATCGTCGCGGAATCTATATGGCGCGCGGCTACATTCCATCTACTGAGGTCATGTCCAACTTCCTGCAAACCTTCGATGTCGATGATGGCCGTACCCCATGCCCCATGCGTTCGCAAACCATCACCGCGCCGCAAGCGCTTTATACAATGAACGGCGAACTAGTGGAGCGCGCTTCAATCGCGCTCGCCGAAAAGCTTGCTAAAGAGAGCGGCGATGACATAAAGACCGCCATAGATCTGGCCTATCGCAGAGCTCTCGGCCGCAAGCCCACCGCCGGCGAACTAGATCGCACGCTGACATACCTTGGCAATGACCAAGCCAATCTGAAAGGGCTTGGCTGGTTGCTTTATAACCTGGATGAATTCCTGTTTGTGAAATGACCATGGGAACACCAAACACTCTCTATCCCTGTGGCCGCATCAATCGCCGCCAATTGATGTTCGGCATGGCCAATGGCTTTCTTGGCTCAGCCATTGGAGGCCTCTGGGCCGCCGATGGCCGCATGCCCGGCGCCCTGCTCTCCGGCGCCCCCCGCGCAAAATCAGTTATCTATTTATTCCTGTGCGGCGGTATGAGCCACATCGACACCTTCGACCCCAAAGACAACAAGCACGCCGGCAAGTTGATGGACGCCATCGGTTTTGGCGACAACAACGCCCCCATGAAGCGCCCCGTAATTCCAATCCTTCGCACCTTCAAGAACTACGGCAAATCGGGTATTCCAGTCTCCGATTGGTTCCCCAACATCGGCGGAGTAATTGATGAATTCGCCGTTGTCCGTTCCATGTACTGTCATCAAACCAACCATTTTCCGGCCGTCATCGAGCACACAACCGGCAAACCGTTGCGCCAATTTGAACACCCATCCCTGGGCAGTTGGGCCACCTACGCCTTAGGGACGGCTAACAAGAATCTCCCAGCCTTCATCAATATTGGCCGCCCATCTTCGCCCGTGCAACTCACTGGCGGCTACTTGGGCACGTCCTATTCCGCCACGCCATTTCAAACCGGCTCCACTCCCATTCCCGATTTAATGCCGCAGAAAGATTCCGATGCGAAAGAGCGCGATCGGCGCATGGAAACGCTCCATGATCTAAACAAACAATTCCGTGAAGAGTACGCCGCCGAAGCTGCTATTGCCGGCCGTTTGAAAGCGTATGAGTTGGCAGCCAACATGATGATGACCGCACCCGCCGTGGTCGATTTCTCAAACGAACCCCAGCACGTAAGAGACATGTACGGCATCGGCGAAAAAGCCACGGACGATTTTGGCAAGCAGTTGCTGCTGGCCCGCCGCCTGTCCGAAAACGGTGTCCGCTTTATTCAAATTTGTCACGCCGGCGGCGGCAACGGATCGTGGGATGCCCATGGCGACATGAAAGCCCATGAACCGCTTTGCCACGCTATCGACAAGCCCATCGCCGGATTGATTGCCGACCTCAAGCAACGCGGCATGCTCGAAAGCACGTTAGTCGTCCTAACCAGCGAATTCGGCCGCACGCCCTGGTCCCAAAATACGACTGGCCGCGACCACAATGGCAAAGGCTTCACAACTCTATTGGCCGGCGGTGGAGTCAAGGGCGGAATCATCGAAGGTTCCACCGACGAGGTCGGCTACAAAGCTCTGGAGAGTCCTCACTACATCAGCGACTTGCAAGCAACTATCCTGAAGCAAATGGGTTTGAATTATAAGAAAATGGATTTTCCCTTCAACGGTCGAACATTCCACCTGATAGAGGAAGGAACAGGCCCAATTCAAAACGTCCTTGTCTAATCTTCAGCTACTTTTATTTGCTGTCTAATCCTTAACCATTAGCATTCGTTCGGCAATGGGGCCGACCCTCGGCCGGCGCGCGACTCTCAAGTCGCGCAGTGCGAGGCGCAGTGCGAGGCTTTGCCGAGCCAGTGCACATTCAGATACTATAACTGCAATGAGCGAACAGAAATACAAGCCGTTTGTCCCCCAGGACATGAAGATGACCGAGTTCAGCAAGAAGGCTTTGTTCATCGGCCTGCTGCTCAGCGTGGTGTTGGGCGCGGCCAATGCCTACCTGGGTCTGCACGCCGGAATCACAATCGCCGCAACTTATCCGGCCGCCGTCATTGGCATGGCGCTGCTTCGCCCTTTCAAGGGGACAATTCTTGAAGAAAACATTTGCCGCACTGCCGGCTCAATTGGAGAGTCAATTGCCGCTGGAGCTATCTTCACACTTCCGGCTTTCGTAATTTCCCACAGCTGGGCCGTCTTCGATTTCCAAACCGCCTATTGGAAATCCACCGCCATGATGTTGACTGGCGGCGTACTCGGCGTTCTATTTGTCAGTCTTGTCCGCAGGGTTATGGTTGAAGATCCGGAATTGCCGTTTCCTGAATCTGTCGCCGCCGCTGAAATTCACAAAGCCGGACGTGATGCCAGTGGCGCTGCAAAATTCCTGTTTCAGAATATGGTGCTCGGTTCAGTTGTCTATCTTCTTGGAGCCTTCAAACTATTCGCCCCCGACCGTGACTTTCTAATCAGAATCGGAGAACTCGGTAGGTCCGCCGTTAAGCTTGGCCCGTTAGGAACCAAACAAATTGTCGGAGTCGGCGGCGTCACAATGTCGGCCGCGCCCACGGTTAGTCCCGCCTATATTGGTGTTGGCTACATCATTGGCATCCGCCTGGCAGCTCTACAGTTTTCGGGAGGCGTCCTTGCCTGGGGTCTGATGATTCCTGCTTTAATCTACTTCCTTGGACCGCAACTGGCAAACTTCCTGCCACCCGGCTCCGCCGATCAAGGTTGGGAAGGCCTGGCCAACGCAGTGTGGCGTTACATTGTGCGGCCAATTGCCGTGGGCGGCATGATGGTGGGCGCTGCTTACACATTATTCAAGATGCGCAAGAATTTGACTATCGGGATAACCAAGGCTTTTTCGGATCTTAGTAGCAATGCTCCCAAATTGGAAAATCTTAGCCGTACGGAACAGTACATGAGTTCCAAAACAGTTCTCGGTTTGATCGGAGTTACCTTCATCGCCATGTGCGCTCTGTACGTCTACATGAGCGGCAACTTCCTTGTCGGCATTGTTGCTGCTGTGGTCATGTTGATTGCCGGTTTCTTTTTCTCCACCATTTCCGGAAGCCTGGTTGGCATGATTGGTTCCTCTAACAACCCCATCAGCGGCCTTACAATTTCCACGTTGATTCTTGCGGCCATTCTGATGGTTTCAATGGGCGCCGTGGGTCCCGAAGGCGTTGTGGCAGTACTTGGAGTGGCCTCCGTTGTCTGCGTTTCAGCCGCCGTTGCCGGTGAGCTTCTGCAAGACTTCAAGGTTGGTTATATTCTTGGCGGCACTCCGCGAACCATTCAAATTGTTGAGCTGATATCTGTCGTTGTCTCCAGCTTGGTGATGTTCTTCCCAGTCATGCTGTTGCATCAAGCGAACATCAAAATGGGCGGCATTGGATTCGGAGACAAAGCGTTACCCGCGCCACAAGCGGGCTTGATGGCATTACTCGCACAAGGCATCGTGGGTGGCGACATGCCTTGGCCACTGGTCGGCATGGGTATCTGCATGGGGCTTGCCATGATCATGATGCAAGTCAAAAGCCCGATGCTCGTTAGCGTTGGCATGTACCTGCCCTTCGCCACAACATTCGCCATTTTCGTCGGGGGCATTATTCGCTCAGTTACCGACTACTTCGTGGAGCGCGCCAAATACAATGAAGGCCAAACCGCCCGCGTTGGCAATGCGGGAATTCTTGTAGCTTCTGGCTTCATTGCCGGCGAGGGCTTGATGGGTCTGGTTGTCGCGGCCATTGCGCTTTTCGATTGGAAGATGCCCGATTTGGCCATCTTCAAGGATCTCGATCATGCTTACCTGTTCGGCTTAGCCTTCATGGCGCTGCTCGCCTTTATTCTTGTCCGAGTTCCGTTGAGCGCGGCAGGCAACCCGGAAGATCCGGCTCCGCCATCGGCCATGATGTAGCCCTATGCCACATTTTGGAATGCTTTAGATGGGTTGTAATCCCCTATAATCAAAGAAATGGCGCGCCAACGGACCCTCTATTACGTATCGGGATTTGTGCTATTCCTGCTGCTTATCGCCTTACTCGTTCTGCCGGGTTCCGTTTCCTGGGGAAATCCGCAGAATAGCGCCGAGGTATTTGTCCTGTGGGGCTTAACCACGTTCATCTTCGTTTTGACGGTGACCGTGTGCTTCATGCTTTTCCGGACGGTGGCGAGGCTGTTCATCGAACGATCGCGCGACCGGGAAGGGTCGCGCATCCGCACGAAACTTGTTGTTGGCGCGGTGTTGCTTAGCGTCATTCCCCTTTGCTTCATGGTGATGTGGAATATTTCTGTGATGAGCTACAACATCGAAAAATGGTTTAGCCGTCCCGGCGAGCAGATACGCCTGCACTTGATAGAAGTGGGCCAATCGATGATCAAAGACACATCAATGCGGGCGGCCGCTCAAGCCAACTGGCTTGCTTTGGTGGATGCGAAAGAAGGGGCGGCGGGCTTGTATTTAAAGATTTGCGCGGAGAACGGAATCGTTCAGGCCAAACGTAACGGAGTTGAGATTTGCGGCGGCACGGCGGACGCCCATTTGGGGACGCGAAGGTTTGTGGAGAAAGCGAAAGCCAAGGACGGAGCGATGATTGAAGTCCAAACGCGTATGCCCGTGGACTTGGAGTTAAAGGAGCGGTTGATTGAAAAAGAAGTAACAAACTACGACCGGCTGAAAAAAACGAAGACGGAAACCAGGAACCAGTATGTAGCGTTTCTTGCACTCATCACGTTCTTCATTCTGTTCGTGGCTACTTGGATTGCGCTTTTCCTGGCCAGACAAATCACCGAGCCGATATCCGCCTTGTTACGAGCTTCCCATGAAGTGCGCCAAGGTAATCTTTCGTATCGAGTGGAGCGGGGCGCGATTGATGAGCTTGGCAAATTGGTGCGCGCTTTCAACGATATGACCGCCGACCTTGAGGCTTCGGGCAAGGAGTTGGAACTGCGGCGCCGCTTTACGGAAACCATCCTTGAGAGCATTCCGACAGGCGTGATTTCCGTCGCTAGGGACGGGCAAATACTAAAAGTTAACCGCGCCTTCCAACGCATATTCTCGGATTCTCCGGTTAACGAAGCGCAGAGGCTGGAGGATTTGTTCACTCGCGAGGACGCGGCCGACATTCGTTACTTAATGAAGCGTGCGCGCCGCACTGGGTTGGCGGCGCAGCAAATGGAATTAAAAAAAAATGGTCAGACGTTGCATCTTTCCATAACCGTATCCGCCCTGGAAGAAACGGTGACCTCCGGTTTCGTGGTGGTGATTGAAGATACCAGTGAACTGCTGCGCGCGCAAAAGGCCGCGGCTTGGCATGAGGTGGCGCGCCGTGTTGCCCATGAAATAAAAAATCCCTTGACCCCAATAGCTTTGAGCGCCGAGCGAATTCAACGGCATTTGGACCGAGCCGTTACAACTCCCGAATTTGCTAAGTTGGTGCGCGAATGCACTTCGACGATAGCGTCCGAGGTGGAATCGGTGAAGAACCTGGTGAATGAGTTTTCGCAGTTCGCGCGCTTCCCATCGCCAACTCCCGCGCCCTCGGATTTGAACGATGTGGTGGACAGCGCCATCCATGTTTTTGCCGGGAGGTTGGATGGCATCACTATCCGGCGCAACTTTGCCCAAGTATTGCCGCAGGTTAATGTGGACCGCGAGCAATTCAAACGGATCGTGGTGAACTTGGTGGACAACGCGGCTGAGGCTATGCATGATTCCGCCGTGAAGGTGCTGACGATAACAACGCAAATTGCCACGAACGAAAGTGTGGAACTTATTGTGGCCGATACGGGCTGCGGCGTTTCCGCCGAGGATAAAGAAAAACTGTTTCTACCCTACTTTTCAACCAAGAGCCGGGGTACTGGGTTAGGCCTGGCGATTGTCAGCCATATTGCCGGCGATCATCATGTACAAATCCGAGTGGAAGATAATAAGCCCCGGGGAGCGAGATTTGTTCTCGAAATACCCTCGCTGGTCTCCACGGCGGAAGAATTGCGCGAGGTTGAGGCAAGCGTATGAAGGCCACGCGAATTCTGGTGGTGGACGATGAGCCGGGGATTCGACAATCGTTGGGCGGAGTTTTAGAGGACGAAGGCTATACCGTTGAAACGGCGGCCAGCGGCGAAAATTGCCTACAATTGTTGGGGAAAAAAGCATTTGACGCCGTGTTGCTGGACGTCTGGCTTCCTGGGTTGGATGGCATGGAGACCCTATCGCAGATTCAGGAAATTCCCCCGGCCGACCGACCGGTTGTCGTTATGATCTCGGGGCATGGCAACATTGAAACGGCGGTCAAGGCGACTAAGCTTGGCGCCTTTGATTTTCTGGAGAAACCGCTAACGATTGAAAAAGTTCTGGTGGTGGTCAAGAACGGAATTCATCAGCGCAAGATCGAACGCGAACTGCACGCCCTGCATTCATCCGACTCCGGCCCAAGGATTATTGGCGAAAGCGTTCCGATGAAAGCTCTGCGGCAACAGTTGGGTTTGATGGCCTCCACAAACGGCCGAGTTCTGATTTTTGGCGAAAGCGGAACTGGGAAGGAATTGGTGGCCAAGGCGATTCATCAGATGAGTTCGCGGGCAACGGAATCCTTCGTTGAAGTCAATTGCGCGACGATTCCGGAAGACATGATAGAGAGCGAACTGTTCGGTCACTTCAAAGGAAGCTTTCCCGGGGCTCACGAAGACAAGATCGGCAAGCTGCAACGGGCCGATGGGGGCACCCTGTTCTTGGATGAAGTGGGCGACATGAGCCTAAAAACGCAGGCCAAGGTATTGCGTGCGCTCGATGAAGGACGGATCGAGCCCGTCGGGGCGGCGGAGTCCATTCAAGTAGATGCGCGCGTGATTGCGGCCACGAACAAGCATCTTGAGGAAGAAATTGAGCGCGGGAATTTCCGTGAGGATTTGTTTTACCGGCTGAACGTGATCCCCTTTTACGTGCCGCCGCTTCGCGAACGGATGGAGGACATTCCACTTCTTTGCGACTACTTCTTGGGCGAGTTTACGCGTGCTTATGGACGCAAGGCGAAGGAGCTTACGCCCGAAGCGTATAAAGTGCTTTCCGATTACAACTGGCCTGGAAACGTGCGCGAGTTGCGCAACTTGATGGAGCGAATTGTAATCATGAATCCGCAGACCAAAGTGGATGCGCGCCATATTCCATTGCCGCTACAGAAGAAGGGAGCGGTGGAAAAGCGCGTGGAATGGTCCGGTAGTTTGCAGGAAGTTCGTGAGGCGGCCGAGCGCGACTATATCTTGAAGAAGCTGGAAGAATCGAACGGGAACGTTACACGCACGGCTGAATTGCTAGGGTTGGAACGCAGCAATCTTTACCGGAAGATGAAGACTTTGGGAATTACGTTCAAGGATTAGCTTTTGGGCATCATGGTTGGATGCAGTTTCCTCTACCTGAGCAGTCGGGCCAGGGGGCGCTACGCAGACCAGGG
>JAYVXT010000738.1:0-3612 GCA_043785065.1 Bryobacterales bacterium | reverse complement strand
GCCTCTTACAATGTGGCCGGTAACCGCTCGAACGGCAACAGCATCACCATCGACGGCGGATCAACGGAGAACACAAACGGAGGCAACGGAAATAACTTCGTCAGCATGGATTCAGTCGGCGCCGTCCGCATCGTCACCAGCAACTATCAGGCCGAATTCGGCCGCAAGCCCGCCGCCAGTATCATGGCCATTACCAAGAGCGGCTCGCAAACTTATCATGGCGCCGCCTATTGGTATTACCGCCACGAATCCCTCAACGCCAACGACTTCTTCAGTAACCGGCAAGGGCTTGCGCTCAGCCCACGCCGCGTTCAGACTCCAGGCTTTAACATCGGCGGTCCACTCTTTATTCCGGGAAAATTCAACACCAAAAAGAGCAATCTATTTTTCTTCAGCTCACAGGAATTCATCAAGGAAAAGCGTCCCCAAGCTATCCGCAATTTAACCGTCCCAACCGATCGTGAACGCGCAGGCGACTTCAGCCAAACCTTCGTCACTAACGGCGTCTATCCCAACGCCCGACTCACCACCGTTTATGATCCTGACGACAACAAGAGTCCGTTCCCCGGCAATATTATTCCGCAAAGCCGCATCAACCCAAATGGCCAGAACTACCTCAAATTGCTACCCAGGCCCAACGGTGTCAATCAAGATATCGCCAAGCTCGCCTACAACTATCAAGTGGCCGAAAGTCTCGACATCCCCAAGATCGCCCACACCACGAAAGTCGATTACGTGATCGACGCCAAAACATCCATCTGGGTGAAATACAACTACTGGCGCGAGGATCAACGTGGTTGGGCCGTCTCCGCGGGCAACTCCAATTGGGGCTGGCTGCCTTCTCACTACATCAGCAGAACGCACGCCCCCGTCGTATCGCTTACACATATTGTTTCGCCATCCACTGTCTTTGAATTTTCCGCCCGCCTCACCCGCTGGACCGAAGATGGCAGCCCACTCAACGAATCCGATTTGAACCGCCTGAACCGAAAAACCTCGGGCGTGAACATCGCCCAATTCAATCCGGCCGGCAACCCTTATGGACTGGTCCCCAACGCAACCTTCGGCGGCGTGTCTAACTCTCCAAACACTTCGCTCAACAGCCGTTTCCCCCTCCGGGGCGCCGAATCTCCCCTGTTTTCCGATGGGATTCTCACCCAAACCAAGGGCCACCACGTGACGAAATATGGTTTCTATTACGAACGTTGGCGCGCCGTGAAAGGCGAAAACGGCAACTGGAACGGCACGCTTGATTTCACCACCGACACGTCCAATCCCGGCGACGCTAATCAACCTTTCGCCAACGCCCTGCTCGGCAACTTCAAAAGCTACGTTGAATCAAACAACCGTCCGCCACTTTATGAAACCACCACTTCCTATGAATGGTTCGCGCAAGACAATTGGAAAGTAACCAAGCGCCTAACGCTCGACCTGGGTGTCCGCTTCGGTTGGTCCACGCCCTTCTACAGTTCCAGGCGGCAAGAGGCCGGTTTTGTCCAGAGCCGCTGGAACCCCAGGAATATCATCCAATTGTTGACCCCGGTCCGCATCAATAATGTAAGAAAAGCCCAGAACCCAATCACCGGAGAAATTCTGCCCGCCACCCTGATCGGAGCCCTCACTCCCGGTCTTGGAGATCCGTTCAACGGCACCGTCAATCTGTTGACCGACCTGAACTATCCGCACGGTTTGCGCGAAAACAGCGGCATTAAGACAGCCCCGCGCATCGGCTTCGCTTACGATCCCTTCGGCAAGGGAAAAACAGCCATTCGCGGCGGCATCGGCCTCTTCTACGAAATTCACGAAAAGGATTTGTGGGGGTACGCACTGCATCTGAATCCCCCTAACCAATTAAATCCGCAAATCTACTACGGTGACCTAAACACATTCACAAACACCCAGGGCTATCTGTTCCCGTCTAACACTTCCGGTCTCGACCCCAATCGCACCTTGGGACGCACCATGAGTTACAGCTTCGGCGCACAGCAAAGTGTTCCGGGCCACATCATCGTTGATGTCGCTTATGTTGGCACTCTGGGACGTCATTTGCTGGAACGCAAAAACATCAATTCCATCGCCGCCGGAACCACACTGCTCCCTTCAGCCCAAGATCCCAGCAACCCCGGCAGTCCGTTGGCAACGCAATACCTACGGCCCTACCTTGGATATGGCGATATCCAAATTTATAAATATGACACCAACTCCAGTTATCATTCCCTACAAACAACAGTGAACCGGCGCTTCCGCAGCGGCATCTCCGGTGGCATCGCTTGGACTTGGTCAAAAGCAATGGACTACACCGATACCGACACCAATAATCTAAGCTTCCTTGTTGATCCCAAAGTGTGGAACTACGGGGAAGCCGGCTACGACCGCACTCATATTCTTAAAGGTAATTTCATCTACGAGCTTCCCAAAATTCGCTGGACGCCCACCCACCTGCTTGCTCTTAAGAAATCGGTCATAGATGGATGGAGACTCTCCGGCATTACGACGCAGATGAGCGGCGCTCCAACCGCGGTTTCGTTGGCTTTGCAAACAGGCAACGCCAACAATCTATCCGGCTCACCAACGGACGCCGCGCGGCCAAATCTGATCGCCAACGCAACCATCCCGAAAAGCGACCGCACCTTCGAGCACAACTTCAACACCGCCGCCTTCGGACTTCCTAATCCAGGTTCGCTAGGCAATGCCCCGAAGTACTCCTTCCGTGGCCCAGGCATCAACAATTTCGACATTTCCATGTTCAAGGATTTCCGCCCAACCGAACGCGTTCTGACTCAATTCCGCGCTGAGGCCTACAACATCTTCAACCACACACAGTTCAGTTCCCTCGATACGACCGCCCGTTTCGATAACCGCCCAGGAGCCACTTACGGCAACCAGCTGAGTGCAACCTTTGGCCAATTCACGGCATCGCGTTTACCGCGGCGCATGCAATTGGCCCTACGAATTACGTTCTAGAATGCGCTCCATCCTCGTAGCACTCGCCGTCGCCGCAACCCTGTGCGCCGCCGCGACGCGCATCAGCCGGATGGAGCAAGTAATGGGCGCGCTACCTCACATTGATCATCGCGCCCCCCTCGACGTCCAAGTTCTGGAAGAAGAACGCAGCGCAAAATGGATCCGCCGCAAGATCACGTATTTATCTGAAAAGGACGACCGCGTCCCCGCTTATCTATTCCTGCCACTCGGAGTCAAAGGCAAGCGCCCAGCCATGTTGTGCCTCCATCAAACCATCAGGAATGGCAAGGCCGAACCCGCCGGCTTCGGCCCCAGACCCAACCTGCACTACGCCCTTGAACTCGCCGAACGCGGATACGTCACCCTTGCCCCCGACTATCCGAACTTTGGCGAGTATAAGCTTGACGTCTACGCAGCAGGCTATGTCAGCGCAACCATGAAAGGCATCGTCAACCACATTCGCGCCGTCGACCTTTTGCAATCTCTGCCCGAAGTCGACCCCAAGCGCATCGGCGTCGCCGGCCATTCACTCGGCGGGCACAATTCCCTGTTCGTGGCCGCATTCGACAAGCGCATCAAAGTGGCGGTGACCAGTTGCGGCTTTAACTCATTCTTCAAATACATGAATGGCAACATCAAAGGCTGGAG
>JAYVXT010000737.1:0-11622 GCA_043785065.1 Bryobacterales bacterium | reverse complement strand
GCCGGTGAATCTCAGAGGTGATAAAAATAGAGGTATGCGGAATTGGCTGGTTTTGGCGGTAGTGCTGTCCGGTGTCGGCTTGACGCTGCGAGTTTATTCGCAGGGGGTAGCCACGCGGGGCGCGACCGCCGCTCCGCGCATGGCCCCCAGCGGCAAACCATACCTCGTTAGTTTTACCGATATTGCAGCATCGGTGGGACTTAAGGCTCGTTTCGTCAATGGTGGTGAAACAGTGAAAAAGTACATCATCGAGGCGAATGGCGCCGGCGTGGCGTTCTTCGATTTTGACAACGACGGATGGGAGGACATCTTCCTCGTCAACGGTTCCCGGCTGAATGATCCGGGGGCGGGCGGGAACTACCTGTTCCGCAACGATCATGGCAAGTTCGTCGACGTCACCGAGAAGGCCGGAATGTCTCGAAAGGGCTGGGGCTTCGGCGTCTGCGGGGGCGACATCGATAATGATGGGTTCGATGATCTTTTCGTTACCTATTGGGGCTCGAACGTGCTCTACCGCAACACGGGCAAAGGCGGCTTCCGCGCGGAGGTTTGGCCCGACAAAGGCGAGTGGAGCACCGGGTGCTCTTTCTTGGATTATGATCGCGACGGGAATCTGGATCTGGTGGTGACGCGCTACATGGCGTTCGACCCTGCGAAGGTGCCGCTGCCGGGCGCCCCGCCGAACTGTGAATGGAAGGGGGTGGCCGTGTTCTGCGGACCGCGAGGATTGCCGAAGGGCGGGCTGAGGCTCTATCAAGGTCATGGCGATGGCACTTTCACGGATGTCACCGCTAAGACGGGAGCGAGTGCCGCGGGGAGTTTTTACGGCTTTACCGCCGTGGCCGCGGATCTGAATCACGATGGGTGGATCGACATCTACGTCGCCGCCGATTCGTCTCCGAGCGTAATGCTGCGGAACAACAAAAACGGCACATTCAGCGAGATTGGGTCCGAAACGGGCTTGGCCTTCAGCGAGCACGGGTACGAACAAGGCGGCATGGGGCTAGCCGTGGGAGATTTCGATAACGATGGCCGGCTGGATATCGCCAAGACCAACTTCGCGGGCGACTATCCGAACCTATACCGCAATCTAGGCAGGGGCATTTTTGAGGACGTCGTGATGAAGGCCGGACTGGCCGTTAATCCGCAGTACGTGGGCTGGGGTGTCGGCTTTGTGGACTTTGATAGCGATGGATGGCTAGACCTATTTCAGGTGAATGGGCACGTCTATCCGGAATTGGAGAAGAAGCCCGGCGGGGAAGCGTTTCGCAGTCCGCGGCTGCTCTATCGCAACTTGGGTAACGGGCGATTTGAAGACGTTTCGGCAATGGTGGGGCCAGGAGTCACGCACCGCGCCTCCAGCCGGGGCGCGGCGTTCACCGACTTCGATAACGACGGGGATATGGACGTGCTGATTATGAACATGCACGAAGGACCCTCCCTTCTACGAAACGAGAGCAAGACCGGCAATGGGTGGCTACAAGTATCGGTGCAGGGAGCGGCCATGGGCGCCGTGGTGACGCTCGAAGCGGGCGGGCGGAAACAGGCGCAGACGGTGCTGAGCCAAACCAGTTTTCTCTCTTACAACGGGCGGCGGCTGCACTTCGGCTTGGGCAGGTCGACTCGTGTGGATGCGCTCACCGTGGCTTGGCCCAGCGGCCGGACGGAACGGTTCGCGGTGCCCGCTATTAATCGATTGATGCGGCTCGAAGAGGGCAAAGGCCAGTCATGATCGGGATCTTCCTGGCAATGGCTTTACTACAGGTGGATCCGGACGCGCTGGCGGATCGGGCCCGGGAATTGGCGGCCGGAGGAAAGTTGGAGCAGGCCGAGGCACTGTGGCGGCAGGCGGCGGCCATCGCGCCTACGCACTTCGCCTCGCTTTTCAATTTGGGCTACCTCGCGGTGCAGCGCCAACAGGACGCTGAGGCGATTATCTGGCTGCGGCGCGCGGCGCAAGTGAACGCCAAGGACTTCAATACGCAGTACCTGCTCGGTGCCTGTCATTCGCGACTGGGGCACAACGACGACGCCTTGCGCGCATGGCGGGCGGCTTTGGTGCAGCAGCCGGCCAACCGGAAGCTGATGCAGGCGATGAGCGTCGAATATAGCAAGGGGCGCTACTTTGAGGAGGCGGCGCGGGTAGCGGAGCTCGCGCTGCGTGTTGCGCCGGAGGATGAGAGTTTGTACCATCTCGCCAGGCAAGCACGCCAGGACGCGGCGCAGATGGAGGAGGCTTTCGCTCTGGCCAAACGGGCGCTGGCGCGTTTTCCCTTCTCGGCGCGCGCCAATTTCGAAGTCGGCTTCCACCTGCACAAGCTCGGCCGGTTAGACGAAGCGCTACCCTACTTCGACAAGGCGATCGCGGCGGACCCGAGTTACGAAGAGCCCTACTACTTTCGCGGTGACGTGCTGCTGCGGCGGGAGCAGGCGGGCCTGGCGGCAGCCGCCTTTCGCAGTGCCTTGGAGCGCAGGAAAGATTACACGGTGGCTCGGCTCGCCTTAGCCCGCGCGCTGATCGCGCAAGAGAAACTCGACGCCGCGGTGGTCGAGTTGGAAGAGGCTACGAGGCAGGATCCGGAGAACTCGCAACCCTATCTGCTTCTTTCCCAGACCTACTTCCGCCTGGGGAAAGCCGATGCCGCGAAAGCGGCCAAGGAAACGTCGCAACGGCTACGCGCCGCGAAGCCGGAAGCGTTGAACGCGCCGCAACCGCGGCCCTTTCCGGCGCGTTAGCCCGTAACTCTCACAAATCCATAATGGCTGGGGTGACAAAGGGTAGGGAGTCCCGATTCCATCGGGGGCTGGCCGGATGCTGGAACAAATTCTAGAGCAACATCCAACTGCCGTTTCCAGTATTAAAGGTTCCCGCGACATTCCTTTTTTAGGAAGTCCACGCAGAACGTGATCAATCCATCGAAGGCAGATGCCAGTTAAATCAAGTAGCCTTTGGCGAGCGTCGTGAACTCCGCCACTTGCTGGGCTTCCCATTCCGCCGATTGGCCTAATTCGCGACGCAAGATGGATGCCGCCTTCGGAGCCATTTCTATCGCTGCGCGCGCGTTCAACGTCAACGCCCTCAAGCGCCGGGACAGCACATCCTCAAGAGTTCGCGCCATCTCGAAGCGCGCGGCCCAAGCTACTTGGCCCGCACGATAGGGCAGCGCGGGATGCAGAAGCCCGCCATACTCGGCGGATTCCCGGCACACCGCTTCAACCGCCGGAGCGTCGGAGCCATAAAAATCCAGATCCCCAAATTTGGACGCATGTTGATGGAAGCCGTGCAGGTTGAGGCGCTGCGTAACCACTGGCCGGTCATCCAGCTTGGCGAGGGTCACGGCATGGTTCACGCAGTCTTCGGCCATATGCCGGTAGGTGGTCCACTTGCCGCCGGTGATGGTCAGCAGGCCGGAGTTATCAATTTGAATAGCATGGCTGCGGGAAAGCGATGCGGTTGTAGTTGCGCCGGTTGACTTCACAAGCGGACGAATGCCGGCCCACGCGCTGAGGACATCTTCGCGGCGTGGAGGCCGGCTTAAATAGCGGGCCGAGGTTTCGAGCAGGAACTCAATCTCCTCGGCCAACGGTTTCGGTTCAAGTGACGCTTCGGGGATAGGAGTGTCCGTGGTGCCCACAAGCGTGTGACCGTGCCATGGAAGCGCGAACATCACGCGGCCATCGGAAGTATGCGGGACCAGAATTGCCGAGTTGGAACGCAGGAACGATTGGTCGATGACGATGTGCACCCCTTGGCTGGGCGAAACCATTGGCGGCGCGCCGGGTTCGGCCATGTGGCGGATGGAATCGGTGAACACGCCCGTGGCGTTTATGACAACCTTCGCGTTGAGACGAAGCTTCGAGCCTGATTCCATATCTTCCGCGTCTAGCGAATTAACGCAGCCTTCACTATCGCGATGGAGCGCCGTGGCCCGCATATAGTTGGTGAGCACGGCGCCTTGCTCAACCGCAGTCTCGGCCAGATGGATCAGAAAGCGGGTGTCGTCGAACTGTCCATCATAATAAACGACCCCTCCGCGGAGGCCTTCGGTTTTGATGGCGGGCAGGCGCTCTAGAGTTTCTTCGCGATCAAGAACTTGCGAAGGGCCGAAGCCGTATTTGCCGGCCAGCAAATTATAAAGCTTCAAGCCGACGCCGTAGAACGTGGCCTCCCACCATTCATAATTCGGAACGACGAAGGCGAGATCGTGAACCAGGTGCGGGGCGTTTTGACGCATCAAGCCGCGCTCTTGCAGGGCCTCCATCACCAGTGCCACGTCGCCTTGTTCCAAATAGCGGACACCGCCGTGGACCAGCTTGGTGGAACGGCTGGAGGTGCCCTTGCCGAAATCGTTCTGCTCAATCAACGCCACGTCGTAACCACGCGAAGCGGCGTCCACGGCCACGCCAACTCCTGTGGCGCCGCCGCCGATGATCACCATATCCCAGGGCTTGGTGCGCTCGCTGAGGCGGCGCGTCATCTCGGCTCGAATCACGATTCGATCCAGCTCTTTGAACGTTCGACGGCGCGCTGCCATTGATGTTGGAGGGCGCCGGCTGCGTCGCGGCTCATTTGTGGTTCATAGCGGCGATCCACTTGCCATTGCGCGGTCGTGTCGTTGGTGGATGTCCAGAAGCCCGTGGCGAGGCCAGCGAGGTATGCCGCGCCGAGGGCGGTGGTTTCGCTAACTTTGGGACGTACGACGGGAGCCCCAAGGAGATCGGCTTGAATCTGCATAAGTAGATCGTTGCGCGAGGCGCCTCCGTCGACTCGAAGCTCCGTTAGCGGAATGCCGGCGTCGGCGCGCATTGCCGTTAACAGGTCGGCCACCTGAAAGGCGATACCTTCAAGAGCCGCGCGAGCGATGTGGGCCTTGGTGGTTCCGCGGGTGATTCCCACCATTGTGCCGCGCGCGTATTGATCCCAGTGCGGTGTGCCGAGGCCAGCGAAGGCGGGCACGAAATAGACGCCTCCATTATCGGGAACAGTACGGGCGAGGCCTTCGATTTCCGCCGCCGATTGAATCATCCCCAAGCCGTCGCGCAGCCACTGCACAACCGCTCCGCCGATGAAGACCGATCCTTCGAGGGCATATTCCGTCTTGCCGTTGATCTTCCAGGCCACGGTGGTTAGAAGGTTGTTCTTGGACGAAGTGGCTTGCGCTCCGGTTTGCTGCAGCAGGAAGCAGCCGGTTCCGTAAGTGTTTTTGCTCATGCCGGGTGAGAGGCACATTTGTCCGAACAAGGCCGCTTGTTGATCGCCGGCGATTCCGGCGATGGGGATGCCGGCGCTGGTTTGGCCGTAGACTTCCGAGGACGATTTCACTTCCGGCAACAGGCTGGGCGGGATGCGGAAGAGGCGGAGGAGATCTTCGTCCCATACGCCGGTGTGGATGTTGAAGAGCATTGTGCGGGAGGCGTTGCTGGGGTCGGTGACGTGGGCCTTGCCGGCAGTGAGATTCCAGACGAGCCACGAATCGACGGTGCCGAAGGCGAGTTCGCCTCGGTCGGCGCGGGCGCGGACGCCTTGCACGTTGTCGAGGATCCAGGCGACTTTGGAGCCGGAAAAATAGGCGTCGATGACGAGGCCGGTTTTTTGTTGGATCGAGGGGGCGTGGCCGTCGCGTTTCAGTTGATCGCAGAAGGCGGCGGTGCGGCGGTCTTGCCAGACGATGGCGTTGTAGACGGGGGCCCCGGTTTTGCGATCCCAAATGATGGTTGTCTCCCGTTGATTGGTGATGCCGATAGCATGGGGCTTGACTCCGGTCTTCGAGAGCGATTCCTCCATCACGGCTTTTTGCGAGAGCCAGATTTCCTGGGGGTCGTGCTCTACCCAGCCGGCCTGCGGGTAGAATTGTTGGAATTCGCGTTGGGCGAGGCCGTGTATGTTGCCTTGCTTATCGAAAAGAATGGCGCGAGAGCTGGTGGTGCCTTGATCAAGGGCGAGGATCATGGACAAAGAAGATTGCCTCCAAAGTATCTACTGTAGCGTGCTTTGGGAAGGCTGCGTCAGTGGATCAGGCGATCATAGGCGGCGTGGCTGCCGATCCAGATCCAGAGGATTCCCTCGGGTACGTCAATGCCAAGAGTGCGGTAGTGCAAACCGACCCTGGCAGACCAGTATGATCCGAGCTGTTTGAGTTGAAGGGACGGATGATCCGGATTCGATTTAAGAGCCTTGAATAACCTATCCGCAAGATTCCGGGTAGGAGCAGGTAGTAAACGGTAACATTTCCAGAAAGCGGGAGATGCGTGATGGATCACAGATTGGTGGATTGGCCGGACCGGTGGTCAATCAATGCTTGTTCCGCTAAGCCTGCCAATTTGCCGGCGTGGATGTCCTGTTCCATTTGAAGGTCCCACTGATCGGAGTCGAACTGAGCAAACCATTGCCGAAACGCGCCCATTTCGTTAGGGGCGAGCATCTTGATTTCTTTTTCAAGCTGTTCTACTTTGCTCATTCTGGCTCCTTTCTTTAGGCACGGTTCGCCCTGAAGAGGACGAACCGCCTATAGATGATCATAACACGTAACGCTTGTCGATCTTATTATTAGGCCCCAGCGGCCTTCACGATTGGAGCCGATTGATCGTCAGTCTTCGCGCTGACTGCGTTCTTTTTCACAGAAGCGATGCCGTTGTTACAGGCCTTTTCGGATTCGTACATTTCGCTTTTGCCGATTACTTCGTGGTTGCCGGCGCGCAGAACGAAGAACGGCTTCTTACTGGTTGAGGTCTTTGTTACGTAACGCTTGTCGATCTGCGAGTTCTTCTTGACGGATTCAATTCCATTGAGTGCACTGGTCTTAGCCTTGTACATCTCGCTGGTCAAAATAACCTCGCCGTTGCTCGCCTTTAGGTTGAAATAGAATTGGCCATTCTTGGCCACTTTGACTTCGAATTTACCGGGCATGATTCTCCTTTGAATGGCGGCAGATTTCGAGGGTAGGGAAAAGCGCCATTGAGGAATTGTATGACAAAATCGAATCAGAATCACAGCAGGGTAACTTTATTGGATTTGATGCCCTTCATACCGTTGCGTGTATCGACGATCATTTTCGAATTCTTCTCAATCGTCTTGTAATCGAAATCCTTGTGATCCGTTACGATGACGACGCAATCGGCCGCTTTGCAACAAGTGTTAATCGGCTGCGATTTCATGGAAGAGTTTTCGAACTTCAAGGTGGGCACATAAGGATCGCTAAACGAAACCTTGCCGCCTTTTTCTTTTAACAGGTGGATGATGTCAAGCGCTGGGGATTCACGCATGTCGTCGATGTTCTTTTTGTACGCGACGCCCAGGATATGGATCTTCGAACCCTTGATGGACTTGCCTTTGGTGTTGAGTGCATTTTGGATTTTGTCCACCACGAAGTGGGGCATTTGGCCGTTGATGTAGCCGGCCAGTTCGATGAAGCGCGCTTCGATGCCGGCTTGACGCGTCTTCCAGGAAAGGTAGAAAGGGTCGATGGGAATGCAATGGCCGCCCAATCCGGGACCCGGGTAGAAAGCCATGTAACCGAATGGCTTTGTGGCGGCGGCGTCGATCACTTCCCAAACATTAATGCCCATGCGGTCGCACATCATCGCCAGTTCATTGACCATTCCGATGTTGATCATGCGGAAGGTATTTTCGAGCAACTTCACCATCTCCGCCACGGTGGGGGAACTAACAGGCACGACGTGATCCAGCGCCTGGCTATAGAATGCCACAGCCAATTTATTGCAAGCCGGCGTGGTGCCTCCAACTACTTTAGGGATATTGCGAGTCTGGAAGTTTTCGTTCCCCGGATCCACGCGCTCTGGCGAGAAACATAGGAAAAAGTCTTTGCCGACCTTTAGGCCGTTCTTGGCGAACATGGGCAATAGCAATTCGTCGGTGGTGCCCGGATAGGTGGTTGATTCGAGGATGAGAAGTTTGCCCGGCGTCAGATTTTCGGCAATCGACTCGCATGCCGCGATGATGTAGCTCATGTCCGGGTCTTTGGTTTTGCGCAGCGGAGTGGGCACGCAAATGTTGATAGTGTCCAGGTCGCGGATAGCTTTGAAATCGGTGGTGCCACGAAGCTTACCGGCCTTCACGAATGGGGCCAGCGCGGAGGTGGGAATATCTTGAATGTAGGAACGCCCCTTATTGAGTTCGTCCACTTTCCTTTGAGTAATGTCAATGCCGGTGACATCAAAACCCGCGTGGGCAAATTCCACCGCCAAAGGCAGGCCGACATATCCCAGGCCGACCACGCCAACTCTAGCTGTCTTATTCTTAATCTTGTTTTCGAGTACGGAAGCATAATTAATGCTCATAATTAGTAAATTCGCCTTACAAAAAGAAATTCCCTGAGGCTACAATCTCCGCTGGCCCAGTTAAGTAGATATCGGCGGATGGGGACGCCCAGGTTAGTTCGAGCGGCCCGGCCGAAGTCAAAACCTTCACGGGGCTCTTGACGATTCCCCGCAACACGGAGGCGGCCATGGCCCCCGTGGATCCTGTTCCGGAACTCATGGTTACGCCGGCCCCGCGTTCAAAAAACCGGACGTCAATTGTGTGTTCATCGCATGGCAGGATGAAGGATACATTGGTTCTATTTTGAAAATATGGATGGCGCTCGAGTTTCGCGCCCAAAGTTTGCCAATCAAAATCAAAGGAATCCACAAAAACAGCGCACTGTGGATTGCCGACGTTTAATATGGTGGCTTGGATTTTATCCTCGCCCATGGGGAGAAAACGCAAAAGATCCCCTTCCTGCAAAGTGGGCTGGCCCATATTCATTTCAAAGATCCATTCGGCCTCTTGGCGCGCCCTGACACGAAGATGCTTCTTGCCGGCTCCCGTAAGGATCGTGACTTCTTCGCCGCCAATACCGGCATCCAATAAAAATGCCGCGGCGCAGCGAGTTCCGTTTCCGGACATTTCAGCTTCGCTTCCGTCGGAATTAATCAATCGGATTTTCCCATCATAATCGGCCTCTTGCGAAGCCTTATCGACCAATAGCCAACCATCGGCGCCGACGCCGGTGTTGCGATGGCAAATACGTTTAGCGATTTCCTGCAAGTTGGACGAGGGAGCGTCCGTGCTCCAAGTGAGCAGAAAATCGTTCCTCGCGCCGTGGGCTTTGGTAAAAGGAATCTTCATTAATGAATTCGCGCAGTACTTCGGCGCCTGTAAATTTCTATAACGGGAGCGCCTTTGACTTCCACTATTTTGACACAATCCCAATAAAGTCCACGGCGGGCCCAAGCTCCAACACGGCTGGAGACGGCGTCGCCGGCAATTCCCACGGCCCATTTTCCGAAAGGAAACAATGCCGGTCTTGCCATGGCGGCGTAAAGCAAGACGCCATTGCCTTCATGAATTGTATCGCGCAGCGGGATGGCGGCCTCACGCGCGATCCCCACTACATCACTGAACGGCATCAGCAATCCGTCGCCTGGTTTGTAGTGGGCTTTCATGTAGTCGGCGGCTTCGGCTTCCCATGCGCGGCGTTGGCGGGAGTTGACTTGCGATTCCTTCCAGGTGATCCAACTTTCGGCTTTGGGGTAGGCGATCCAAGGAATGGAACAAAGCAGGATGATCACCGTGGCGATCATTCGACGCCATCTGCCGGCAACCATCGAAGACGCGGCGAATGCGCAGAAAAGTAAGAAGGCCAAGCCGTAACGGGTGTTGTAGTAACTATCGAAGTAAAGCGCGGGCGTCCAGACGGGGTTGCCCGTGGAGTGGATTCCCAACAGGTAGAAGAAGATTGGGATGGCCAATAGCGCAAGGCCAAGCCATTTGCGGCGGAGCAATGAAACTACGCCTCCCATAAGGCCGAGTAGCGCCAGTGGTAAGCCGGTGTTCAGTTTGGCGGCGTCGGCATAAAAACGGATTGCGGTGATCCAATCGTGCTGGCCTGGATAGGGCTTATCGCCTTGAATGGCTTTGGCGGAATAGGGGCCGTTATAAAATTCCAGAGCATTGCCGTTGTAGTAAAGATTGTGTCCGAACCAGAATAAGGGCCCGATCGCGGCGATGATAGTGAACAACGTCACCGATGGCCATCGCTCTTTTCCGCCCCAGACAACGAAGTAGAGCGCAACGAAGGGGAGCATGAACCAGCCATCGTAACGGCACAGGGTTCCACCCATCGCCATTAGTCCCGCGAGAGCGACCCAGCTTGGCCGGTGTTGCATGTGAAAGCGGACCAGGGAATAGATGAGGCCTGTGAAGCAGGCGAGGAACGGCGGCTCAGACATGGGGATGGATTGCAGGTACAGCATGTTGGGATTCAGGGCGAAGAGCATGGCGGCAGTGACGCCGGCGGTTGTGGAATGGAAGGTGCGCCGGACGGCGCCGAACAGGAATCCGGTGGCGGCGATGAAACAAATACCGGAAGGGATTGCGCCCGCAAGTCCGGTTCGCCAAAGCGTATCGAATTGCACAAAGGGCAGCATCAGCAGATGAGGCAATGGCAGCCAGACGGTGCCGATTTGTTCAAAGCCGGGGGTGCGCGAATCGATCATGCGGCGGGCGATGGCCATGTGCGCTTGGGCGTCTCCATAATAGAGTATGTAGCCGTGGGCAAAGCACCACCAGATGGCGCTGGCGCTGGCGGTGGCGGCTCCGCACAACACGGCCAGCGCCGCGCGGACGGAGTAATGTTCATGCCCGGATCCGCTTTTAGCGCGTGGGGCTGATTTCTTCCTAGATTTAGAAGTCCGTGAATTTTTTGAATTCTTGGAAGCGGGCATCGATTTCGGCTCGAGTCAAAGTGTAGAATCGTTCCGGCCCAAATTTTTCGCAGCAGAAGCTGCCCATGACCGAGCCATGAATGACGGCGCGGGCCAATTCACGGCGGTCGATATGTCCGCGGCCAAGGTCAATTCCCTGTTCGGCAAGATAGCCGACGAAGCCGCCGGCGAAGCAATCGCCCGCGCCAGTGGGATCGAATACTTCTTCAAGCAGGTAGCCGGGCACGATGAAATAGTCGTCGCCGCGGAACAACATGGCTCCGTATTCGCCGCGTTTGATCACCAGCGTGTTGGGCCCCATGGCCATGATCTTTTTGGCGGCTCTCTTAAGATTGGTTTCGCCGGAGAGGAGGCGGGCTTCGCTATCGTTGATCAGCAGGAAATCCCATTCCTTGATGGTGGCCAGCAGTTCCTCGCGCGCACCCGTGATCCAGAAATTCATGGTGTCGCCGCCGACGAGGCGAGGATCGCGCATCTGGGCGCGGACGGCGCGTTGCAGATCGGGCTGAATATTGCCGAGCATCAAGTAGGGCTGGTCGCGATAAGATTCCGGCAATTTTGGGTTAAAGTCGGCGAACACGTTCAAGTCAGTCACCAACGTTTCGCGGTCGTTCATATCGTGCGAATAGACGCCTTGCCAGAAGAACGTTTTGCCAGGGACTTGTTCCAAGCCCGCGACATCAATGTTGCGATTCTTAAGAATGTCAATGTCTGTGGAGGCGAAATCCTCACCGACGATGCCAACAATTTTAACCGGCGTGAAGTAGCTTGCCGAGAGGGCGATGTAAGTGCAGGCGCCGCCTAAAATCCGGTCACGCTTACCGTGGGGCGTTTCAATTCCGTCATAGGCGACGGAGCCAACAACAACTAAGGACATTGTTTTATTGTAGCGTGAAG
>JAYVXT010000736.1:0-11625 GCA_043785065.1 Bryobacterales bacterium | reverse complement strand
GCAAGCAAGTGGTTGCGGAAATGAACCGCCTTGGCATGATGGTGGACATCTCGCATGTGGCCGATAAAACCTTCTACGATGTTTTGGCCGCCAGCCGGGCGCCGATCTTCGCGAGCCATTCTTCATGCAGGGCAATCAGCCCGATTGCCCGGAACATGACCGATGACATGATTCGTTCCTTGGCCGGAAAAGGCGGCTTAATTCAGATCAACTTTGGGTGTGAATTTCTTTCGGCAAAATCGGCGGATACCTCTACTTGGACAAACACGGCCCGGCGAAGCGCGGTTGAGGCGGAGTTAGCCAAACTAGGTAAATTGACGCCGCAGCGGCGCGAGGAAGAATCCGAGGCAATCACCAAACGGCTGGGATTACAGACGATACGCGCCACGCTGGCGGATGTGGTGGCCCACATCGAGCACGTCATCAAAATCGCGGGAGCCGATCACGTGGGTATCGGATCGGACTTCGATGGCGTTAGTTGCGTTCCTTTGGGTTTGGATGACGTGAGCAAATTCCCTGCCCTTACGCGAGCCTTGCTGGAGCGTGGGCATTCCGCCGAGGAGATTAGAAAGATTTATGGAGGCAATCTGCTTCGAGTAATGCGGGCAGTGGAAAAGGGGGCCCAACCGTGAAGTGGACCGAGTTTCAAGAATTAATTGAATCCGGAAATTTCGCAGGAAAGGTTTCAAAGGAGGAATTGCCGACACCGGCGTTGGTTGTTGACCTGGATATTTTTGAAGCGAACCTGCACAAGATGGCCTCTCACTTGAAACTTGCGGGAAAAGGCTTCCGGCCTCATGCCAAAACACATAAATGCGTGGAGGTTGCCGAGGCTTGCATACGCGAAGGGGCGATTGGAACTTGCACGGCAAAGGTCTCCGAAGCTGAGGTGTTCGCGGCGGCTGGATTATCGGGACTGCTGGTGACCACGCCATTGGTTGGTGCATGGCGCATTGAGAGGGCTGTGCTACTGGCGATGCAAAAACCGGACACCATCTTTTGCGCCGATCATCATTCCAATGTGGAAAATCTAAGCCAGGCGGCGCAGTCCGCGGGAATCGAATTAAACATCGCCATTGACTTGCTTGTTGGCGCGCGGACAGGGGTTGAGCCAGGCAACGAAGCCTTGAAATTGGCACAGCGAATTGACGCATCGGCCTATCTTCGATTTGCTGGCATTCAAGCATTTGCCGGACCCTGCGCTCACACCCATGGCTTCGAGGCTCGCAAGGCCGCTAGTGAACAGGCGATGGGCTTAGCGGTTGAGACACGATGGATGATTGAGCGGGCCGGCATTGAATGCCATTGGTTAAGCGGAGGTTCGACAGGAGCGTATAATATTGACTCAGCAATTGACGGAGTGACCGAACTGCAACCGGGTAGTTTCCTGTTTATGGATTTGGACTATGCGAGTATTGGCGGGGCGAACGATACCGCTGATTTCGACGACTTCGGCTTTTCCTTGAGCGTGATCGCCACGGTGTTCAGCAAGCCATCGCATGACGTTGCCATAGTGGATGCGGGGTTCAAGGCGTTCTCCACGGACAGGCCATTCCCTCCCCGGCTTAAGCATAGGAATTCAAAATACTACTGGGCTGGCGACGAGCACGGACGGTTGGATTTGAACGCCACGGATCGATCAGTTGAACTAGGCGACCGGCTGGAGTTTCTTGTACCGCATTGCGATCCGACGGTAAATTTATATGACAAGCTTTACGGCATTCGCGGGGAGAAGCTGGAAACTGCATGGAAGATAGCCGCCCGCGGCATGACGCACTAAGCGGCTAGGTCTCTGACCGGGAGAAGACTTTCAGATGCAGGATCCCCCGATTTCCATCGGGGAATAGTCGGAGTGCATTCCTCTGCGGCCGATTTCTAGGGGTCAGGGACCTCTAGAGCTTTTGCTTGGGATATTTGCCACGCATCCAAGTGACGAAATTCTCAGGCGCGGCCATGGTGGACAGGCGGCTTTGACGCACAAGCGCCCAATCGGCAAAAATGCCCGATTCCTTTATCTCGCGCAAGGTGGCCGGAGGCTCAATGCGGTGAAGATACTGCAAATCGACCACCCAGCTTTTGACGTCTTTGGGATCGGGACGAGGCGGTGAAATCACTTTGGCCATTCCGACAATGGCAGCATGTCCCATGGAATGATAGATGAAAACTTTGTCGCCAGGCTTCATGGCCTGAATCGCTTTGGCGGCTTGGGGGTTTCTTACACCATCCCAACAAGTGGTCACATCTTTTTCGAACTGGTCGATAGGATAAGTGTCTGGGTCTGTTTTCGCAAGAAAGTATTGCATTTTTTCTCCGAGTACTTTACGCTATAATGTAGATGCTGCTGCCGAGTACTAGCATGCTCAGTGAAGAGGCAGCTCTATTGTTATACAATTAAAGTCAGGTCTATTGCGCCTCTTTTTTTAGGTGTATATTAGACGCAAGAGCCCTTGTGTTGTAACAAGATAAGGCCGCCGGTAAAATCTAAGCCGGCAGAAGCCTAGGCCAAGCACCTAAGGATTGATTGAATGTTTTCCCGTGACCTGCTAAAGAACTCCCGAGCCCTGATTTTGGCTGTATTTGCGACGTGCGCTGTGCTGGCTCAAGCGCCTGATCCAACTAAGGCCCGGCAAGAAAGAGATGACAAGAAAGACTCCGACCCAAAGCGTCCGGAAAAAGAAGGAAGCATTATCCGTCAGGATGGGACAACAGCCGGAGGAGCCGCGGCGCCGGTGGACCCGAGCACTTTCAAAGTTGGTCCTGAGGATGTAATTGAAATCCGGGTGTGGCGCGAAACCGATCTTTCCGGGATGTTTGCCATCCGCCCTGACGGTAAAATCACCTTACCGCTATCGGGTGAGTTGAATGCAGCCGGCAAAACGCTGGACGAAATCAAGGAAGAAGTGGTTAAGGCCTATTCCAAGTTCATTCAGAGGCCTGAAGTATCCGTGTCACTGCGCCAAGTAGGCAGCCGCAAATATTACCTGGTGGGAGAAGTTCTGCGGCCTGGCGTTTACCCGTTGGTTGTACCGACTACTATCCTTGAAGCCCTAAATGGAGCGGGCGGATTTAAGGAATTCGCCAACAAGAAAAGAATCATCGTTTTGCGTGGCGAAAAGAAGATAAAGTTCAACTACAGCGAAGTAATTTCGGGTAGGAAGATGGACCAAAATATAAGGCTTGAGTCTGGCGACCACGTTTACGTTCCCTAGATTTGATGTTCTTGAAACCCAGAAAACACTGGCAATGATCGTTTGACAAAGGCCGTAATTTTAATCTCGGAGAAAGTGTGATGCAAGGAACAGATTTTGTACCCGTAAACAGAAGGGCGCTGGACTTCGACGACTATATCGACGCGGCGCGCCGCCATAAGGCCTGGATCTTTGGGCCGATGTTCGCCAGTTTAGTGATTGCGGTAGTGATTGCGTTCCTCTGGCCCGACACCTACCGTTCCGCGGCGGCGATCCGCATCACACCTCCGCAAATTTCCGAAAAACTAGTGATGTCAAGCATCAACGTGGAAATGGGCCAACGGATCAGTTCGATGGCGCAAAACATCCTAAGCCGTGCAACGCTGACGAATATCATTCAGACGTATGGCTTGTATCCGAAGGACATCAAGCGGCTTCCGATTGAAGATCTTATTGAAGACATGCGCAATAAGCACATCAAAATTGGCGAAGTGCGCGCCCTATCGAACACCGGCGGAGCAACTGGGGAAAGACGGAACTACGGCGCTTTTACGGTTTCCTTCGATTACGACAATCGCTATATCGCTCAAAAGGTAGCCAACGATTTGGTGGGCCGCTTCCTGTCGGAAAATTCGCGGGAATCTTTAACGCAGAGCCAAGCTGCAAACGACTTCTTGAAAGAAGAATTGGAAGCGGCGCGCAAGAAGCTGGAAACGATTGAACAAAATTGGGCATCGTTCCGGATAGCCAATGCCGGCCGTATGCCCGAGGATCGACAAACTACCCTCAGCAGCTTGCAAGCGTACGAACAACGGATGAATTCCATTAACGCTTCGATAAGCCGGGTGAATCAGGACAAATTGTTGTTAGATACCCAATTGCGAATTGCCAAGGAGCGTTTGGCTTCCGCGAAAAACCCCGTGGAAATAGCGGCTTCCACTCCTCCACTCGTTGAAAGGCGGAACGAGAAGCTATTGGAGAAGGAACGGGAAGTCCAAATGCTGGAGAACAGTTTGTTGCAGTCGAAAGAACATTGGACAGAGAGCCATCCCGATGTGAAGCGCTACGAGGGTCTTCTGGCGATTGCTAAGCGGCAGCGCGACCAAATCGCCAAAGAGGACGAAATGGCGAAAGCCAGAGAGATCGTTAACGCTCCCAAGGCAGAAGGCAAGAAAATTGTTCCTATGTCGAAAGAAGCCAGGGATCTAGAGGGAACGGTTGCGCAATTGGAAACTGCGCTGAAAGCCAAAGAACAAGAACTGGAAACTTACTTAAAAGATACAAATTCGATGAATGCCAGCGTTAAGCAATTTCAGTCCCGCCTGGATGCGGCCCCTCTTTCCGATCAAAAATATCAGGAACTGACCCGCGACTACGAACAGGCAAAGCAGAACTACAAAGAGTTGGGTGAAAAGAAAGAGATTTCCCAAAGAGCTACCATCGTTACGGGCAGAAAACAGGGTGAGACGCTGGAACTGCTGGACCCCGCCAACTTGCCTTTGACCCCAAGCGAACCGAACCGGCCCTTGATTGTGGGGGGCGGAACTCTCCTCGGTTTAATTCTTGGCGTGGTTCTGGCCGCGGCGCGGGAATTGAAAGACACGGCGATCAAGAATCTGAAAGATGTCCGCACGTACACCCAACTAACAATTCTGGGATCCATTCCGCTGCTGGAAAACGATTTGGTCGTTAAGCGCAGAAAAAGGCTTACTCTGCTGGCATGGTCAACCGCCCTTTTCTTAGGATGCGCGGTAATGGCTGGTTCGGTGTTTTATTATTTCACAACGCGCGCTTAACGGCGCTTATCCCGCAGGCCGGTAGTCAGGAACGGTTTGCTAACAGGCGAGTGATCGCTTCATAACTAGAGATGGCGGGATGAACCGCTGATAGTCAAGAAAGGAAGGCACAACGAATGAGCAGAGTACACGACGCGTTAAAAAGAGCCGAACAAGGTCCAGGTTTCCCCCCGCCCGCACCACGGCCTCCAGCGGCGCCGAAGCCCGATTCGACCGGCAAAGCCAACCCCTTGGATCAGGTCATGGCCGCCTATCCCCCTCCCGCCGCTCCGCCCACGCCCAGGCAGAATGTCGCGCGCTATGAAGTTCCTTCCCCCCATCAAGAATTAAACGGTCCCGCGGTTTTGCAGCGGAACAATGCCAATTATGGGGCTCATCAACCGCAGGCTCCGGCGCAAGACGCCCACGACTATTCCATAGCTACTCGCGGCGTCGTGCGAACGCCTTTTCCAATGCCGACCGCTCCCGATATTAATCTGGATAACTTGCTCGATAAAATCGAAGAGGTGCCATTTCAGCCTCTGGCCGACTCGCATTTGATTGACGCCACCAAGCCGCATGATGCGCCAAGCGAAGAGTTCCGCACCTTGCGCACCCGGCTGAATCACTTGCAGAGTTTGCAACCCATCCACACAGTGGTCGTGACCAGTGCTTCGCCCGCCGAAGGCAAATCGTTCACAGCGGTGAATCTTGCTCTGGCCGAATCGCACCTGGCGGGGAACAACACGCTGCTGGCCGATTTTGATTTCCGCCGTCCGATCATTCATTCCTTGTTTCAGATCGATCGCTCTCCCGGGGTAACGGATTACTTGCTGGGTAAGGCGGAATTGCATCAGATCATCAAGCGCGTAGCCGGTACGAATCTGTATTTAATGCCCGCCGGCGAGGCTGTGCTAAATCCGCTGGAGCTATTGAATTTACAGGAAGTGAAGGTTCTGCTCGATCGGTTGCCCGAACTTTTCAATTGGGTGATTTTTGATAGCCCGCCTTTGTTGTTCGCTGCCGACGCCAATTTGTTGTCGACGCTATGCCATGGCACGCTGCTGGTGGTTCGCATCGGAACCACCACTATCGACTCAATCACTCGTGCGCTGCAATCGTTGTGCGAGAACAATGTCTTGGGAATTGCCGTCAACGGCGCGCGCCGAGGCGAGCTCTATTCAAAATATACGTATTATCACTCCTACTACTATTCGACTCCATCGGAAGTGGAGGGCGACGGCGAGGAAGCGGCTCCCCGTGGAAATTCGGGCAAGAAAGCCCACCACGAAGTAGAGGACGAGGACCAATAAGTTCCGCCGGTTGCATGCGCGACGCTAGCGGCAAAGGGGAAGAAGATTTAGTGGGCAGAAGGGACATCCTGCGTTTCGCCGCTTCGGCGGTTCCAGTGCTTGCCAGTGCTTGCATCTGCCCACTTTTGCTTGCTCAATCCGCCGCGGCAAACATTCGCGGCACTCTTAAACTGAATAGCTCCGGAAAACCTATTCTCGCGGCCAAGCAAGCCGAGGTCCCCATAACCGGCGACGACCCAACAATGGCTGTGTTCCTAGACAAACGCGTGCATGGTCTTGAATTCGAGTTGACCGGCGCGTTGCAACCGAATGGCGTATTTTACACAGGCCCCATCCACACCAAGGCGATGTATGTTTTGCGTGGCGGACAACGGCTGTTTGTAACCTATTGGTGCGACGTTTGCTCAATCCGAACCTACTCCCCCGGAGTCTGCTGGTGCTGTCAAGAAGAGACTGACCTGGATATTCGGGAACGATACGACAATTGAAACTACTACGATTACAGCTTCTATTAATAATCCCCATCATGAGTGACGCCGCATCGCGCTATAGCGCCAAGAAGATAACTGTCGATGGCATTGACGTTGTGCGCCTCGCCGATTCGACTAAGAACGCTGAACTATCGGTTGTGCCTTCTCTCGGCAACAATCCGTATTCGTTCAAGGTGAACGGAATGGAAATTTTCTGGTCGCCGTACAAGACATTAGCCGAGTTTAAGGCCAAGCCAACTCAGTTGGGAAACCCGTTTCTCGCTCCTTGGGCCAACCGCATCGATCAAAATTCATACTACGTTAACGGCGCGCAATACCACCTAAACCCTGATTTGAAGAATTATCGTAGCGACGGGTTCGGCCAGCCTATTCATGGCCTCGTAGTCTTCGCCGAATGGGAAGTGATCAAAGTGGAAGCGGACGCGAGAGGCGCCAGGGTCACAAGCCGCCTTGAGTTTTGGAAGCATCCGAAATGGATGGCTCAGTTTCCCTTCGCGCACACGCTCGAGATGACTTACCGCCTTGTGGAGGGGATGGTGGAATGCGAAACATACATCGTCAATCATTCTTTTGAACCGATGCCGGTATCGATCGCATTTCACGCCTACTATCAAATCACCGATGCTCCGCGAACGAAGTGGAGGCTGAGTTCCTCGGCCAAAGAGCAGGTCGTGTTGAACGATAAGCTTACACCATCCGGAGCCAGAAAACCGAATCCCTTTCCCGCCACTATGGAGCTAGGAACAACTGTTCTCGATGATGTGTTCAGCGAGCTAGACCGCGACGCACAGGGCAAAGCCGCCTTCTCCATCGAAGGTGAAAGACAAAAGATTACGGTTCTGTTTGGCGAAAAATTTCCGGTTTCCGTGATTTATGCCCCCGAGGGACGTGATTTTATTTGTTTTGAGCCTATGACGGCTATCACCAACGCCTTCAATTTGGCGCAGGCCAACAAGTACCGGGGATTGCAGAGCATACCAGCGCAGGGCGATTGGCGCGAAAGCTTTTGGATCGTCCCAACTGGTTTCTAGCGCTTCTTTCGCAAATCATAGAGATAGTAAGTGTATCCGACTTTTCCCCAAGGCTTCCTCTCGCGCAGCCATTGAAAAGTCCGGGGCTTATCGTATGCGCCCACCAATAGCGTCGCGCTGACGACGGCGATGCAATCAACTTCTTCTCTACCCTCCGCATCATCTGTCGAGGGAACGGGCGAGCCCGCCATGCCGTAATATTCCACCGAGGCTCCGCCGAAGTAGGAAAGGCACAGGTGGTCACTCCCTAAGTTCGCATCCCGCCAATCGCGCAGCCGTTCAAAGTCCTGTCCCCAATCAAGATTCGAATCCGCCAAATAGCGGGGGCCATTTTGCGGACCTCCAGCAAATAAATTGAAAAACGGAAGGTAATGCGGATGCCACCAAGTCGTTTCCGCCGCCATTAGTAAAACACAGGCGAGCAAAATACGGGGCCACCGCTCAAACAGCGTCGCCGCGATCACTACGTACAAGAACGGAAGCAACGGAAGCAGGTGGCGAATTCCGATGTTGATGCTGGCGAGGATTGCGAACGTCAAGTAAATCGCCACCACCATGCCGGCCAGTTGAAGTGCATGTGACCTACGCCACATTGTCAAGCCGGTACACAAGCAAAGCATAACGCCAAGCAGTAATCCAACCGGCTCCTTCACCGCCAACGCAACCGGAAAGTAGTACCACCAGCCGTAGTCCGAAACTTGCCCCAGCAAATAGGAAGGATGCCCAAACCTCGCGTGAACAGCGTGCTTTAAGATGCCGGCAAGATAGGGATGATCTTGAATCCCGAACCGCCGGGAAGCCCAGCTTGCGGCCTGACCCAGAGGTGTTTCCGCCTCGAAGGTGCCCTCAATCGCCTTACTAAGCAGAATCGCTTCGGGATGCGCCGTTCGATAGCTTCTCGTAGCGGGTAATAGCTTCACGGCCACTGGAGCGTAAGTGGCGGCAACCACCATTCCACCAACAACAATCGCCGCGGGCAACCCGAACACTGCTCGCTTCCATGGAGCTCGAATCGCCAAGGCGATTAACGGAAAGACCACGAGTAGAAACGGCCAGCTGTATTTGCTGGCCATCGCTAAACCGAGCGCAAACCCCGCTGCGGGCAATCGCCAGTGCCCGCCTCTCTCAAGCCACGATAGCCAAGCCGCGACCGCAAGAAAGCTGGTCAGCGCCATCACCAGATCTGTTGTCACGTAGCGGCCGTGGGCGATCACGGTAGGGTCGAAGCAAAAGAATGCTAGTACGGCAATCGCTACCCAATCCGAAAAATAAGTGCGCGTCCACAACGCAAGGCACAGTCCCAGGAGCAAGGTCAGCGCCACGGTCACCATGCGGGCGCGGAACAGCATTTGTCTAGGCGAATCAGGACCGTAGTATAGAAATTGCCGCCCGAATAGGAACTCGTCAGCCGTGCGCCACGAAGAATGATTTAGAGGCAGTGGCGGGTTGAGCCACAGCAGCGGAATGGCGTTCAGCAGTTTGCCCAGCGGAGGGTGTTCCGGATTCATACGGTAGTCGCCTGTTTTCCAATAGCTGTAACCGGCGGCAAGGTGGATCCCCTCATCCCAAGTCTGCGATTCCTGGCGAACCGAAGACACCATCATCCACGCCATGGCGGATAGGAGCATAACTACAATGGCGAGGAATTTCGCGTTTGACATCGCGAGTTAACTCAACAGTTTTTCGAGCTTTGATCCCTTACGAATAATAGTTTCGGTACGTTCGGGCCCATTTGAAACACAACCCACTTCAACGCCGGTTTGCGATTCCAGAAAGTCCAAATAGGCTTTGGCTTTTTCCGGGAGTGCGTCAAAGGTTCCGGCCCCTTGCGTGGAGCAATGCCAGCCCTCCATCACCTTGTATATGGGCTCAACCTTTTCCATGCCGCGATTGGTTGCCGGCATCTCATTGGTCGCTTTGCCGTCAACTTTGTAGCCAACGCACACCGGAATCTCCGCAAGCATATCCAGGACGTCCAGCTTCGTAATCACCAAACTATCGAAGCCATTTACCGTAGTTGTGAAATGAAGCAACGGCACATCGAACCAACCGCAGCGGCGCGGACGTCCGGTGACCGCGCCAAATTCATTGCCTGCCTTGCGAATGCGCTCGCCTTCCTCGCCATGAGCCTCGGTAGGAAATGGCCCGCCACCAACACGCGTGATGTAAGCTTTCGAGACGCCAATCACTCCGTCAATTCTGGTCGGCGGCACGCCAGTGCCGGTGCATGCTCCGCCCGCCGATGCGTTCGAGGAGGTGACGAACGGGTAGGTGCCGTGATCCACATCCAGCATCGTGCCCTGGGCGCCCTCAAACAAAATGCGCTTCCCGGCTTTCATGCTTTCACCGAGCAACGCGGCGGTATCACATACAAGTGGACGCAATCGATCGGCATAATCCTGATATTGCTTGCGTACCGCCACCCAATCCTGATCGAATGGGATATGGAATGCTTTCGCTATGGTCGCCTTGTCGGCAAGCAAAGTTTCAAACATATCCTCAAAGCTGTCAGTGTCGATCAAATCGGCCACACGAATGCCACGGCGGGCTACCTTGTCTTCATAGGCGGGGCCAATTCCGCGCGAAGTGGTGCCAATCGCGGTGCGGCCTTCCCGCGCCTCGGACATCTTCTCCATCAAAGGATGAAAAGGAAAGATAACATGAGCGCGATTGGAAATGCGCAACTGCTGGTCCACGGCGATGCCGGAGTTTTCAAGAGTCGCCATTTCCGCAAGCAACGCCCCAGGATCGATCACCACTCCATTGCCGATGATGGCTTGCACTCCCGGGCGCAAAATCCCGCTGGGAATCAACTTCAATACATATTTGGTTTTGCCAATATAAACGGTATGACCGGCGTTGTGCCCCCCTTGGTAGCGCGCTACCACGTCGAACTTCTCGGAGAAAAGGTCAACCATCTTACCTTTTCCCTCATCGCCCCATTGGGCTCCAAGAACAATAATATTACTCATGTCCGCCAAATCTTACATTTTAACGCATGGAGGGGTTATCATGTTCTCTAATCTGAAAATGCGCCTAGCAATCTTTGCTGTTTTCTCATTTGCCGCGGTCAACGCGCAATCGGCGGATCCACTGCGCATCACGAGCAACACCTTCGTGACGGTTCCGCAATCCACGCTGGTCAGCTTCAATATTTCCGCCGCTGGTGGGCGCGCGCCGTACGCTTTCAACTTGCAAGCGGGATCGCTCCCCTTTGGGTTGAATTTAAGTCTGAACGGCGTGCTTTCCGGCGTTACAGGATTATTTGGCGACTTCTTTGCAACGGTGCAAGTCACCGATGCGGACGGGCAAAAAGTATCCACCATTTTCCAAATTCGCATCGTGCTCACCCCAACGATTTCAACCGATAGCAATTTGAATGCTGCACGTATTGGCACACCCTACCAACAGACATTACAAGCAGCGGGAGGGTATGTCCCCGTCAACGGCGTTTTTACCTGGGCGGTTGTTTCCGGCACATTGCCGCCAGGTTTGACCTTAACCATCGGTGGCACAATCCAGGGCACTCCCCTGCCCCCGGCGGGCGCCTATAATTTTTCAATCCGTGTGACGGACTCCGCGAACAATTCGGCGGTGAAGGCGTTCGTCCTACGCGTGGATGGCCCCACCATCATTACCAACCAGCTGGTTTCGGGCCAAGTGAACCGGCCATACGTTCAGGGCATTGTCGCTATCGGCGGTATTGGCCCTTACCTTTGGCAAGTGAAGACAGGCCCCATCCCGCCTGGCCTTTCTCTTACCGATACGGGCGTGCTGATCGGAACGCCGTTCGTGCCTGGGACTTATACGTTTGAAATCCGGGTTGC
>JAYVXT010000735.1:0-3632 GCA_043785065.1 Bryobacterales bacterium | reverse complement strand
GAACCCAGCAAAAGGCGCACATCGAAACAGCCTCCGGTCAAAAGGTGCTCAATCTTTGCGCAAATAATTACCTGGGGTTGGCCGACCATCCGTCAGTGATTGCCTCCGCCCGGGACGCGTTGGACCGCTGGGGCTACGGCATGGCCTCGGTTCGTTTCATCTGCGGAACGCAGAGCATTCACAAGCAACTGGAGCAGGCTATCAGCGAATTCCTCGGAACCGAAGACACCATTCTTTACGGATCCTGTTTCGATGCCAACGGCGGCTTGTTCGAAACCTTGCTTGGCCCCGAAGACGCCATTATTTCCGATGAACTCAATCACGCGAGCATCATCGACGGGGTGCGTCTTTCCAAGTGCCGGCGTCTGCGCTATGGCAATAACGATATGGTGGATCTTGAGGCGAAGTTAGCCGAGGCCGCGGGCGACCGTTTCCGCATGATTGCCACCGACGGCGTCTTTTCCATGGATGGCTACATCGCGAATCTCAAGGGTATTTGCGATCTTGCCGAAAAGCACAGGGCATTAGTGATGGTGGATGATTCCCACGCCGTTGGATTCGTCGGCCGGACCGGCCGCGGTTCGCACGAACACAATGATGTGATGGGCCGTGTGGACATCATCACTGGCACACTTGGCAAAGCGCTGGGAGGCGCAAGCGGCGGCTATACAAGTGGCAGGCGGGAAATTATCGCTCTATTGCGCCAACGCTCGCGGCCCTACCTTTTTTCCAACTCCTTAATGCCCGCCATCGCCGCCGCATCACTCACGGCTTTGTCGCTTTTGTCTAAGTCCACGGTGCTGCAAGACAAGCTTCGCGCCAACGCAAGCTTCTTCCGAAAGCGAATCGCGGAGCTTGGATTTAGCATCCTGCCGGGTGAGCATCCCATTGTTCCCATAATGATTGGCGATGCCGCGCTGGCTGCTCGTCTTGCGGATCGAATGCTGGAAAAAGGGGTATATGTAATCGGGTTTTCCTATCCCGTCGTGCCGCAAGGAAAGGCTCGTATCCGCACCCAAGTATCCGCCGCGCATTCCATGGAGGATTTAGAATTCGCCGCCACAAAGTTCGCTGAAGCTAAGCGTGAGTTGGGAATTTAATTGACGGCCATTTCAACTAGCCCCCTATGATAATAGTGAGGGAAAAAAGAATCTGACGCCTCAGTAATATAGGGGGCTAGTCAGCCTAGTTGACGGGTTCCTAAGTGAACAGCGTTGGGGCTAAACGGGGTTACCGGCGGCTTGAGCCCAGCGCAATATCTAAGTAAGCCAAGTACGCAGCCACTAACCGGTAGCTATCGTAATAATATTCAAGGTTCAGCGCTTCCTCGTTATCTCTCTTGGAGTGCAATACCGGCCAGTTCTCTTGCGTCACCGAATGAAACGTAAGAGTCCTTATTTGCCTTTTCCGAAATAGCTCTTGATCCGTCGAACCTACCCGCTCCACATTCACGCCCTCTACTTTTAGCTTCAAGGCATATTTTAGTTTCGCCATTAACTCAAGCAGAGTCTTGTCGGCCCGGCTGGTCCAAACCTTGGTTTCGGTCATACCAAGCAAGTCCAAATTTATCATCGCCAGCGTCGATTCAAGATCGGATTTGCTCATCTTTATTGCATAAGCATTGGAACCCACCAATCCCTTTTCTTCATCGGTGAATGCGAGGAAGCGGAAAGTATACTTGTGCTTATCGGCTTTCAAACTCCGGTACAGTAATGGCAGCATGGCCGCCCCCGTCCAGTTATCCACCACGCCCCGGCTGCTTTCAGTCTTGTCGAAGTGTGCTCCCACAATGATTTGTTCGTTGGTTTTCCCTGGGAGGACGCATTCCAGATTCGGCAGCTTCGCGCCACGCACTTTCAGGTGGGATGTAGCACAGCCAACATCCTCGAAATACTTTTGAACCGCTCCCCGCAGCAACTCAGTTTTCTGGGGTGCGTTGGCCATAACATTTTTGACAAAGGCCCGTTCTACTGGGTGAACTGGATTGTTTGCGCGGGACATGCCATGGCGACGGCAAAGAATAGTATTGGTTTAATCACGAGGATAATAACTGTTTTATCATCAACTCCAAAGCTTTGCTTCTATGACTCACCAACAGTTTGCGCTCTGCCGGCACTTGCCCGAAGGTGGCCCCAAACGGTTCGAAGTAAAACAGCGGATCGTACCCAAACCCTTCGGAACCACGTAGATCGTCAACTATGTTGCCTTCCACTTCTCCACGCCAAACGCCGGTTACGGAACCTGCCTCGGCTAGCGCAATCGCGCATACAAATTGCGCCTTCCGGTTCTTAATGCCTTTAAGCTTTGTAAATAATAGTTGATTGTTCGCCGCATCGCCCGCATGTTCTCCGGCGAAGCGGGCTGAGTAAATGCCAGGCGCGCCGCCAAGGGCGTCCACGGCAAGGCCCGAATCATCGGCGAACATCGGGCCGGGAGCGAATCGTGAATAGTATTCCGCCTTCAAAGCCGCATTCTCTTCAAACGTGGTTCCCGTTTCTTCCGGCGCCTCAATCTGCCTGATGTTGCTGAGCGATTCCACTTCTAGACGTCCGCCGCCAAAATGCGCAACGATCAATCGAAATTCCCGCAACTTTCCCGGGTTAGTCGTAGCGCAATAGAGCTTCACGGCAGTTTGACAAAAGTTCTTTGTGTTGCAATTAGGGCTGCTATGCCGTTTCGCGCCAACCCCAACATGCCATCCATGTCTTTGTCATCAAACGCTTGTTGTTCGGCCGTGGCTTGCACTTCCACAAACTTTCCGCCGCCCGTTAACACTACGTTCATATCCACGTCCGCCCGGGAATCTTCTTCGTAGCAGAGGTCAAGCATTGGCGCCCCGTCAACTATGCCCACACTGGTCGCGGCCACATAGTCGAGCAAGGGAATGGATTTCAGCGTGCCGAAATTCACCATCCGTTCCATGGTCATCGCCATCGCCAGAAAGGCCCCCGTAATAGACGCGGTCCGGGTTCCACCATCGGCCTGCAGCACGTCACAATCCACAATGATGCTGCGCTCGCCTAACGCCGCCAAATCCACCACCGACCGCAACGACCTGCCAATCAGCCTTTGAATCTCCATCGTGCGGCCCGTCTGCTTGCCCTTCAAAACTTCGCGCTGCGTGCGCGTCGCCGTGGCCCGCGGCAACATGGCGTATTCGGCCGTTACCCAGCCCTTGCCGCTGCCCTTCAGAAACGAAGGCACGGTTGATTCCAAAGTGGCGGCGCACAATACCCGCGTATTGCCCACTTCAATCAATACCGACCCTTCCGCCGTTAGCAGATAGTCCTTGGTAATTAGTACCCGGCGCATTTCATCACAGCGCCGCTTGTCTATTCTTAAGTTCATTTGTGTGACATCAACATCGCGTAAAAGAGCAATCCCATTAATCCCGTGCCTAGCAAAACCAGGAAAGCACAGGGAATGGCCGCGCCCAAGGACGGTTTACTTTCTACCTTGGTCCGCTGATTGCGAACCGGTTTTAGTTTGGCCATAGTCTGGAACTACTGATGGTAACACTTCAGCGGGTTGAACCCCTTAAGACTCGCCGCCACTTGTGCGAAAAAATCGCCGAGCGACTTCAGCGTAGCAGGCTCCAAGTCCTTCAACGAGATGGCCACCACGTCGCGCCC
>JAYVXT010000734.1:0-3651 GCA_043785065.1 Bryobacterales bacterium | reverse complement strand
AAGGAGCGCACATACGATTGTCCGCCTTCAAGGACCCGATAGCTGGAAGAAATAGGTCGCCTCTTTTCATCTACGCACCCTTGCCGGAAGGACACGATTCAACGCCGGTAACAAAACACGCGAGTCAACACGCCCATCAAACGCATAGACGTTTGCCCAAGTCGCTTGAGTGACTCATCGCTGAGGATGCCAGCGCGATTGGCCTCAGCAGCTTCCAAAATCTCTCGAAGCGTAAGGACGGTGCCTAAACTCCAGAGCGATCGATTCCTGGGTGTACTGGGATCCAACAGCTCAACTAGGCGGGCCGCCGTAATCTCGTCCCTTCAGGCCAACCCTTCAGGCCAACAACTTGCACCACCTGCATCCGCCATGCTAACCTGATTGAGACGTGGGAGGCAGTGCGCCGTTTGCATTGCCGATTGCACCATACACACCATGGCTAGAAAACAAGGCAAAAAGTATCTGGCTGCTGCCAAGCAGGTAGATCCACTAAAACCATACTCGCTTAAAGAAGCGGTTCCGCTCGTACAGAAAATCAAATTCACCAAGTTTGACGAGACGGTCGAAGTGCATATGCGCCTCGGCGTCGACCCTAAGCACGCTGACCAAATGGTTCGCGGCACCGTTGTGTTGCCTCACGGATTGGGTAAGAAAGTCAAAGTATTGGTGATCGCATCGGGTGACAAGATTCGTGAAGCGGAAGCGGCGGGCGCCGACTTCTTCGGCGGCGAAGAAATGGTCACCAAGATCCAAACGGAGAATTGGCTGGATTACGATTCAGTCATCGCCACTCCGGATATGATGCGCAGCGTAGGTAAACTGGGTAAGATTCTGGGTCCTCGCGGCCTGATGCCGAACCCCAAAACTGGCACCGTTACAACCGACGTTGTCAAAGCAATCACCGAAGCCAAGGCTGGTAAAGTTGAGTTTCGCGTTGACAAGACGGGTGTGATTCATGCTCCTGTTGGGAAGGTAAGCTTCACCACGGATAATCTTTTCGCTAACGCGGACAGTTTGATTCACGCCGTGTTGCGCGCCAAGCCACCGGCGGCTAAGGGCAAATTCGTGCGCAGTGTCACTATCTGCTCCACGATGGGTCCCGGTATCAGTCTGGACACAGTTGAAATGAACGCCATCAAGGGCGCAGCGTAAAGAAGGAATCGTCAAATGAAGAAGAGAGCAGACAAACACAAAGACGGCGTAGAGTTGCACACGCAGCTTGAGGCCGCTAATCATTTGTTCCTCGCCGGCTTCGAGAAGATGACGGTGTTGCAGGACTACAACTTGCGCAAGACTATCCGCGCGGCGGGTGGGAGCTATCAAGTAATTAAGAACAACGTGGCTCAAAAGGCTGCGGTAGGCACCGGCAAGGAGTCTTTGTTCGATAAGCTTGTGGGGATGAATTCGCTAGTTCATACAACTGGCGAGCCTGTGGCTTTGGCCAAGGCATTGAGCGCTTACGCGAAGATCAACCCTGCGTTCAAGTTCAAAGCAGGTATGGTGGAAGGCCGTGTCATTGATGTGGCTGGAATCACCGAGCTTTCAAGCTTGCCGTCGAAGAACGAGCTGTACGCGAAGATTCTGTGGCTGATCAACTCCCCGGCACAGCGTTTGGCTACCGTCACGAATGCGGTGGGCCGGAACCTTGCCGTGGTTATCGATCAGGGCGTCAAAGAGAACAAGTTTCAAGCCTAACGCTGTAACGCGAGCAGGCAACCAGGAATTGCAGTAACAACGAATTTAACTATTAAAAGAGTTCAGGAGTTTTAGAAGACAATGGCCGACATCAATGCTATCGCAGAACAGATTCAGGGCTTGACGCTGCTTGAGGCTTCCCAATTGGTGAAGATGCTCGAAGAGAAGTTGGGCGTATCCGCCGCCGCCGCCGCGGCTCCCTCCGCCGGACCGGCAGCAGCCGCCGCACCCGCCGCCGAAGAGAAGACCGAATTCACGGTTGTGCTCACCGGCGCCGGAGCCAACAAGATCGGTGTTATTAAGGTTGTCCGTGAAGTCACCAGCCTGGGCCTCAAAGAAGCCAAGGATCTGGTTGACGGCGCACCCAAGACAATCAAGGAAGGCATTAACAAGGAAGAATCAGAGACTATCAAGAAGAAGTTTCTCGACGCAGGCGCGACAGTCGAAGTCAAGTAGTTCTCTGTTTTCAACTTTCATAGAAAAGGCGCTGGTGGCCCTCGCTTTCAAGCGGGAAGCCTCCAGCGCTAACCTATTTCTTAAACCAGTTTGGTGCCAGTATTGGGGGCTCTCCCGTTCGGTTAAGAAGGTGTGAACATGTGGGCTAGGGTGCTTTTTCTACGAAACTACCCTGATCGTTCCTATTGCTTACCCATGTTTGACCCGGGACTTCTTTATTTGGTACTATAACTGCAAGACCCGGAACCGGACCGGATTTTTGCGCCTGTGAAATCATCTTTGAACTCTTCAGCCGCAGTTTTACCTCAAACTGCTATCGAGTATTCCATGCCTAAACCCACCTCAGCGGAAGTGTATTCGGAAATACGTTTAAATGATTCGCTTAACGGACTGAGAAAAGCCAACCCTCATTGTGGCGAGTTTTCAACCGGCGCGTGGTTCTCTTTTTGAATAATGTGAGTGGTTGGGCCTCCGGAGCCCACCCATGTCATAAAATCCAATATCTGTTGTTTGAGTTGTGGCCGTTCTGCATAGGAGTGGACGAACGAAAATGAGTAACACAGCAATTTCCAATATTCGCGAGCGTGTCGATTTCTCGAAGATCAAGACCTCGGTTCCCATTCCGAATCTGATCGAAGTACAAAAACAGAGTTATGCGCGGTTTTTGCAGATGGAGCTCCTGCCGCCCGAGCGCGACGACTCCGGACTGCAGAGCGTATTCTCCAGCGTGTTCCCCATCACCGATTTCCGCGGCCTTTCGCAGTTGGAATTTGTGGACTATGCCATTGGTAACTGGGAATGCAAATGCGGCAATCTGAAGGGCCTGCATCACTTGCGTTCCACGTGCCGGAACCCGGCTTGCGGCGCCACCATCCGCACCGATCCGTTTCATGCGGGCGATGTGCTTTGTCACAAGTGCGGCACCTTCAACAAGAACATAGTCACCTTCTGTAACCGTTGCGGCGATCCTGTTGGCCTGCAACTGAAGTACGACGTGCCTGAGTGCGAAGAACGCGGCATGACTTATTCCGCGCCCCTCAAGGTCACTATCCGGTTAACTGTATACGATAAAGATCCGGAAACAGCGGTGAAGACGGTTCGTGATATTAAAGAGCAGGAAGTGTTCTTCGGCGAAATTCCCCTGATGACTTCCAACGGCACTTTCATCATCAACGGTACTGAGCGCGTGATTGTCAGCCAATTGCACCGTTCGCCCGGCGTGTTCTTTGAAAAGGTGGCGGCGCAAGGCTATTACCTGGGCAAGATCATTCCGTATCGCGGTAGCTGGGTTGAATTTGAATACGACAACAAGAATCTGCTGTACGTCCGCATTGATCGCAAGCGCAAGTTTTACGGTTCCGTGTTCCTTCGCGCCTTGGGCATGAAGACTGACGAGCAGGTTCTTCGCACGTTCTACACCGACACGCACACTACCTTGAAGATCAAGGACAAGAAGCTGATCTGGGTTGCGGCGGAATCCGGCCGTGGCGCACTGCTCGG
>JAYVXT010000733.1:0-3651 GCA_043785065.1 Bryobacterales bacterium | reverse complement strand
GGTTGAAAGAAGCGCAACCAAAGACACGGCCGCAATTTGGATTGAGCTTCAGGCTGCTGCCGTCAATTGTGGACACTTACATTCTGGGTGAATTCTTTTTCTATTTCGTGGTGTGGATCGTCAGCTTTATCGCGATGACGCACATTTACAACTTCTTCGAATTGACAGGTGATATTTTGCGCAACCACATTTCGATGAGGGAAGTTGGCGAGTATCACCTGTTTCTGACTCCGAAGTTAATTTACGATATGACTCCTTACGCAGTGCTGGTGGCGGTGCTGGCTACGTTTGCGATTCTCTCGAAACAGAACGAAGTGACTGCGTTCAAGGCTTGCGGCGTGAGTTTATACCGGCTTTCCCTGCCGGTGCTCATCGCCTGCGCGGGCTTGAGCGCCGGATTATTCGCCTTCGATCATTACATTGTGCCCGACGCGAACCTTCGGCAGGATGCCTTGCGGAACAAGATTAAAGGCAAAGCGACCCAGACTTGGCTGCGGCCGGACCGGAAATGGGTTTATGGGCTGGGCTCGCGGATCTACTATTACAAGCATTTTGATCCCACGGAAAAAGTGATGGTTGGCGTTCATGTTTACGAATTGGACAAAAACACCTTTCAATTGACGCGGCATATTTCAGCGGAGAGGGCTGAATGGAAGGAAGAGGTCCACAGCTGGATTTTCCAAAACGGATGGGTGCGCGATCTGAAGGATATCTACGTGGAAGATTTCGCGACATACAAGGCCACCACGTTTCCCGAACTTGAGGAGACGCCCGGCTACTTTCTGCAGGAAGAGAAACAATATAAGCAGATGAATTTTCTCCAATTGGACGTTTATATTCAAAAGCTGCGGCAAATGGGTTTCGATACGGTAAAGCTTCAAGTGCAATATTACCGGAAATTCGCGGTACCCCTGTTTGCGCTGATCATGGCGGCGATTGCGGTTCCTTTTGCCTTCTTGACGGGCAACAGGGGGGCGATGGCGTCGGTGGGGATTAGCTTTATCGTGGCGATTTCGTATGGCGTATTTACGCAACTGTTTGAGCAGGTGGGGTATTTAAACCAATTGCCGCCGGTTGTGGCGGCTTGGGCTCCGGATGTTGTGTTTTCGTTTACGGCGGCTTGGTTATATACGCGGATGCGCAGCTAGCGGCACGTCGTAAGTTGATTCCGCCGTGATTGCCAAGAACCTTTCTTGCGATCTAAGCGCTAATTTTATCGGCCCGGCCCGGCCATAGTCTCCAAGCCAGCAGCATTGTCAGTACCTGCACCGAGACGATTAACGCCACTACTCCGGGCCACCCATAGTTTCTCCACACCGGACCAGGAGCCGCCGCGCCAATACTTCCACCGATGTTATAGGTCATCACGTATAGGCCAACCGCAAGAGCGCGATTTGTTTTCACCGCTATCCCGATAAAGCTATTGGCGCAGGTTTGCGCCACGAATACCGCATTACACACGAGCGCGAGTCCGACAACAATAACCGGAACGCTCGGAACCATGGTCAATAGAGTTCCACAAGCCCCGGCGGCGATGCCGCAAATCAATACGAAACGATGGCCATATTGATCGATGTAGCGACCGGCGACCGGAGTTACCACGGCGCTGGTCAGATAGACGAAGAAGAGCGAACCGAGCACCGATGTCGATAACGAAAACGGAGGCTGGGCCAAATAGAAATTAATGTAAGTGAAGGTGGAAATCAGTGAGAAGAATACGCAGAAGCCAACCGCATAGGTGGCCAGCAGAAGCGGATTGCGGAAATGTTCGCCGACTGCCACCCAGAACCCAGTGGTTGGCGGCGCGCCTTTCTTGCTCTCGACCGGCATGAAGCGCCAGATAGAAAGTGCGGCTGTAAGATTCAGCATACCCAACACCAGGAATACGACGTGCCAATCGTAACGCGCCGCAATGAGTCCGGCGAGGAAGCGGCCAAGGAATCCCCCGACTACTGTGCCGCCGACGTAAGAAGCAGTGCCGCGCCCGGCTTCCGCCGCAGGCCATTCGTCATGGATGTAGGCGATAGTGACGGCGAAGATGCCGGGGGTGAACACGCCTTGTAGGAAACGCCAGAAGAGCAGGGTATTGAGGCTATCGGCGAAATAAGCGGCCAAGGTGGAGAGGGCGAGTCCGAAGGCGGCGAAGACGATGGTTTTTTTGCGGCCAATGCGGTCGGAAATGCGTCCAGCCATGGGAGCGGTAAGCGCCATGCCGAGCGTGCTTGCGGTGACGGTGAGGCTGGCAAGGAATTCGCTGATGTCAAGCGCTTTGCGCAGCACGGGAAGGATAGGTTGGGTGGCGTAGACGGTCAAAAACGCGCAGAAGCCCGCGAAGATGACGGCAAAGGTGCGTTCAGTTTGGCGTGTGATAAGTAGTAGGATAGCATCCCGGGTTACGGGGGTGCTTAGGCTTATCTTATGTCAAACTGCGAATTGCAGCCAACCTATGCCTACACCCAACTTTCGCCGATTGATGGAATCGATGCCACCTGCGCGGCAGCTTGAGATCGATGCTCGGTTTCAAGCGAGGTTGGTAACACTTGAAGCAATTGAGATCAAGCTAGGTCGCGAAAACGACGGACGTTTTTGGGCGGACATTGAGTGTATGCCGGGCGTAGTGGCGTATGGCTCCACTCGTGAGACTGCCATAACCGCCGTTCGCGCACTGGCTTTGCGTGTCACCGCAGAGTGCATTGATCGTGGAGAGGATGTCCCGGAGGCATTCATAAAGCTTTTCTCCTCATCAAGAGAGCAAGGCTTTTAAAGTAATTGGACTAGGGAATCAACGTTCGTGGACCGCGACAGAGCAACCTCGGACAGAATCGAATGAAGGGTGCCTATCTTCTGCGGATTGTGCCGCGGGATCGTGATCATGTGTGCCGGCGTCCTTCATGACGAAGTCTGATGTGGCTACCACGTTGGCGTAGCACTGTATACCCGAGTTGAACCAATACGCTCACCAGATGATCCGCGGGGACATCGCGCGGAACCTTCACGCAGCTTCCAGGGGAATCAATTCATCCTTGACGTAATGCATCTGAACCAAGCGGGGCCGCGAAGGGGCATCTTCAAAATGCACCTAGACTGCTTCAAGGACGTATGCACGAAGTTCGTCCCACGTATCGCCCTGGGTGAAAATTGCTTTGCCGAGCGCACGGGCGTTGTAGCCGCCCTCTTCCGCGTCGCGAATCTCGAAGATTAGCTCCATTGAATTAAGATATCCCAATTCCTCGCCTTCTCTATGTAGTATTAACCAATGTATTAGGTTAATCGCACTTGAAATTAATGTTTAAGCCGCCATGCTGCCGCAGGTCCTTTCAATTCAGGTACCATCTCCAGCAGTCCTTCATCACGTAGCTTGTAAAATTCAACTTTCACTAAATTTTCAGACCGAATTCCCGTAATTTCTCTCGCTTGCTTATTGGTAATGGTTGAGGAAGTTTTGAGAAATTCTAGTATCGCCTCCGTTGGTGCTGCCAATGGAATATGCGGAATTGTAACTCGGACATAGTTGCCCTCTTCGATGATTTCCGGTTGTTTGAGACGCCACTCTTTCATTTTTTGAAATGCTGTATTGAGACCTTCACCTAAATCTTTGTTTGGTGGATTCGGATACCGCGCCAGGTTCCGAACGATTTTTGAGTTACGGGA
>JAYVXT010000732.1:0-3651 GCA_043785065.1 Bryobacterales bacterium | reverse complement strand
CAAATCCCGCCCGCATTCTCCGATTCTAGCTAGTCCCCGATAAAAATCGGGGAATTCTTATCTATCGCCGACTTATCTACCGCCGGCACGCCGACGAGCTTGGAATCTGTTGAAATTCCCGCCAGCCTTGGCCTTAGCGTAAAAAGGAGTTGGTAGCTCGATCACAATCGCGCCTCCCACCTTCTTGACTTCGCGTTCCAGGTTCACCGCCACTTCTTGACGGACAAGTTTAGTTTTCAATGTCCGCTCAATAGCCATGATGTCCTTTCGTTCGTTGCGAGTAGCGAATGTAGAGGCAGTACCACGGGCACCCGCGCGACCCGTTCGGCCGACACGGTGGATGAAATCTTCAGGCACCTGAGGCAGATCGAAGTTCACAACGTGCGCAATTCCGTCCACATGGATACCACGAGCAGCCACATCGGTGGCAACCAAAACCCGGTAATCACCCTGTTGGAAACCCTTAAGAGCTTGATTGCGCTGGCTTTGCGTGCGATCGCCATGAATCATAGTGGACTTAAAGCCACCGACAGACAATTTTTTCGACAGCTTGTCAGCCCCATGCTTAGTACGCGAGAACACCAGGAACGATCCCTGATCTTCCCCAAGTAAGTGGGTCAAAAGGCTAAGCTTACGGTCCTGATCGACTTCATAAACGTGCAAGTCGATGTTCTCAGCCGGTTTGGTCGAAGAGCCAATTGCGATCTTCACCGGCTTGTGAAGATAGTCGTCAATCAGATGCGCTACAGACGATTCAATGGTTGCGGAGAAGAAAAGGGTCTGCCTATTCTCTGGGATCTGTTCCATGACATATTCAATTGTCGGTAGGAATCCCATATCCAGCATGCGATCCGCTTCGTCTAGGACCAGGAATTCAACGGCACCCAGCTTCACTAAGCGGCGCTTGATGAAATCCGATAGTCTGCCCGGAGTAGCGATCAATACTTGAGCGCCTTTGCGAATGGCCTGGAGTTGAACGTTTTCGCTCATCCCTCCTACTACAACCGCTGCTTTAATGCCGGTGCCGTGGGCCATCTTGCTGAAAGTTTCGTTGATCTGGATCGCCAATTCCCGGGTTGGGGAAAGGATGACCGCCCGAATCCCCATGGGAACAGGCGCGGACGAGAACTTTTCGAGCATCGGCAAAACGAAAGCGAGTGTTTTGCCTGTGCCGGTTTGCGCCGTTGCGACAACATCGTTGCCGGCTAGCGCGGGAGGAATGGATTGAGCTTGCACTGGTGTTGGTGTTACAAACCCGTGCTTCTTGAGGTTGCTCGCCAAAATAGGCGACAGCGATAGTTCTGAAAAAGTATTCATTAAGATTGTTTTGAGGGAAGGAAAATCAGCAGGCCAGAGACTGGCGGGAAACAACAGGAGGCGGATTGAACTTCCAATTAACTACAGACATGATCATAGCACGGAAATCGCTATCCGCGCCTGGCATAATACCGTGGCATACCCAGCGATTCCTTAAACCGGCCTCCACAGCGAGGCAGCGATCTGATTCTGAATGAGTTTCGATAGCCCAGCTTGGTATACTAGCCGAACCGCAGACTAAAGAAACATGAGGAGCCCGTTCAAAAATACGCTCACCTTCTTGCTGGGCGACACATCCCAGCATACCGAAAATCTTTGCGGCGGCAGCCTGTTTTTTGCAGTGAGCAAGGATGTTGAACACCTTTTGCTCAGCTTTGTCGCGAATGCTGCAGGTGTTATAAAACATAAAACACCAGCCCGGCTTCGCTATGGCTTTCGGTTTGTTAATAACCAAGGTTAACCAGAGAATCGTGCACATTCAACTGGCAGCCGAACGAAATGTAGAACTTCTTTGTCACTGCCCATATTGTAGTCCTCTATTGTGCCGAGGTTGCGAGTTGAAACTTGGGCGCCGGCATTTTCTTTGCGGCAACGGGCCGGGTTACAATAAACTGAAAGAAGCTACTTCGCGCGCCCATAGCTCAGCAGGATAGAGCGTTTGTCTTCGAAGTAAAAGGTCGCTGGTTCGACTCCAGCCGAGCGCACCATAATTTCAATTACAACAATCCTGCTCTTATTCTTCGCCTACCCAAACCCTACAGCTAAAGCTAGGTAGTTGGCAATTGATTTCGCCAGTACTTCGCTATTTGCGGGTGAAAAAGTCCCGTGCACATCTCCTAGTTCTAGCCTATCTTTCGCAGCTAAATGCTATTTTCTGGAAAAAACGAAAAACAATGAGGCAAGCTGGAATAAATTATTCGTTTTCATCAAACATTTCCGGCCATTTTCGTAATCGCGTGTTGTGGAGACCTACCCACTATCAAAAGGACCCAAAATGTGCCATTCTGCCGAGGACAATGTTTCTGCGCGCCAACAAGCGAATCAAGGATGGTAAAGAACACGATTACTATTCCGTGGTGGAAGGCCGGCGAGTATCGTCAGGCAAAGTAAAGCAGAAACAAGTTCTGTACTTGGGCGAGATCAACACCAACCAACAAGCGGCTTGGCGCAAGACGCTCGAAGTGTTCGATGAAGGGCAAGGGCGCTATACGCTGGTGAGTCTTTTTCCGGAAGACCGTGAAGTGCCCGCCAACGCAATAGACAGCGTACAAGTGAAACTAAGCGAGATGAAATTGGAGCGGCCCCGCGCCTATGGCAACTGCTGGCTTGGATGCCAGATGTGGGAGCAGTTACAACTGAACGAGTTCAGGAAAGAGAAGCTGCCCAAAAAGCGTGAAAGCGTGGCATGGGCGCATGTGCTGGAGCTGCTGGTGGCGAACCGGCTGATCGATCCGGGCAGTGAGTTCCGCGTGCATCGTCAGTGGTTCGACCAAAGCGCGATGGACGTATTGCTTGGACAGGATTTCGCGGTGGCCTCCAAAGACCGTCTGTACCGTTGTGTGGATCAGATCCTGGAGCACAAGGAAACGTTGTTCGTGCATTTGCAGAAGAGATGGAAAGATTTGTTTAATGCCGAATTCGATCTGCTGTTGTACGATTTGACCAGCAAGTACGTGGAAGGGGAGGCCGGGCAGAACCCGAAAACCAAGTACGGATACAGCCGCGATGGGCGGCCCGATTGTAAGCAAGTAGTGATCGCGCTGGTGATGACGCCAAGTGGTCTGCCTCTGGCCTATGAAGTATTGAATGGAAACACTTCGGACAAAACCACGCTGCGGATGTTCTTGAACAAATTCGAAACCATGTACGGCAAGGCCAAGCGGGTGTGGCTGATGGACCGGGGCATTCCCACCGAAGCCACTTTGGCTGAAATGCGCGAGCCAGGCAAAGAGACGTTTTATCTGGTTGGCACGTCGCGGTCCAAAGTGAAGGAGTATGAAAAGAAGTGGTTGGATCTGCCGTGGCAAAAGGTGCGTGATTCGGTGGAAGTGAAACTGTTTGGCAAAGATGGCGAGTCCTATGTGCTGGCCAATAGCGAGGGACGGCAGGCCAAGGAAATCGCTATCCGGCGGATGAAACTGGTCCGGCTGCTGCGCAAGTTGCGGGCGATGCAACGCAGTTGCCCCAAGCGGGATCAGTTGCTTCTCCGGGTCGGGGCCGCCAAGACCGAGGCCGGAAGGGCGTTCGGATTCGTGAAGATCACCTTGCCCAAGGCTAACGAAGAGGTAATTCGCAAGACTTTCCACTTCGCCATCGACAAGACTAAACTCAAGG
>JAYVXT010000731.1:0-11706 GCA_043785065.1 Bryobacterales bacterium | reverse complement strand
CGGCTTTCTCCGCCGGCGTGAAGATGATGCTTGCGTGCCGGCCGATCCACTCGTGTTCGGCGTAACCAATGAGGTGCTCGACACCCGCGTTCCATGAGGTGAGCATGCCCTGCGGGTCGATCATGAACATCGCATACCCACACAGCTCGCGCACTTGCATACGATACAGTTCCGCGACTGGCGGGGAGTTCTTGTTCAGGGTAGTTTGCTGCATGATAGTCCCCGCTGAAAGTACAGGTCATTGCAAGTATAGCAGGCAAGGGTACGAACAACCCGATGGTTTCGGAGAGCGGGAGAGCGGCATAGCACTGGAGTCACTCGTGCCGGAAGAATGTGATTCAGCCCCGACCGCATTGCAACGGTTTGAAACTCCGCGTGATTACCGGAAACTCTGTAGGTCACTGATATGAGGAGTTGCTCTTCCGAGGAGGAGGAACAAGAGCCATATAACTAAATCGTAGCACCCGACTTCCTAGGGAAAGTCTTGCTTTGATGTCCACAGAAGGCATTATATGCGTCCTTGGGTTTGGCTTACCTTATTCTTGGTGGGCAGCGCAGTTGGAGAACTGGCATATGCACCGGGTTTCCATTGAGTCTTATGCAATACCAGGCTGATGAATCGCGCGCGAATTCCCTTTTACGGCTAATTGCCTTTGCCTCAAGCAGCCTGCGTCTTTCATGTCAACTCTGTCAACTCAACCGCCGTTTTCAGGATTAGATTAAACAAGGATGATACCCTTACGTTCCGTCCGATATTTTCATTCCAGTTCAGACTAAGCGGTAAATTATTCCCTACAAGAAGGAAATCTTTTCCGGATCGGGGCAATAATCTTCCCTAAAACAAGGCGTTGCTTTTGGCCTCTGTCTTGCTAGATGTGTAGTAGTAGGACGGCTGAATCAATGCAGACATCCAAATCATTCATAGCCGTGGTTGGCTTGTTAGCAGGATTTGTTTTATCTAGAGTATCCCATCGTCCTCCCGTGGACCTGAACATGGACGGAGCCCCGCCGGTCACCGTGCCTGGATACACTGGCCCCGTATACGATGCCAAAGGTTCTTTAATCGGTTACGCTCAGCCCAAGATCGTGAATTTGACTCTGCCCGGCAGCGTTTCTAGCGGGAAAGAGACGGCGAGCACACGAAATTTTCCGGCGGCCTCAAAGCTCGCTTCTGTGCGGCCAGCTGGTCCAACAACGATAGCATCTCACTAAAAGCTTTGCTGTGTGCTTTCCGCTTCAGCAGCCCTTCGCTTTGAACGATTGCCGCAACGATCCGCCGAATCCGTTCCCAAAGCCTTTTTTCCGGACGTAGAGAATATTGTCAATCATCCACTGATTGCCTTTCTTGATCACAACCGCCTGATCGGTCCATGTGATTGTTTTTCCAGAATCCATGAATTCAAAGCGCAGCGGCAATAATTGGCGCGGACTTTTTCCTGGCTTGGCCTCATCCACGCGGACATTGGTAAACCCTTCAAAGTTGTTGGAAAACATATCACCTTCAACCCAAGGGCCTTTATCGCCGGGATGCAACGCAATGCATCGCGCCTGGCGCATTTGCGCGCGCGTGATCGCCCCCGCCAATTCCCGGCTTAAGTAGGGACTCAGCTTTTGGACGGCGGCCTTATCAGGCAAACCGGTAATGTGCAGTTTCTGATATTCGTGGTAGAAATCACGCACGGTTTGTGTTGTGGGCTCACCGCTTTGGGCAAGCAGTGAAGCAATCCACAGTACGGTGAATAGGCAACGGTGTGTCATGAAGTCTCCAACGCCACAGCTATTCTCCCGGCAATGGCCTGGGCCAGCAAACGAAATTCCCTATAGCAGTCCCTCACCGCTTCCACATGAGCCCCGATTGCTCCATCCGCCGGTTTCAAGAAGAACATGGGTTTTCGACTTTCCATCGCAAGCGGCATCAAGCTTCGATAATGCTTCAACGACGCAAGACAGTGGTCGTCGTGAGCCGGATCGTCAAAACCCGGTTCAGGGTCGTTCAAAACGGAAAGTCTGTATTCCGCTGGAATTTTTTTCATCCATCGTTGATAGGCTTTCACTGGACGGTCCTGACGAATGGCGTGTTGCATTACGACGTATCCGGCTGGATACATGTCGCCCGAGGGGAGAGTTAATTCAGGGTCGGGATTTTTGCCCTTTAACTCCCCCCATGCTGTCCGCCACTCCCTAAGCTTGGGACCCAAATTACGAAGTCCCTGTAGTGAGAATAAGTCCGAAGCTAGCGGAATAACTACGTAGTCGGAAGCAATAAGTGCCGATCTATTTATGGCTCCGAGGTTAGGACCAACGTCGAGCAATACTACTTCGGCATGCTGAGAGTCGGCGGCTGACTTAGCCGTCCTGTAAAAAGCGGTCATTGATCGGAATGCCGCTTCGTTGCTGTTATGACAGCGCGGCCACGCCTCTGAAAGTGCATCCTCGAATCCCGAAACTCCTAGATCTCCAGCCACCAACCCGATTCGATCACTGATTCGCTCTACGTGCGGAACACCAATGTCTCCTATGCCTCTAATAATTGGATCGAGAACACCCTGAATGGTTAAAGGATGCTTTCCATCCGGCCAAATCTCCTCGAGCCTCTGCTCCGTCAGAAACATGCTAGTGAGGTTCGATTGCGGATCCAAATCAAGCGCCAGGACGTTCACCTTCAACTCTGCGAACATCCAGGCAAGATGGTAGACAAGGGATGTTTTCCCAACCCCGCCTTTGTTATTGAAGAAGGCGATAGTGATCATGTTTTGGCCCGAATCGTGACCCTGACAAATCTACTGTCAAATGCGAATTCCGGTGGTGGATTTCCGTTTTGGTCAAGTGCGGCGCGCGCTAGAATCACACCTCGACCAAACTTTTCCACGAAACCAAGCGTCTTCATAGCCTCGGCAAGAACCGGATTTCGATAGCTGGTCTGATCCGGAAAATTCTCAGGGGTGGCTTCGCCGTAAAGTCCGCCTGGATTGATGATCTCAACCCTATCTGAGAACCAATAGAATCTGACGGGTGTATTGGATTCGTAAGAGCGATGCAAAACAGCATTTACTAAGAGCTCGCGAATAGCCCGTTCGGGATAGGTCTCAAAAATGCGTTCCCTGAGCAACGATTCTTTCACCGGACGCCGTTCAATCTGAATGTGTGTCAGTAACTCTATTTCACGAAGCAGTGTGAATAGATCTCCGGATAATTCTTGCGCGGCCAAGACCGGATCGCTCAGTTGCGTTCCTTCGATTCGCAAGAATTGGACGTAAGCCCCCGGCAGAAAGGCCAAAGGATTTTTCCCAAACAAGAGGATCCCAGCGTTTGTGGGGCAATTCGTCCTCAAATCCAGAAACCGCAATGACGCCAATTGCTGCTTGACTTCGCGGTGGTTTTCCGCGACTACTTGTTCTGAAACGGCTGCAGGTAAATAGTTCTGTTTGAAAAGATTGACGGAGAGATCTTCTATCGCCGAGTCAAGGCAAGGTCTTGCGTCGAACGTGGATGCATTTGAAACTCGCCTTTCGGTGAGGATTCGCTCATCCTGTTCTGAACTGCTAGCGCTTCGGGGGCCAACTCTAATCCAGACTTGTCCTTTGTAGCGAACGGGAGGCAGATTCGAAGGAAACACTTCTACAACAGCCACATCGCCCCCAGCCAAATTGAACTTGGCCACATTGATTGCAGGCAACGGCTGTATGTTTCCATCGGAACGAAGTCCGGCCAGATTCCGGAGCAACTCATCTGTTACTTGAAGTCCAACCGGTTGCCGGGTCTTGTCCTCAACCCCAATGACAAGGTAACCCGGCAACTTATGGTTCGGGAAATCATTGGCGAAAGCGGCAACGGCCTTAGAAAACTTATCCGTATCGTTCACCGATTGAGTGCATTCAACTCGATCCGATTCGATATCCGCCAATAACTCCAAGAGCTCGTCGCGGGTAATCATAAGCGCCTACGGCTTATAGGCAATGCAATCAATCTCCACCTTCATCTGTGGATCCGCAAACTTGCACTCAACCGTTGTCCGCGCCGGCTTCGCCGCACCGAAAAACTCGGCGTACACCGTGTTCATCGCCGCAAAATCTCCACCATCGCGCAGAAACACCGAGCACTTCACCACATCCTCCATGGAAGCGCCAACGCCTTCCAGCAAGCGCTTGACGTTGTTCAACACAAGGCGCGTTTCGTGTTCAATCGCGCCATACGACATCTGGTCGTTCGCGGGATCAATCGGCCCCTGCCCGGACACAAACAAGAAGCCACCCGCGCGGACCACATGGCTATAGGGTCCGCGCGGCGAAACTGATCCTTCGGGAATCAGGCGTTCAATCATGGCGGCTAATCCTTCTTACGGGGTCTGCGCGTTGGTCTGGGTCCGGATTGCTTTGACGGCCCGGCCATCTTGCGGCGGACAGGACGTTTGGCTTTCTGCGGCGGCTCCGGTTCTGGCGTTGGAGCAAAGCGGCTCGGCTGGCCGATGACGATCGGCTGCTTCTCCTCTTCTTCTTCCTCTTCGGCAACTTCAGGTGGCGCCGGTGGGGGAGCTTGCGGATAGAATTCCGCGCCAAGCGTCACAATTAAGCCCCGCTCGGGATGCGGCTCTAACCGAACCACCGTCTTATCCTGCGCGAAATTCAGGAACTCAGTAAACTCCTGGAAGCCGTACTTCTTATGGTCGAAGGTATTAAACTCCTCCAGCATCCACTTGTTAAGATTTTCGGACGGCTCGCCCTCTTCCATTTCCAAGCGATGGATTTCCAGCACCTCACGGAGTGGTTGCAAAGCCTCTTCCGGCCTTGGCGCAAAGCGATCCTTCGGTCCGTGGCCCTTGCGTTGGATCGTATAACGTCCTTCGCTGCCGCCAACATTGACTAAGTCCGATTTCTTCAGCTTATCGACGAAATCAGAGAAACTGGAACATCCGTAAGCCTTCTCGCTGAAGCTTGAATCCAGCTGCAGCATGGTGCTCTTCAGCAGACCCAACTGCGGCTGAACTTCGCGGCGCTCCAGCACTTGCAACGCGCGTTCCACCAACGGCATAGCCTGAGCCAACTCAAGCGGCGCGGGGCGTGGACGGAATTCCTTCTTCGGTTGCTGCTGCAATGGCGGCTGGCCATCTTTCGGCTTCTCATCGCGCCTGTCCCGATCCCGGTCCCGATCACGGAAGTCTTTCACTTCACGCATTTCGCGCCCGGCATTTTTCGGATCGTCCAGCAACGATTCATAGCTGATGAACTCGTGGCAGTTCTGCTGCAGAATGGTCGACGTGAAGGCTTTGCCACCCACCACATATACCGTCTTGCCGTATTCCTTCAGCTTATTGACTAGCGGAATAAAGTCGCTATCGCCGCTAATGATGGCGAACGCATTCACATGCGTGTGCGTAAAGGCCATCTCCAGCGAATCCAGCGCCAGGTTAATATCCGCGCCATTCTTATCGCCGCGAGGTGAAGGCAGCCGTTGCACCATCTGCACGGCGTTCTGCGCCATCTGCCGCGTGGCGTCTTCCTGCCGGCCCCAGTTGGCATAGGCGAACTTGGCGACAATATCGCCGCGTTCCTTCAAGGCATCGAGGCAAATTGCGACGTCGAACTCGCGCCGCAGCGTCGACTTCACGCCGATCTCTATGTTGTCGTAATCCACGAAAACGGCGATGTTGATTTTATCTTGCATTGTTCTTTTCTTTTCCGCAAAGGCGTCTATCATACCGGTTGCTTGATGTTGCCGCGAATGAACCGGACAATTTCTTCCAGGGGCGCGCCGGGCTGAAACACCGCCGCCACACCTAGTTTCTTCATCGGCTCCACGTCTTCATCGGGGATGATGCCGCCCAGCACAACCATTACATCGGTCATTTGCTTTGCGGCCAGCAACTCCATCAAGCGTGGAACAATTGCGGTGTGCGCGCCCGAGAGAATGGACAAGCCAATAACTTGCACATCTTCTTGTAGCGCGGCGTTGACGATCATTTCAGGTGTTTGACGCAAACCGGTGTATATTACTTCCATGCCGGCGTCGCGTAAGGCGCGGGCAATAACCTTGGCCCCACGGTCGTGGCCGTCAAGTCCCGGTTTGGCGATCAATACCCGAATGCGATCGTCCATTCGTTTGCGGAATCTTCCTTATATTTTTGATCTAGACGGAAGGCGTCTCATAATGGGCGCCCCAGGCTCCCTTTAGCGTATCGCAAATCTCTCCGACGGTTGCAAGCGCCCTCACCGCATCCAAAACGTGGGGCATTAGATTTGTTTCGCCTTGCGCGGCGGCCAAGAGCCGCGAAAGTGCATCCCTGTGGGCCTTTGGATCACGTCTGGCCCGCAAATGCCGAATCTTTTCCCGCTGTCGTACTTCTACTTCCCTATTAATCTTCAGCAGCGGAATTGGCTTCTCTTCCTTTTCGACGAAGCGGTTTACGCCAACAATCACCTGCTCGCCTGCCTCCACAGTCTTCTGGAATTTGTAACTCGATTCGGCGATTCGCGCCTGGGGAAATCCCTTTTCAAGCGCTGGAACCATGCCGCCCAGCGCGTCAATTTTCCCGATGATCTCTATCGCTTCGCGCTCTAACTCGTCAGTCAAACGTTCCACATACTCGCTACCGCCGAAGGGATCGGGTGTGCTCCTAATCCCGCTCTCGTGGGCAATCACCTGTTGCGTTCGTAGCGCCGTGACGACAGCCGATTCGCTGGGCAGCGCAAACGCTTCATCGAGCGAATTCGTATGGAGCGATTGCGCCCCACCCAACACTGCCGCCAACGCCTGCATGGCCGTGCGCGCCACATTGTTAAAGGGTTGCTGCCACGTTAGAGAGCAGCCCGCCGTTTGGGCATGAAAGCGAAGCTTCCAACTGCGTTCGTCTTTAGCCCCAAAGCGGTCGCGCATCGTCGTCGCCCACAATCGCCGCGCCGCGCGGAACTTGGCGATTTCCTCAAAGAAATTATTGTGTGAATTAAAGAAGAAACTCAGCCGCGGCGCAAATTCATCCACAGCTAGCCCGCGCGCCACCAGCCATTCCGCGTACTCAATGCCATCGCGCAAGGTGAAGCCAAGTTCCTCAGCCGCCGTTGAACCAGCTTCGCGAATGTGATAGCCGCTAATAGAAACAGGATTGAACTTGGGCACATGGCGTACGCTGAATTCCATGGCATCCACGGCGAAGCGCATGGAAGGGCGCGGAGGATAAATGAATTCCTTCTGCGCGCTATACTCCTTCAAAATATCGTTCTGAAGTGTGCCCGATAAGTGGTCCCAACTTAGTCCCTGCCGTTCCGCCACCACTAAGTACATGGCGAATAACACAGGAGCCGGGGAGTTGATGGTCATTGAAACACTGACTTTGTCCAGCGGAATGCCGGCAAACAGAGTCTCCATATCTTCCACGGAACTAATCGCCACGCCGCACTTGCCCACTTCGCCCAGACTCGCGGGATTATCCGCATCGAACCCCATCAAGGTAGGCAAATCGAATGCCACGCTCAAGCCGGTTTGCCCTTGGTCAAGTAAGTAACTAAACCGTTTATTGGTCTCCTCCGCGGACGCGAAACCCGCGAACTGGCGCATGGTCCACAACCGTTCGCGATACATGGATTCGTGAATACCGCGCGTGTATGGAAATTGGCCTGGCTGGTCACTCATGACGATGTTAGGATTGTACCGTTAATCTTAACTGAAGCTGCACTGAAGCTTAACAAAGCCATAGGGGGCCATAGGGGCATCCCGCTTGCTACCCGTGTTCAATTAAACAGAACAATGAATCGGAATAACAAGCAAATTCACAAACCAGGGGGGAATGCCGTCCCAGCGGTCATGACCCTTAAAGTCAACCGTTGTAACAGGCAGATCCTTTCCACTATCTCCACTGTTTTGTTGATATTTCAAGGCTTAGCTTTCGGGAAAAGAGGCGGACCGCCTCAACTACCTCTGGTTTCACTCAAGACCGTGCCGGTTCCGCAGCCCACAAACATCGTCCAATAGGTAAAAGATCAGACCGCACTTGTGGCATTGGGGAAAGCCTTGTTTTGGGATATGCAGGTGGGCAGCGATGGGAAACCAGACGGCGGCCCCGGTGGCCCAGGCGGCGGAGGTCGCGCGGCTGCGGAAGTCCCAGCCAAGCCCGGTGACATTCTGCAACCCTATGACACGGGCTTTGGTCCGGTTACTCAAACGGTCACCGCAGGGCAGATCTTCTCGGGCGCCGCCCCCCTTGCCAATGATGTCACCATCCGTATTGGAGCAGTAGTTGCGGCGGTCAGCTTCGCGGGTCTCTCCGGCACGGGTCTGAACCAGGTCAACCTTAATGTTCCTCAAATGGCTAATGGAGATTACGATGTGATCGCGGAAACAGGCGGGGTTGTGTCGAAGGCAGGGGTGAAGCTTCGCATTCAGGCCTGACCAGGTCGTCGAAGTTTGAATACGCCTCGACTAGCCCCCGATGGGTACAGGGGATCTCTTACCGAATTATTCTTCCCGGTCGAAGCACAGATACCCGCGCGCCGGTCACGGACCGGCGTTACTTTAAATACACTGTTCCTTATGCCGCTCCAATTTTCCGGCTTTCCGCAATCCGGCGTCGATTTCCTGAAAAAACTCAAGAAGAACAACAATCGCGAATAGTTCAATTCTCGAAAGGAAGTTTTCGGACGAGAAGTGAAGGCCCCGATGATTTCCCTCGTCGAGGCCTTTAATTCGCACCTAGCCAAGCTCGCGCCCAACCACCTCAATCCGCCAGCCAAAGCAATTTACCGCATCTATCGCGACACCCGCTTTAGTCAAGACAAGACCCCCTATAAGACTCACATCGGAGCCATCTTTCCTCGCGAGGGAATGGAAAAACACGCCTCGGGCGGCTATTTTTTCAGCGTTGGAGCCGATGGCATAGAATTCGCCGGCGGCCTCTACATGCCCGAACCGGATCAACTGCTGGCGGTGCGCAATCACATCGCGGAAAATCATCAACAGTTCCGTCGCATCGTGGAAAACAAGGCGCTAAGACAATTAATGGGCGACGTGAAAGGGGAACAACTTACCCGGCCGCCTAAGGGGTTTGCGCCAGATCATCCGGCTGTCGATTTTTTGCGCCATAAGCGCTGGATATTTTACGACGACCAGACGATAGATTTGAGTACAGCCACTTCTCCAAAGCTATTAGATGTGCTCCTCACAAGGACGAAGGCTTTGGCTCCGTTTGTGAATTTCTTGAACCAACCGCTAATTTCTTTGCGGAAAAGGAAGGAATCAAGGCGCGAGCTGTTGGAATAATTTTTATGGGTCGCGGGAAGGTTCCCGAGAGACAGGAGTTTTGATGTCGAAAGCGAAAGTGTTGACGTTCCGTTATCCAAAGCCAGTGCGGCTGGCGGTAAGCGCCCTGGGATTCATCCCGTTGTTGATTCTTGAAGGAATTACAGCGGGCCACATTCACTTCGCTCCCGATGGCATGGCTAAGATTTGGGCCTTCATCGCTTGCGCTATGATTCCATTCTTGATCACTAACATCGTGTTCACCGAACTGAAGCTGGAGGAAGATAAGATCTCGCTTCGCCGCCTGTTTTGGACAAAGGCTCTGACCTGGTCGGAAATCGAATTTGTGGAGCACCGGCCTGCTTTGCATCGCTTGAACCTCCGCAGCCAACGTGGCGTGCTGTCCATCCACAAGCAATTCAAGGAATACCCAAAACTGTACAGTATCCTTCGCAACCGAATACCGCGCCAAGCGTTCGGGCCGAATCTGGAAACGCCTGCCTCCATCCGGTCGTCCATAATGCGCCGTTTGTTCCTGGTTGCTCCGCTTGGAGTAGCGATCTTTGGTTTCGGTTATTCCCGTTTGCCGCATCAACAGATGACTGCCTATTTATTCTATGGTCTGTCACTGATTCTGTTTGCGGGCGCATCTTATTTCGTTCTGCTTCGCATTGAGTTGGAAAGCGATCAACTCCGCTTTGTCTACCCGGCGCGCACGGTAAATCATCCGATGAAAGACCTGCTTGAAATCAATCTCGTGCAGCGTTTTCAAGAAGTGGCGCTACGGCTTGATTTGGCGGGTAAGCCCGTGGAGATCTCCGAATCCCAAATGCGTGTTTCGCCCGAACAGATCGCCTCGACATTGGCGGAGCAAAACGGGACCAAAGTGCGCTATCTCTAATAGGAGATGCCGATTGACCCTTCCTCACGGATTTCCCCATTCGCCAGAGTCCACCCGGAAGCCAACATCGGCCCGCGGACCGTTATTGGCGACTTTTGCATTGTAGAGCAAGATGTTTCCATCGGTCCTAACTGCGTGCTGGAGTCCTACGTGTTTGTCAAACGCTGGACCACTCTAGGCGCGGCGAACGAAATCTCAGCCCACACCGTGCTTGGCACCGACCCTCTCGACATGGGCTTTACCGCCGAGCGGAGTTACCTGACCATCGGCAACGGCAACAAGATCCGCGAGCATTATACGATCTCTCGCGGTACGAAGCCGGAATCGGTGACCACTATCGGCGACAACAATTATGTGATGACCTCAGGGCATATTGCGCATAATGCGGTGATCGGCTCGAACTGCGTGATTGCTTCGTGTGCGTTGGTGGCGGGTTATGTGGAGATTGAGGATCAGGCCTTTGTCTCGGGGGGCGTTGGCATTCATCAATTCTCGAAGATCGGGCGCCTGGCGATGGTGGGCGGTAGCGTGCGGGTGAACATGGATTTGCCGCCGTTCTTCCTTTATGGCGGCCTGTATGCTACGCCGAAGGGGTTGAACTTAGTGGGTCTGCGCCGGGCGGGCTTCACGAAGGAACAGGTTGCCCGGCTGAAGCAGGCGTACCGTATACTGTATCTGTCGAACTTGAAACTCGAGGAAGCGGTAAGCCGGATGGAGACGGAAATCGGAGGGGCGGAGGTGGAGCATTTGGCTGCCTTTATTCGCCGCTCGAAGCGCGGGATCTGCCGCCCGGAAACGGCGGGCGTCGTGACTAGCCCCGAATGAAAATCGGAGGACTGGTTTCCTATATTTCAAAATTCAAGAAGCATCCTCCGGACATTGGATATGTGTTCAGTAGGGCGGATTTCCTGGTCTGGCAAGCGCCGGGATAAACCGGCATGGAGTAGCGAATGAATGAAAGAGTCGCACAGGGAAGGTCTAGCGAACCACCCTGGCCCGAGTCATGTAGGTGTAGCCATCAGAAGGCTGCACCCGAAGCGTTGACAGGGGATCAGATAGGCTGGGCATTGAGCTCCGAAAAGGGGCAGTGCAGGTGAAGCAGTGATTTCACCGATTCTTGCAAATCTCTACCTGCATCATGTCTTGGATCTGTGTGGGTGGGAGTGTGCGACGTAAGAGTGGGCATTCTAGAGAATCTCTTTTTTAAGCAAAGTATCCCTGCGTAAACTAGCTAGACGTGAGGACACACAAAGAGATCCCAAGCCACATTCCATTGAGGATTTGGAACAGCAACGGTCCGCCATTGTGCGACGGCTGACCGGTCCCGGCGACTTCCGTGTCCTTCCGGCAAGGGTGCGTAGATGAAAAGAGGCGACCTATTTCTTGCAGCTATCGGGTCCTTGAAGGCGGACAATCGTATGTGCGCTCCTTCGGTGCGTTGCAACGATAGACCCCCACCGTCCTCGAGAGGCCTCTATATCTTAGAGGAATAGGCCGCTAGTGTGCGCCGCACTGAAGTTCTTCCGATCTTCAATCTGATGCACAATCTCCGATTTGTAAGTTGTAAGCTGGCCGGAAGT
>JAYVXT010000730.1:0-3658 GCA_043785065.1 Bryobacterales bacterium | reverse complement strand
CCCTTAAGACTCGCCGCCACTTGTGCGAAAAAATCGCCGAGCGACTTCAGCGTAGCAGGCTCCAAGTCCTTCAACGAGATGGCCACCACGTCGCGCCCACGCTCGGCCAAAGCCATTTGCGTGGCCAGGAATTGAGCCCGATGGTAATCGGCGGGATAATCCACCCCTGCCAGTTTCTCCGCTTTTTCCGCGAGCAGAACCGTGGACAGGCACTTCCCGTGCCCAATGATCATTTCGTGGAAAGAGTGGTTCATCGCCGGCCCTTCGCAGACGTCAACCGGCTGTTTTAGCTTGCCCCTGAAAATCACTTCGCCCGCTTTATCCAGAACTTTTCGAAGCGCTTGCCCTTGCTTTGAATACCTCGAATCGCCGAAGAATGAGAGCTCCCCATATTGCATTCGATGTTTCTGAACCGCCGATTTCAGCAGGGAGGCATACACTTCAGGAGCTGTTTTTCCGGATGCCTCCAACTCGGTGATTTTGTCGAAATAGAGAGTAATGCCGCCGCGCCACTTCATTTGCTTGGGGCTGCCCGCCATTGCCTTCCAATCCGCTTGCGATTCATCGGCATGAATGCGGCTTGTAATAACCTTATACAATTCCACGCCAGGTTGCGTGACGAAATTCATCCGCCGCAAATAACCCAGGCCGAAAACAACGTAATGCATGAACTGCATGTAACTGGATAACGTCGCGTTCTTGTCCAGCGTAATGGTGGCCACGGGATAGCCGGACCGCCGTAATAAAGCGGCCTTCTCCACCACCCCGTCAGCCGAACCCTTCACTGTCACTGCCAGCATGACCCGATCTTGCGACTTGTCCTTCGGCGAACGATAGTTAGAAAGCTTCGGCTTTTCGTCAATCACCATTTTCAAGCCAAGTTCTTCACTCTTGCCCAGGCTCTCTTCAAAATTCTGCTTGGTCCAGATTCCAGCGCCAGCAATAGGCTTGCCTAAAAGCAGCGTGATTTTGTCCCGTCCGGCTTTGCCCTGGACGTCAAGAAACGAAGCAAGCCGGAGGGCTGTTTCAATGTCTTCGCCACCAAGAAACGTTCCTTCCATCCAAGCATTCAAATCCGCTTTCGCAAGCGCCAAGGGGTAAAGGCTGCCACGAGTCAATGGACTGGAGTGACGGCCGGAAGTGGAATTTCCTTCATCCAATTGCAGCGGTACGCGCGTATACCCACGAGGTCCGGCAAACTGATCCAGGATCGAACCCGGCAGTGTCATATAAAGAAAATTAGGCTTCGCGTCCAGCTTGTATTTCTCAAAAAGCGCAGTCAGTATTTGAAGATTCACCACCGGTTCGTACGACGTCATCCCAAGCGCTTGAGCCACGATCAATGTTCGCTTCAGCACCTCCTTTATGGAGAGACCGCTTCTTGCCGTCATCTCAGCCAGAATGTTTTTCAGCTTTGCCGGATCCGTTGAATCCAACACGTAAAGTTTTGGGCCTTTCTTCAACAACCCAGCTTTTTCGTAAAGCGTCTTATCTTCCGCCGAGCCGCCCATTCCGGCCCAAATCAAGAATTTTAGTGGAGCCCCGTGTGTCTTTTGGATTCGTTCTCTGATGGCCGCGATCTCCGCTTGAATTTCAGCAGGCCATTCGGGATGCTCTTGCGCCAACCAGCTCAAATGAAAGTGGCCGTAGCTGTTTTTCGTTACGCCCCCGTCAGCCGATTGTTCCATTCCAAGGCCAATCAACGGCTCTTTGGCCGCATCAAGGGAAGCCAAGCCTTGGGTTCTTGCCTGCTCATCAATAGCTTGTAACCTCGTTAGAACTTTGTCTTTCTGGAATGTTTTATAGGCCGATTCAGATTCAGGTACGTCGTGGTAGATCTTCAGTTGCACTAAATCCGTTTTAACATAAGGGTACGGCTTGGATGCAAAAATCTTTTTATCTAATGATGTTGACTTTCCTTTTAACCTCTGCTTGCGTCAAGGAGAAGCCACCTTTCAAGTTCCCTCAAAATCTTGCGCAAGTCTGGACCATATCCGAGGAATCTGAAATTCCCATGTCCGCAGCCCCACAATCCTTGATCGCCCTGTCCTTCAAGAAAGCATGGCGAGCCAGTTACAAAGGTCCAGGCGGCGTCTTAAACTCTATGGTCTACGAAGCCCCCGCCGAGGCCGTCGCCTTTGAAGCTGCCCAAAAATGGCGGAGTGAAGTGGGACAAATGGCGTTTCACACGGGATCCTATTTCGTAATACTAGACGGCTCCAATCTTGGGGATGCATCGCTTGGCATGCTGCTGAAGGAACTGGAATCCGCTGTTGCGGCCGGGAGAAAATAAAGTGGCAGTTTCCCGCCAAAACGCCCTCGATCTTTTTTACGGGTTCTCCCTATTGGGACTTTGGTCAAGTGGCGTGGCGGCCCTGGCCTTCTCCACGATTCCTCCCGACATCTTTCTTTTCTTAGCGATTCTTGGCATAATCCTGCGGTTTTTCCTCACTCTTAGAGGAACAACCGCGGACGTGAGACCCGCACTGGTCGACGTCATTACAATTCTCCTCGCCGGAGTTTATCCGTTTGACCTTGCTTACGGCAGCCGCGATTTTGTTTTCGCCACCATTCATTTGGTCCTATCGCTTGGCACTCTCCGCTTCGTTTCGGCAAGGTCGGAGCGGGACCTTTACTTTGTCAAAATCCTATCGTTCATGGCCATTCTAGCCGCGGCGCTGGTTTCGGCGAATTTAAGTTTCCTTTTCTTCTTGAGCATCTCCGTAATCTTTGCCGTGGCCACATTCGCCAGTTCCGAAATCAAGCACTCGGTCATCAAACAACAAATGGATCATCCCAAATTGGCTCCTGGATTTGCAGTCAATCTTGGCAAGCAGACGGCAATGGCGACGCTGGCCATATTTCTTTGCGCGCTGTTCATCTTCTTCGTTCTGCCCCGCACAGCCCGCGCCGCCATTTCGCGATTCATACCGGAAGGAATGCATATCACTGGGTTTTCCAACGAAGTCCGGCTTGGAGCTATTGGCCAGCTGCAACAGCAGCGCAACCTGATCTTCCACGCGAAACTCGATTCCTCACCGGATGGAAAGCCTCTTGACGGTGCGCAACTGAAATGGCGCGGCGCTGCCCTATCCGAATTCGATGGCCACCGCTGGTACAACCGTTCCCGGCGCGCCGATATTCTTACGGTGGACCACGGACTGCTGCGTCTTGGTGGACAATCCGAACGCTTGGGGCGCAGATTCCACTACGAAGTGCAACTGGCCGGCATTTCTTCCGACGTGCTTTTCCTTGCGGGTTGGCCTGAGTTTCTGAGAGTGCCGGCTTCCTTCGTCTATCGCGTCAACGGCAATAATTTCCGCCTGCCATCCCAATCCTGGGAACATGTGCGATATGAGGTGGACACCTTTCTGCCCGCTGATGACGGCGATGGCTCCTCCATCGGAGAACCGGAGCGTGTAACCTACCTTGCCCTCCCCTCTGTTGACCGGCGCGTCCTGCCACTCGCCAAGCAAATCACTGCCGGCTCGGTCACCGATGGACAGCGCGCCGGGACACTAGAGAAATATTTGCGAACCACCTTCCCCTATACTCTGGAGTTGCCCAAACAAGAAGCGGCCGATCCTATCGCCTATTTTCTGTTTGATCGCAAGAAGGGACATTGCGAATATTTCGCCTCTTCCATGGCAGTGATGCT
>JAYVXT010000729.1:0-3664 GCA_043785065.1 Bryobacterales bacterium | reverse complement strand
CCTTCCACGCCGGAGCGAATCTCTTCCGGCAGATTACAGGCATCTAAGCCAGAGTATATGAACCGTGACACCGCGGCAATGGGTTCCACCGGCGCCAGTTCCGCTCCTATAACGTCAACACCGGCAGCGCGCAGAAAACGCAATACAAGTCCGCGTCCGCATCCCACTTCCAGCCACTTCAATCCTAACAAGCCCCTAAGCGTTAACTCGTCGAGTAGAATTGAATTCCGCGCCATAGTCCAGTAGTGCCGCTCAATCCCTGGGGGATAGGCAAGCTCATAATCGGAGGGGAGAAATTCTGTTGCGACCCTACTCATCAAGAATCCCGCGAGGGAAATTGTTAATAGCGAAGTGGCTTGGATTTAACAGGTCTGGCAAGGGAACAAATCCTTCTCCAATAGAGCTACAACAGGCTGTTAAGAGGCTTGTAGGTGCGATTTTGGGAATCGGCCACAGCCTTGTAGACAACTTCGCCCTTGTGAGTGTTCACGCCTTCGGCGATCGCTGGGTGAGCTTTGCAAGCATCCACTAAACCTTTATTGGCTAGTTCCATAAGGTACGGAAGCGTGGCGTTATTGAGGGCGAAAGTGGACGTGTGGGGCACGGCAGCGGCCATGTTGGTGACGCAGTAATGCAGCACGCTATCAACGTAATAAACAGGATCGGTATGCGTGGTGGGCTTCGATGTTTCAAAGCATCCGCCTTGATCAATAGCCACATCGACGATTACCGCGCCAGGCTTCATCAACGAAATCATTTCCCGGCGCACCAATTTGGGAGCAAAAGCGCCGGGAATGAGCACCGCGCCAATCACTAAGTCCGCCTGCTTTAATGCGCCGCGAATGGTGTAGTAATCCGATGCGAGGGTGACCACATGGCCGTTATAAATATCGTCCAGTTCGCGCAAACGGGTCAAATTCTTGTCGATGATAGTGACGTGGGCGCCTAATCCCCAGGCGATCTTCGCGGCGTTGTGGCCGACGATGCCTCCGCCGAGGATCACTACGTTGGCCGGGGCAACGCCCGGTACACCGCCAAGGAGAATGCCTCGGCCGCCATTGGGCTTTTCCAGGTATTGCGCACCGACCTGAACCGCCATACGGCCGGCGACTTCGCTCATTGGCGTAAGCAAGGGTAGCGAGCCGTCAGCTTCGCGAATGGTCTCGTAAGCAACGGCGGAAACTTTTGCTTCTAAAAGCTTGGCGGTTAATTCTTTGAACGGGGCTAGATGGAGGAAAGTGGCAAGAATGAGACCCGGACGGAAGTGGACATATTCGGCGGGAAGCGGTTCTTTCACTTTCACGATCATGTCCGCGCGTTCCCAAACTTCGCTGGCGGTGGCGACTATGTCAGCCCCGGCCTCGGCATAATCCTGATCGGGAAGTGAACTTCCCTTCCCGGCGCCGGATTGAATTATTACGCGGTGACCGGCTTCGACCAAAGCCGTAGCGCTAGCCGGGACCAGGCCGACGCGCGTTTCATGATCTTTAATTTCCTTCGGAACGCCGATGATCATACTTTACCTGTCGCCCGACGGTTGAGAGGAGGCCGCAGGCGGCTTAGTCATGGCGAGACGTTTTGGCCCCAAGCCTAACTGGATCAAAGAAAGCGAATTGAGTTGGCCGGTGGCGGGGAGATTTTTCTCGGTTTGGAAGCGGCGCATTGCATCGGAGGTTTGAGCGTCCCAAGCGCCGGATGGAGTTCCCTGCATGTAACCCTTTTCGATGAGAGCTTGCTGGATTTCCTGGTACCGTTCCGATGCTGGACCTTGCTGGCCGCGGTAAACCGGGGAGGCCACGCGGCGCCCGGTTTTCGCATAGCTGCGGGAGGCAACTCTTTTACGGTTGTTTGCTGTGGTGGCTGTACGGACCGGGACCTTGGCGGTTCCCTTTGCAGCGGTTGCGGATTTTGTGGCTACAGTTTTTTTCGGAGTACCCTTCGAGGCAGCGACCGGGGCCTTAACGGCGCCTTTCTTTACTGGGGCGGGGGCTTTCTTCGTATTGGTGGCTGCCGCGAAAACATAAGGCAAGGCCAGACCCATGAGGAAAGCGCCGGCGACTAAAACGCGTGTTGGACGCATACCTTTATTCTACCTGGGTTTTACCTGTCGGGTTTTGATCTTCCGTATCTTGAGCAGGGCGTCCTGGGGCCGCCCGCCGACGGAGCGTCAGCCCCACTAGGTTAATTGAATGGAGTTTCGTTAGTTGAGTGGATCTCGGGCTATTTGTGGTGCGGGTAGCCGCGACATAATACGGTGTTCCGCGCGGACTTCGCAAACGGCACCGTCAACGATGCGTTGCAACTCATCTTGGTCATTGGCTTCGTTGCGGGTCTTGATATCCTGAACGGTTCGATGAAAGACACGCCAACGGACCGCATCCTCGATAAACTTGGAGAGGTCACCCTTCTTCATCCCTTGAGCCCCTAAGAAAGTGCGAAGGGATAGATCGGTTTCTTTGGAGACCTTGATGTTCCAACGAACGGGTTGTTCTTGTACTTGGCTTGGCATGGAGACTTAGGTGGGTAAACACCAGTAAGTGTGTTGTAGGGCTTCTACCGGGAGGATAGTTCGATGCGAGATCCCCCGATTTTCATCGGGGGCTGGCTGAAGCTGTATTCAATCTTCGAACCTAAAGGCTGAAGGGATCCTCGGGCCATTTGTGGCGCGGGTAGCGGCGGGACAGTTCGCGGCGGACCTCCGGATAAAGCCGTTTCCAGAAGCCGGCCAGATCGGTGGTCATCTGTACCGGACGATAGTTGGGCGCCAGCAGATGAACCACCACTGGAACGCGGCCACTGGCCACTCGCGGCGTTTCCTTCATACCGAAAAAGTCCTGCAGTCGCGAGGCAACCCATGGCGGTTGGCCTTCGGCATATTCCACCTTCGCCACGCGGCCCGAGGGGAGGCGCAATTTCTCAGGAGCGAACTCCTCAAAACGGCGGGCTACGTCCAGAGGGAAGCCTTGTAGAATGGCACGCAGCAGTCCACCAGCGCTTAACGCCGATTTCAAATCGGCGAAACTCTTTAGACCATAGGCCGCCTTTTCAAGCAGCGGCGTGAGGAACTGGTCATCGACCTTGGGCAACGATAAATGTTCGGCGGCAAAAGCCAGGCGGGCATGGATGCTGTTCCAATCCGCTTCTCCAATAAAACGTGGCATGCCGGCTTCAAGCGCCTTCTGAGCCAGTAGCAGCGCGGCCATTCCGGCGTCCACTTCGCCGCTTCGCGATTCTTCGATTGTGAGCCCGTCGTACTGCAGGGCACTGCGGGCTTCTACCCGTTCCTGCGCCTTGTTCCACTCAAGACCCGCCGTTTCAACGATGCGATCCGGGAAAAGATCGATCAACCATTCGGGCTCAACTTTACTGGCGAGACGAATCAGCGGCAAGCCCTTTTCCTTACGCTCCTCAACATCGACGGCTACGATCAGCGGCTCGTCGCCGAGCGCGCTTTCAGGAGCAAGCCGCGCGGAGCCTCCTCCAGCCAAGGTATATTCGCCGGTCTTTTTGCGCGAAGCAAGCCGGTCTGGGAATGCGGCCAATGTGGCGATCAGAAGGGCTTCGTCTTCGGCATGGCGAGTGTCGCGCACTCCGGCGGCGCGCTTCAATTGATCAAAGGTCTGGCGCGTGCGGTATTGCCAATCCTGCTCCATCAGCAGAAGCA
>JAYVXT010000728.1:0-3666 GCA_043785065.1 Bryobacterales bacterium | reverse complement strand
GGAGAGCAACAATGGGGGTGGTGGCTGCACGGATTCCCGCGTTGTTCCCCTCGCAAAAACCTGAATTGAACTTCATGCTAATTAAATTAATTTTGGGGTAAGCTTGACGGACGAACTCAACGGTGCCGTCGGAGGAAGCATTGTCCACCAAAATGACTTCATAAACCGCATCCACTTGATTATGAATCGAGTGCAGACAGTGAGCCAGTAGCTCCTTGCGATTGTGGGTTACAACCACAACGCTAATTGTTGGTATCCTTAGATTTACAGTTACCCCCAGAGTTGCCGGAATGAGTTGACAACTGTTGTATTATAGCGGTAGTCTCTATCCATTGGCGTCCAAAACATGATTACCATAGGACAAAAACTTCGCAGCGAACGAATCCGGCAAGGACGGGAGTTGAAGCCGATTGCCAATGAGTTGAAGATTTCCAGCCGATACTTGAAAGCTATTGAAGACGAAGATTGGGATCAGCTCCCAGGCGGCTTCTTTGGCAAGAGTTTTATAAGGCAGTACGCGGCAGCACTTGGTTTGGATCCGGCTGAATACGAGAAGGCCGTTCCGCAACCGGAGACCGATCCTGAGCCTGTAGTTGTTCAATCTTTAATTCATCAACGCAAAGATCAGGAAATCACGGTGCCGCCTTTGATGGCGCCTCCCGGCAAAGGTTTTTTCGACCTGAAAACGTGGGCTGCGGTCGGAGGTTTGGTAATCGCTATTGCGGCTGGATCTAATTTATATACTTGGTTCCAAGAAGGCCGCAACGGCAAACCCCCAATTTCTTCTTCAAGCGGCTCTCCCGCTGGCGCGGCAAGCGTCCCAGGTGAAAAGTCTGCCAGTTCCCCAGCATCCCAAGTAACAGAAATGCCCAAAGAAGCGCTACATTCTATCAGCGTTGCCGCTACCGAGTCGTCATGGCTTGAGATCAGCAGCGAAGGCAAGCGACTTTTCATGGGTCTGCTTGAAGTTGGGCAAACACGCGAATTCGAGAAAGCTCAATCCGCGCGTATGGTTGTGGGTAACGCCGGGGGAGTGGTGATCCGGCGATCAGGGCACGACATTGGGCCGATTGGACCAAGGGGCCAGGTTCGGGTTCTGCTGTTCAGGCCCGATGCTTGGGAGATTCTACAAGCCAATCCCGTTCCAAGCCAACCGAAACCGGCAACGGAAACCGCTTCCACAGCCGACGAAGATTAGTTTCTGGATTTTTGATCCCTAGTCCTTTTGCGCTCGCCTGCATTTGCTCGCTTGCCGAGCTGATCGAAATTGCCCAACCTTTGCAATCTGATTCGGTCGTTACTCGCTCATGAGGAAGATGAAGGGACGAACATCATCCTCGGGAGTCATTGCCCAATATTTAAGCAGGATAGAGTAAACCAACAGACCAGTTTCACCCTCCCCGAAGGTCAGGTAGCGAAGCGATTGCTGCATCAGATTGCGCCGGGTCAATGTTAGGAAAATGCTTATGGGGTCGAGCAGTTCACTGGTATATGCGATTGTGTTAGCAATGGCGGCGGCGTGGCTAATTTTAATTTCATAATTGGCGCCGGCTCTGACCACCTCAATCTTAATAGTTGACGAGAATTCGCTTCGATTGTCCAGTAATTCGACATTCATGAAGGCAAGGGGTCCACCGACGGTGTAGAACTGGCGGATATGCGTTTCTTTCCGCAAGCAGCTCCCGGTATCGGTGTGGCCCAATGGCACCAGATTCACTTTCTTACCTTCCATCTCTTGCCACAGTTGGCCGGACTCTTCATTGATGAACGTGTAGGAAGTCACGCGCAGTTCGGTAGCTCTGTGATAACGGCTGAAAGCGCTGACAAGCAAGATCATCAGAATAAAAATACTGCCGATGATAATGCCGTCGGGCCGTTCCTTCACGTTGTCGATTAAGGTATAGAGGAAGATAAAGGCAACTAACCAACAGTAAATGCTAAACGTTTCCCGCCGTTCCTTCCAAAGGGCCAAAGCCGAGGCAATGGCGGCGGAGAGCATTAAGACAAGGACTCCAGTAGCATAAGCCCCGCCTTGCGCCTCCACGTTCGCCTTAAAGATCAGCGTGACAATTACGCTGACCAAAAACAGCAACAGCACCAACGGCCGGGAATTGGCTACCCAGGAAGGAGCCATTCCGAATCGCGGCAGGTAGCGGGGAACAATGCTAAGCAGTCCGGCCATGGCGCTGGCGCCGGCGAACCAAAGAATCAGGATGGTGGAGACATCGTAGACCGTACCGAAGGAGGAGCCTAGATACTTATGAGCCATGTAGGCGATGGCGCGGCCACTGGCAGGGCCACCTTCCTTGTATTCGCTAGCGGGGATTAGCACGGAGGTAACAAAACTGGAAACCATCAGTAGGACACTCATTAGGATGGCGGCGGCGGCGAGCAATTTGCGAGTGTTGGCGATGCGGCCTGGGATGCCTTCGCCTTCAACAAGAGGCATCACGGAGACGCCGGTTTCGAAGCCCGAGAGGCCAAGGGCAAGGCGTGGGAAGATTAGCACGGCGGCGAGGATAATGTCGCGCGGACCGCCTGAGAGAAACAAGAGCCCTTTCCATTTGCTGATCAGTTCGGGATGGGCCATCACTTCAGAAACGGCTCGCCCAAGGATGATTATGTTGAGAAAAATATAGGGGATCGCGACCAAAGCGGCGAGACCGATAGCTTCCTTAAATCCTTTGAGAAAAACGAGGGTGAGGAGGACTAACAGTAGCAGGGTTATTTCCATGCGGTGTTCCCCAAGCAGAGGATGGAGCAAGGGATTTTCGACGGCGTGTTGGGCGGCGTCCGCGGCGGATAGTGTGATGGTGATGACGAAATCGGTAGCTGCGAAACCGATGAGCACTACTACAAGGACTTTTCCCCACCATCCGGAAAGCAAATTTTCCAGCATGGCGATGGAGCCCTGGCCGGCATAGGAACGCTCGGCGACTTGCGCATAAATGGGCAAGGCGCAGAACAAAGTAACCAATACGAGGATAGCGGTGGCCACGGGCGAAAGGGCTCCGGCGGCAAGCAGGGCAATGCCGGGCTGGTATCCAAGCGTGGAGAAATAATCAACACCCGTAAGCCAGAGCACCCTATGCCAGGGGTGCGTGTTGTGCTGGTGATCATCGGAATCAAGGCTGTCGGCGGTCAACCAGTCCTTAACAGCTTGCGCTAGCATGAAACGAGCCAACTAATGAAAAAGGCCATAGCTATTATTCTACTCTGCGCGGCTGTTAGGGCCGCGGAATGGGATCGTTTTCGCGGTCCCGGGGGCGGCGGTGTCATTGAAACCGGCAAGCTGCCTTCCACGTTTGGAGAGAAACAAAAGTTACGGTGGCGCACGGCGCTGCCTGCCGGACATTCCTCGCCGATTGTGAGCAACAGCCGCGTATTTTTAACGGCATTTGAAGGTGAGGATCTGTTGGTGATTTGTTTGGATGCGGCTAGCGGGAAAATACTGTGGCGGAAAGTAGCGCCAAGAGACCGCAAGAGTTCCGTGGACAAACGCAACAGCCCGGCATCACCATCGGCGGCGGCGGATGGGCATGCAATTTACGTGTTCTTCCAAGATGCTGGGCTAGTTTCCTACGACTACCAAGGCAAGTTATTGTGGCGCACACCGCTCGGCCCGTTTCAAAACGTTTATGGCATGGGAGCGTCGCCGGTAATCGC
>JAYVXT010000727.1:0-3673 GCA_043785065.1 Bryobacterales bacterium | reverse complement strand
ACAACATTCATTTTTCCCGCGCCTCTGTCTTCCATGAATTGATTCCGGGCCACGAATTGCAGGGCTATATGGCATCACACTTCCGGCCATACCGGTCGGAGGTAGGTGGCACGCCGTTTGTGACCGAGGGGTGGTCGCTTTATTGGGAACTGCTCTTATACGACATGAAATTCCAGAAGACGGCTGAAGATCGAATCGGTGCTTTGTTCTGGAGAATGCATCGTTGCGCGCGCATCATCTTCTCTCTGAATTTCCATCTAAGCAAAATGACTCCGGATGAATGCATCGAGTTTCTGGTGAATCGCGTGGGGCACGAACGGGAAAATGCGGTTGGAGAAGTGCGCCGGTCATTCGGCGGCGGCTACGGGCCTTTGTATCAAGCGGCATATCTATTAGGGGGAATGCAGTTGTTTGCGTTACGGAAAGAGCTGGTCGTGTCCGGCAAGATGAATGACCGCCAGTTTCACGACGCTGTGCTTCGGGAAAATCGAATCCCTATTGAAATGCTCCGCGCCGCCTTGACCGGCCAGAGGCTGACGAGGGATTATTCAACCGCTTGGCAGTTTTACGGCGAGGCGCCGGAGTAAGACATTTAAGAACACTAAGAATGTTGCCGCTATGATAGGATCAAGCCCTTTCATAGCGGAGGCTCACAAATTCCCAACCCCTCTTCCAATTCGCGTCTTTATATGCCGGCCCTGGTGGTTGTGGGCGTGCTCGTGCCGTTTTTCGGCTTCTATGTCGCCCGTGTAAATAAAGCCCACAATTATCTGCAGGTGCGCGGATTCAAACTGCTTGATTTGGCTAGCAAGCAATTGGAATCGGAAATCGCCAGCATGAAGTCTACCATGGAATCAGCGCACAAGGTGGCGCTGGTGGCCGAAAACGACAAACGTGAAAATCCTGAAAAAGAGCTTCGCGCCTACCTACGCAAATATCTCAGCGATGGCGAATTGGAAATTTTCCATCCGAAGGTAGGGATCCATGGGAACAATTTCAACGTCCTGCTGTCATTGCGTGCAGTCCAGCCACCCGGATTGTTATTGTCCTGGGGCGAACCGGGTACAAAAGAAGAGCACTTGAACGTGAATGTACCCTTGGCGAAAATCGCCGGTGGACTGCTACCTGGCGCAGCCAAGGAATTTTTCGAGTTCATTGTGGTGGCAACCGATGAGGGAACCGTGCTTGGCTCCTCGGGCGGGCTGGATCTACATTTCACGCACCTGGATGCGTTGTTAAAGCAAGCCAAGCAAGCCCAACCTCCAAGCCGGCTGCCCTCATTGCCCGGCTCCAACGCCTCCTCGCAACCGATCAAGGCGCTTACCACTCCGGACGTGGCCAGCGGACAACAGCGATTGATCACGCAGTTCAACGGGGATGAGTATTCTTTGTTTCTGGAACCAACGTCGATCCGTTTACCGGTCGCGTTGGACGTAAACGCCAAATCCGGCAAAGCCACTCAAGTGCTGATCGGCGGGCTAGCACGCGTTTCGGTGATGGAAGAAAAAGCGGCCACCATGCCCACCGGCAATTCGGTGGCGGTGTTTCTTTGCCTTACTGCTCTTCTTGTGCTTTGTTGGCCCCCTTTGAAACTGGCTACGATGAGCCCTAAGGAGCGGCTGCGTCCCGCCGCCAGAACCGCTCTTGCGATATCGGCGTGTGGAGCGATGGCGGCTTTGGGCGTGCTGTACCTCTCCTATGGGTTTCATCTCAGTCTGGCAGGGGAGTCGGAGGAAAGTTTGCGGGGCCTCTCAACCCAACTGAGGAGCAACTTCAACAACGAGATTCAATCCATAGTAGCGATGCTCAATGCCAGCACCACCACCTACAATCCTCCCGCAGGAGATTTGCAAACGTTCTCGTCAATTGTAGACGCGCAGCAGCCAAGCAAGATTTTTGGCGCGTACCCGTTCTTCTCGCATATCTATGGCGTCAAGCCCACCCTTGAAAGCTACGATCAGGAATGGAAGCTATCGTCGGAGTGGCCGCCCACGCCACTGATCACCCTTGCCCCCTCCGGTTACGTTGCGATTGAGGAATTGAAGCGGGGAAAGCTCAAAACCGTCTCCAATGGCCAACACCAACAGTTTGGCTTGCAGACAGTTTCTTCCTCCACTACAGGCGAACATCTGACGATCGCCGCCGTGAAGGAAGCGCGAGGCGGCCGGATCCGCATGACGTCTATAAAACTAATTTCGCTGGAGCATCCGGTAATGTCCGCAGGCTACCATTTTGCCGTGGTTGATCGTAATGGCTTGGTGCAGTATCACTCCGAATCGTTCCGCAACGGGCGCGAGAACTTTTTGGAAGAGTGCCGCAATCCTGACAACTTGAAGGCTCTCTTGGCGGGGCAGGCCCCAGAATTGGGGCGCGAAGTCCAATTGGAGTATGGCGGCGGCACGGGAATTCAGGCTTGGGTCACCCCATTAGCGATGAAACCCGATTCGAATAAAGCTGGAGTTGTGGGTCTCGATTGGACACTGGTGGCCTACCGCGAATTAGACGCCGACGCGGAAACGGTTTTCCAGGCTGGGTTGATCCAACTGTCGCTAATAGGAACTGTTTTTATCGTCGCCGGAACCATATTTCTGGTAGCTCTTGGCTTGCGCCGGGCGGCGGTTCCACGGGTGTGGTCGCTTGAATCGGAGAAAAGGTTTTGGCCGCGCCGCCGGGACAGAAATCAGTATACGTTCGAGATCGCAATTCTCGGCCTAACCAGCTTGATGATCCTGATTGTGGTGGTACTGATGACAGCGGATCTTGGACACGGATTGCGCGAAGCCTTGCCGGTGATGGCGTTGCTGGTCTGGCTGGCAGGCGTCTGCGTCTGGTTGGCGGCGTTGGGGAGGATGGGGGAATGGTTGTGGCGGCGGCCGGTCGCTCTGGTCAGGCTGAGCCTGGCCAATATGACGCTAACTGGCGTATTCGCGCTGCGCTGCGCCTTGGTGATTTTTTATTTCGTCGCGTGCCTCAATCTGGTTTCGTTCCCCTCCACCGTGCAAGCGCTGCATGTGCTCAAACAAGTCCGGACGAAGCAGGAAATCGATCAACAACTTAGGGTTCGTGATCGGACGGCCGATGCCACGGCCAAGAGAATTGAGATTGAAGAGTTTGCCGGCAAGCGGAAGGAAGTTGCCTATGATCTTGCTGTTCCCAAGGGCGAATCGATGTTGCTGCAAGGCACGCTTGTGCAACCGCTGATGCGGCTTGCGCTGCCGATTGTCAGTGCAAGACAGCAGGGATGGCCGCAAGTAGTGGAAGGATGGGAAACGGCCACGGCGATCCGTCCTTGGCTGCCATTCCCCACGCAGTGGCGCTTCCTTTTTTTGGGACTCGGGCTGCTCGTATTGTTGTATCAATGGGTGCGCTTTGTATTCGTGCGTGTATTTGTACAGAGCATCGAAGATCCAAGATGGCAGAATGCCATCTCACCCGATGGACTGGCGATGATGTTGAAAAATAGCCGCAGGCTGCTAGTATTCGCTCATCCCCAGGCTCACAGTACTGCCGCCGTTCAACAACTGGCGGATGAATTGCGAAAGCCAGGCGAATTGAGTGTTAATGGGATGATTGACTTAACCGCTAAGGTTACGCTTAACGACCCTGACTGGACGAATTTCGTGTCCGAAACCAAAGCAAATGCGGCGGGGAAAGTGCTGATTGTGGATAACCT
>JAYVXT010000726.1:0-11785 GCA_043785065.1 Bryobacterales bacterium | reverse complement strand
ACATCTGTGGGACCAACTACACAACGGGCAACTTTAAGCTGGATCGCAAGACGATAGGTAAACGCATGACAGCGAAGCTGAAGGATATCAAGGCCAAGCTCAGAGAGCGCTTGCATCATCGAGTGACCGAAACGGTGACGTGGCTCCAACAAGTGGTTCGCGGTTATTTCCAATATCATGCTATTCCGGGGAACTGGGATCGAATGGAGGCCTTTCGCCGGGAAGTGGAACGGCTCTGGTTTAAAACGCTCAAGAGGCGTAGCCAGAGATGTACGCTCACCTGGGAGAGATTTCATGAGAAACTGGGAGCCTTGTTGCCACCGGTTCAAATCCTACAGCCCTATCCTGATGTTCGCTTTGACGCCAAACATATCCGAGGTAAGAACCGTGTGCGTTAGTAGCGCTCGCACGGGTCTGTGGGGGGGCAGTGGGTTCAACCGCTGTCCCTACCGCGAACGGTCGACCCCCTGGTCGACCTGTTCAGGCATCCGAAAATCGTTCAGTGTCTGGCGTCACCTTCATCATGATAATTCCTTCATAACTTTCAAGTCGCACTTGGTTGTGACTCTGATCACTTTCATGCTAAGGCAATGACCTGAAGCTCAGTTCCTCCTAGCTTCCAACTAAGACAAATGCTTTACTTTGTTTACCCTACAAGGAAAATATTTGTATAAAATTAGAGCAAAATAGGCGATAATTGCTTGGAACGGATAGCCTAGCTTCGCTATGCTAACGAGTGGGACAAGCAAGACCTAAAAGACCGCGACAAAACAAAAAGGTAACGACACAGTGCCAGACAATTATATGCAGGATCGGGGACTACCGGGTAGCGCTCAAATAGACATGGTCGCCAGCGACGCGCACCTGACGGTTTTTAACAAGCTGGTATCGGATTTATTGAAGGGGACGCTGACACGCAATACCTTCCGCCCTTGGGAAATCGAAATTTTGCTCGACATTGAGGGATGCAATCTTCGCGAAGGCTCGAAGCGCGAAACGTTGCGCCGCTATCAGAAGGCGGTTCAGCGGCAAATGGAAAAGGGCGCAGCGTACCCGATGAAGCTTTCCGAGTACATTGGCAATCCCAAGCGTGGGCAACGCGCTGGTGAAGCGGTGGAGGTAGTGGAGCCCGAAACAGTCGGCGTTTAACACCGGGTGCGCTTTTTTGGCTCCGGCTTGGTGTTCTTTGCGACCCGCAGCCGATGGGCTGTTCGAAGCGCGCCGGCAAGCACTTCTTCGCCGGCGGCGGCTAACCGGATGTGGGTCATTCCCATCCTGCCCCAACCACCTTTGATCGCCACGAAAATGTTGCGCTCTTCAGCCAGGAAATCGGCTTGTACTTCCGGGGTCAGCATCAAGTTGCCGTAACCTTCTTCGACCGAAGCAAGGGTGGCGAATACTCTGCCTCCAACTCGAAAATCAACGGCTCCCATGTGCGAGCCTTCCTCGGCTCCTTCCAGGCTCAGGGCAATGCGGCGAAAGTCGGCTGATGTCATAAAGCGGCCTCCCGTTCTAGAGCGCGTCCAAATTTCGTGGCGAACTCATCAATATCCGCGCGCCCAATGTTCAAAAGAGGGGTAATGCGGAACACGTTACCGTGAAGTCCGCCCTTGCCCAGCAGAAGTCCCTCTTCGCGGCAGGCTTCAAGGATACGCGCGGTGGCGAGTTTGGCTGGTTCCTTGGTTTTTCGATCAGTCACTAATTCCACCGCCTGCATCAAACCCATGCCGCGTACGTCGCCGATGATGGGGTGCCGTTCCTGCAATGCCAACAGCCGCTGCCTCAAGTAATCGCCTTGGGTTACGGCGTTTTCCATCAGCTGATTCTGTTCAATGAATTCGAGCACCGCGCTGGCGGCGGTGGTGGCCATTGGACCGCCTCCGAAGGTAGAAATCGTTAAGCCTTTCAACCCGTCAGCAACCTCGGGTTTCGCCATGGTTACGGCTACCGGAAAGCCATTGCCCAACCCCTTGGCCGAAGTGATGATATCGGGCGTCACGCCCCAATGTTCGATGCCGAACCAGGTTCCAGTGCGGCCCCAGGCGGTTTGAACCTCGTCGGCAATGAACAGGCCGCCGTGCCGCCGCACGATTTCCGTTGTGATTTTGAAATACTCCTTGGGCGGGGTGATGAAGCCGCCGATGCCCTGGATGGGTTCGGCGATAAAGCCCGCCACGCTTCCGCTGGTGGAGGTTTCGATCAAATCCTTCATATCAGTTGCGCAGCGGACTTCGCAATCAGGATATTTGAGCCCGAAGGGGCAGCGGTAACAATAAGCATTATGGGCATGGACAATACCTGGTTGTGGAGGCAACGTCTGATGCCATTGCTGTTGCCCGTTCAGGGCCATTCCGAGGGATCCGCGCCCATGATATCCATGGCGCAAGGCGATGATTTCGGTTAAGCCGGTGTAACAGCGCGCGGTAAGTATCGCGGCCTCGTTGGCCTCGCTGCCGGAATTTGTGAAGAACGATTTGGTTAACTGTCCTTGGGGCGAGATGGTTGCCAATTTCGCCGCCAAGCGCGCCTGCGGCTCGTTCACGAATAGCGTTGAAACATGCTGCACCTTGTCCATTTGTTCTTTCACCCGCTTGTTGACGTGATCGTTGGCATGGCCCACGCTTACGGTGACGATGCCGCACAGGAAATCCAGATACTGCTTCCCATCTACGTCCCACACCTATTGGTTTTTGGCGTGTGTGAGCAGCAGCGGTTCAGCGAAGAAGTGGAAGATTGATGGGAACAGATGTTCCTTGTGCGCCAAAATGATTTCTTGCGGTGTCACTCTTAACTCCCTAGCGAGGTTTTTTCTGCAGCTTCGTCTTTAACTCAAGTGGAAAGGGTTTGACGTTAGAACGATTTGTATTTGATGCATCCACCCCTTCCTATTTTAGTCAACAAAGGCAGCAATGCTGGGCACGGATGATTTACGCGATTGCTAAAGAAATGCATTGGAAGCCGTGCGCATCTTTACGCAAAGCCCGTGTGCGGTTGGGCGGACCCCTGGCCAGCCTTTTCCGGCGCAGCTTACAGCCTCTAACTACCGTAAACCACCGTAGGCTAACGCTGCGGTCACAACCAATCCAAAATAATCGCAATCCCCAATCCGTCATCACTTTACAGCACCCCAAAGCATTCCCCAAGCTCTAGAAATTACCACCTCACCCGGCATACTGGAATTAGGAAAACCAAATGCCGAAACAAGAACTCAAGACCAAGCCCGCCTCCAAATCCGACCTCCTGCTCGAAGTCGCTATGGAAGCCGAATATTTCCGCAATGCCCTAAGCGGCGTGCCCCTAGTGCTAATCCCCAACCACCCCACGAAGAAGACCCCCGTACCGCTACTTCACGAGAATTCTGACTTCACCGCTTGGCTAACCTGGCGATGCCACAAAAAGCACGGCTTCCTCGCATCCACTGCGCTAATCAACACCGTCCTCCGTTATCTTGACGGCCTCGCACAATACGACGAATCCATCCAGCTTTGGGACAACGTCAAGAAGGAAGTCATGGCGATCACTCAACAAACCGAATCACTGCCACCGCCAGCGCCACCGCTCCAGCCTCATATTAGCCTCGTCGCGGCCAAGCCAGACTCGCAACTAGGTCCAGCAAAGTCAAGCAGTGTAGCGGCCTAACTAATAGCTTCCATGAGCCATGGCTATTCGATAACAATTCTCCCACTCCGCCGATTGAAATCGCATCCATTATGGAGAACAGCGGGAATCGATCTTGGGGACATAACCCCACGACATCGAACAGCATTTAGGAGTTTTTCAGGAAACTCTCCATCAGCCGGGATTGTTTGGAAGTATGAACTCACCCGCTCTGGTCACGCTGGCTGTTAGGGGAGCAAGTTCATGAGATGATCGTGGCCACCGCACGGAAGATGTCCAAACAATACATAATTTTGCAGCGCATAATGTTTTTGCGCCGGGTTGATAAGCGAAGGCTCGATGAGCCAAGCTTTCTTGACGATCACGATACGTGTGGTTCTAGTATTGTGCCCGTATCGGTGAATTGAATTCCGCGCATCGGATTCTAAGTTAGCGAAACGTCTGTTCACGGTAAGCTTATGGTTATGACGTACTGGAGTTTTGGACTTTTGCTGTCGGGACTCTGTATGTCCTTTACCGGGCTAGCGCAATCTCCGCCAGTAACATTGCGCTGCTCCGCTTCCGCAACGCCGCCCATTGTATCGGACAGGGGAGTTTCCGAACTTGCGTCAGAGGTGCTTCTTACATGCCAAGGGGTCATCGCTCCTTCGGTGATGGGGCAACTCATCAACGTACGCGCTTATTTAAACACGAATGTGACGAGCCGGTTGCTTTCAACCTCTCCCGATCTTTCCGAGGCGCTGCTGCTTGTGGATGACCCCGCCCCTATGGCGCAGAGGCCTTGTCCTTCGCCGTGCATGGCTCCGGCATCGGGTCAATACAACGTTTTCCAGGCTAAGCAAATCGCCGGTAATGTCGTTGAGTGGATACTGCCGCTCGAGTCCTGGAAAACTCTGCGCATCACCAACGTTCGAGCAAACATCAATTTGTTTGGAGATGGTCCTAGAGGTGTTCCAATTCAATTGGTGATGTTCGTTATGGTACGAGGAAACCTTGTTTCAACCGTAATTGACCAGGCGCAGCAAACCGTTGGCTTCATTCAATCGCCACTGAACTTCACATCCACAAGTGCAATCCTGACTTCTTCGCAGAACCACAACACGGCATCGGCGGCTGCGGACTTTACCATCACCTATGCCGAGGGATTCGCTTCGGCTTTCAAAACTCGCACGGTATCGACTCAGCCGGGCGACGACTCGGCGTCCGCGGCTCAAAATATTGTGGGAAAACTTTATGGGACCACGAGCGGATTCTACAACCCCAGTTTTTCCGGCACTTACCTAAGTGCTGGATTGGCCACGCAAGGGACGCGCCTCATAGCCCATTTTCAGAACATCCCGCGCGGGGTGGAATTGTTGGTTTCCGCGCTGCCCTCCTTGGCCTCGCCGGGGCTTCGCGCGGTTATGGTCAGTACCGGTCCACATGGTGAGGGATCATATCGTCCTATCTCCGGGAGTGATTTCATCCCTATCACGGTTTATAATGGCTCGGCGCTTGCCGTCTGGGAAATCGTAGCCGCCAATGCGGACGTAATTGAACGGATTCAGTTCGATGTTGCTGTGCGGTTCACGGCAGACTCGCCGAACAAACTTCCGGAGGATGGAATCGCTACCGTTCGAGGCAGCCTTGGACCGCTCAGCACCTATGATTTTGCGAGTCTAACGGATGCAACCCCGCGTTTTGCCGAATCCTCACAGGCTCCAATTGCTTTTACAATCAGCGGCCGAGGGAGTCCGGTTGTGACATTTGTCGTCAATGCAGCGGATTTCAGCGTTACGCCATTAGCCCCTGGCAGCATAGCTGCGGTGCTCGGAACGTCGCTCACCTTCACAGCTCAGATTTCACCGCAAACGCAGTTGCCTCTATCGCTGGGTGGAACTGCGGTGAAGATTAATGGAATTGCGGCCCCGATATACGCCACCACTCCCTCTCAGGTGAACATCCGGATTCCATGGGAGCTAGCCGGTGTTTCAAGCGCGAGTCTGACCATTATGGTGGGCAACCTTGAAAGTAAGCCACTTCAGATTCGGCTCAATGACGTTGCTCCGCATATTTTCACAATGCCGGACGGCAGCGGGTTGATCGCCCACCAATTTCCATTCGATCCTGGGAGCAGAATCTCTATTTACCTGCTCCGGGCTGGGGTCCGTGCGCAACCAACCCGCGACGGGGATTGCTCCACTGGACTTCAACAGTTCCGCCGTGGGCGACGTCTCCGTGCGGATTAGTGGTGTGCCGGCCGAAGTGACTTTCGCGGGTCTGGTTCCCGGATACGTTGGCATCTATCAGGTCAATGCGGTGTTTCCGGCGGGTGTTCCCGGCTCTGTTTTTAGTGTTCAAATTGTCACGGATGGTAAAGAGTCAAATACTGTCTCGTTGCGATGAACCTAGGCAGGCAATGTCCAACGTACTGGTGAATGGTGCGCAATGCGGGCGAAGTCTTTGGCATTGGCGGTGACGACCACTATCCCAGCGCGGGCGGCGCTTACCGCGATCAGCACATCACTTAACAGTTGCCGTCTGTATAGAATATGAGCAACTAAGACGTCGGCTCTAATTGTTTTCGTTCTCTGAGAAGTCGGACCAGGGATCTTCCGCAGACCTGGGGGTCCGCCACACTTAAGGCTTGCGGATGGAGATTACCACAGGGTCGCTTTGTTCGGCTACGGCTAGGGATTTCACCTGCAAAATGGCCGTGCCGGGGATGATGTCGTCGGGGATGCGAGCGGTGATCTGCGTCGCGGAAACGGAGATCAGATCGAGCGGCGAATCGTCAATGGTGACGCATGAGCCGCCGAGCAATTTTTGTCCCGATTTGGGGTCGGCCGTGCCCGGTGCGCCGAGATTCGTGCCGCTGATGGTGATGAAGTTGCCTACACTCAGGTTAGGCGTTCCGTCAGCTGAGTTCACTACACCGCGGTTGCCGGCCGTCACGATGGGGCGGATTGGTGTGCCGGAAAGCTGCAACGGGATAACGGTCAGGCCGGAGAGTGTGATTGCGTAAGCTGTGCCGTTTGAGTCGACCACAAGTTGGCGCCAGGGGACGTTGACACGGTTTGCGCCGAACACGTTGTTCACTGGGTTTTCCGGGGCAATGCCGACTAAGGACTCTTCACCGGTTACGGTGTTGACAATTTCAATGGTCATCCGCGGATCGTCGCGAGTAGCGGCGTTGATGTTTTGGCGGACGGGCGTGGTCATGCGGATGTAGCGCGTGTCGTCGAGCGGATAGACGGCGGCGATATTGCGGCTGCCGTTGGAAACAATAGTTTGCGTTGGCGGTTGGCCGGGTCCCGCGGGCGGGCCGAATTGGGTCACGCCTGGGCGTTCAAATCCGCCAATATAGGCAAGCGACGAACTTAGAATAAATCCGTTGGCAAGGAAGTAAGAGCCGGTTCGGGAACCTGCTGCCGGGCCGAAGTAGCTGACTGGCGTTTGCTCAAAGAGATTGCGCGACAACACGTATGTATCGGCCAGGGCGTCATACAAGTAGGCGACGCCATTTCCGGCCATTGTCAAAATAAATTCGCCGCCGGCGGTGGAGACCATCGATATGGGGGCCGGCACCGCGGTAGGTGTCACCGAGTTGGCGGGGCGGGGCGTTGCGGTGCTGCCCACCAGCCGCCAGAACGTTCCGTTGGACATCATAAACTGCAAACCACTTAAGCCATAAGACATGGCGACGGGAGTGATGGCGGCTTGTCCGCCGATGCGGGGGATAGGAGGGAAATCCACGTTGCCGACAACAATCAGGCTTTCGAGATCAATGACGCTGATCGATTCGCCACCGGAATTGCCAACGTAAAGCGTCGAGCCGTCTGGCGTCATGGCCAGGGCGCGCGGAAGTTGGCCGACGGGGATCGGTGCATTGAATTGCAGTTTCTTCGTGTCGAACACTTCCACGCGGTTATAGCCGGCATTCGAGATATAAATGCGATTGCGCGGTTGATCGAGCACCATGTCGATTAGCCCTTGACTATTATTGTTGGGCGTATTGGGGACTGGGTAAACAAGGCCGCGCTGGTCGCGGTTGCGGAAATTCATATACACACGGATGATGGGCGGAAAATTGATGGCTTCTGGCGCTTGGATAGTCACGTTAATAGGCGTTCCGGTGGCGCCTCCGGCTCCGTTGTAGAGATTGGTGCCAGCTAAGCGAACAATACCGCTGCGGCCGGGTTCCATCACAAATGAGATGGTGGAGGGGGCAAGGCCTTTGTCGATTTCAGTTACCAACGCCGGGGTGATGTTGGGGATGCTGAAACTGAGACGGCCTTTGCCCAGATTCTTGACTCCAACCGAGGTGCGGGCCACACCCTTATTGCATTCGTCATTGGCGAGGAACACTTGGCTCGTATCGACGTCGATCAAGGGGTATTCGTAAATAGTGGAGATTGGCAAGTACATCAGACCCGATTCGGAGACGGCGAAAATATCATTCCCACTAGCCGAGGAAACGATTTTGCCGAGGATGGATTCCTTCAGCTTCAGTCCGAGCGAGACGCTGAGGTTGGAAGGGTTGCCCACGTAGAGGACATTGGCGACGGGCTTTGCCGCTGTAGCGGCTACATTAAATGCGGAGTAAAGCGCGGAGCCATCGGGGGAGATCACGCTGCCGCCGAAGTTGCGTTGCACATTGAAGCCCGAACTGAATCCATTGCCGGTGAAAAAGGGGAGATTAGCGGTGCTCATTTGTCCCAGCACGGCCAACGATTTTGTTTCGTACAACGTGGATCCGGCCATAAAGCGGCTGCCGTCCGGTGCCATGGAGAGGATGGTGGACTGGCCGGTGACCGTGCGGTTCTTCAGGACGATGCCGCTGGAAACTTCGTAGATGAACAGAGTTGTTTGTGCGGCGGCCGCATTTTGGTTAATAGCCACCATGCCGACGATATAGTCTCCGGCGGGCATGGGGATCAATTGTCCTGGGAATGGAGTGGCTGGTTTGCCGGCGAAGACAGCGGCCAATGGATTCGGGGTGTTGATGGGAGGCGGTGAGGAAATTGGAGTGACTTCCCGGCCTCTTGCTTGCGCCGGATCGAACAGCAATAAAGTGTTGCTTGTATTGTTTGTGCCGGAGCCTTGAGTGGTGATCAGCACGCGGCCGTCGGCGCCGACGGCGATGCCTTCGGGCTTCGCGGGTAGGCTGACGGAGCGGTTAGAGGAATCGGTTCCAAGGTCGATTACAGAGATCGAAGCGCTTTGGGTGCACGTTACGTAAAGGAAAGCGCCATCGGGTGAAATGGCCGCTGAAAGGGGGTAGGTTCCCGTGTTCACCGACTTCATCAATTTACGAGTGCCCATGCTAAGGATGTCAACGCGATTGGCCGAGGGATTGACCATGTAAACGCGCTGGCGGGCTTCATCCAGCACCAAATCGGATGGTGCGCCATTGAGTGGAATCACGTCGCCAAAGGTTGCGCCGGTGTTTACGGTTTGGGCCTGGGAAACGGAACATCCAACAAGGAAGAGGGCAACGGCAATTTTCTGTATTCTAATCATGTTCATCTGTCGTATGTTACTTCTTGATCGTGATCAAAATGGGATCGCTATTGGCTGATCGGGCCAGCGACCGGACTTGCAGCACTGCCGTTCCAGGCAGCGCATTTTCGGGAATTTGCGCCGTGATCTGAGTGCCGGTGACGGACAGAAGCGGCAGAGGCTGATCGTTTAGCGTTACGCAAGTACCGCCAAGAACGGTGGGAGGGGTAAGGGAAGTGGCCACCGAATCGGCCCCCATGTCGGTACCGTTAATGGTGATGAATGCTCCGGGCCGCAACACGTTGGTATTGTCATTGGTGTTGATAACGCCCTTAATTCCATCCGGCACGGTGGGAGTTGGTTGAGGGCCCTTCACATCAACGGGCATGATGCTAACGCCGGATAAAGTGATCGCGTAGGCGTTGAATGTGGAATCGATGGCCATTTGTCGCGAAGGAATATTGAGGCGCGTGTTGCCGAAGACATTTTGCTGGGGACTGTCGGGGCCGATGGCCACTTCGCTTAGTCCGCCGGTTTGAATGTTTACCGATTCGATGATGGTGCGCGCGTCGTCCTTGGTCGTGGAATTGAGGTTTTGCCGCACGGGCGTGGTCATGCGCAGGTAGTTGTTTTCGTCAACGGTGGCGATGGCGGCTACGTTGCGCTGCCCGTTGGACACGACAGTCTGCTGATTGAAGCCGAACGGGCCGACTTGAATGAATGTGTTTTGCGTTGCGCCGGGACGTTCAGTGCCGCCGAGGATCGCTAGCGAAGAACTTAGAATCAGGCCATTGGCCAAAAAGTAGGACCCGCTGGGGGCGGCGCTTGTGGGGCCGAAGTAGCTTACCGGGGCTTGTTCGTAAACCTGTTTCGATGCTGTGAATGTATCGGCGAAAGCGTCATACAGATAAGTGCTGGCATTGTTATTGCCGCTCATCACCAGGACAAACTCACCTAGCGGGCTGGAAGACATCGATACGGGTAAAGTTAGCGATGCGGGGGTGACGTTATTGGCCGCCCGCGGAACAGCCACTCCATTCGATTCGCGCCAGAAGGTGGCATTGGCTCCGTTGGACATCATAAGTTGCAGTCCGTTGGCGCTATAGGCTAGGGCTACGGGAGACATTGGCTGCGATTGCGATTGGGAAGATCTGGGGAGCGGAGGGAAAGCGAGGCTGCCTGTAACCTTTAATGTTTCCAGGTCCACCAGGCTAACGGATTCACCCCCGGAATTGCCGACATATAGAGTTGCGCCGTCAGGCGTCATCGCCATGGCGTGGGGTAGTTGGCCCACTTCGATTGGATTCAGCACCACTTGATTCCTGGTATCGATCACTTCGATGCGGTTGTAACCGGGGTTCGATACATAAAGCCGGCCGCGGCGCTCATCAAGCAAAGTATCCCATAAGCTTTGGTTGTTATTTAATGCCGTGGGGATGGGAAGGATCACGCCGCGCATGTCAGTCTGGCGGAAATTCATGAAGACCTTGACGATGTTCGGAATATTTACCGCCTCGTTTGAGCTAACGGTAACGGCGAAGGGCGTTCCGCCGCCGCCTGCTGCATTGGTAAACAGATTGGTTCCGGGCAAACGGGCGACGCCGGCGCGTCCGGAATCCATGGTGAAAGTGATGGTGGACGGCACATTGCCCGTGGTGACGTCGGCCACTAGAGCGGTGGAGGTATTGGAGACGGTGTAGGTGAGCCGCCCTTTACCCAGGTTTGATACGCGCACCTGCGCTTTAGAGATCCCGCGATTGCAATTGTCTTGGGTGAGGAAAACGGTGGTGGTTTCAGGTTGGATGATGGGCAGGTCGAAGATCTTGCCGAAGGGGAGGTACAACAAGCCAGTTTCCGAAAGTGCATAACCTTCCTGGCCGTCGGCGGTGGAAACGATCCTTCCAATGATGGATTCTTTGAGCTTTAAACCCAGGCGCACGCCGAGGTTATTGGAACTTGCCACATAGAGAATATTAGAGACGGATCGAGTACTGGTTCCCGTGTTTGTATTTGCCGTAAGGTAGATGGTGTCGCCTTCCTTTGAAAACGCGCTGCCGCCGATGTTGCGGGCGACATTGAAAGCGGCCAGGGCAGTGCCCCCATTGTAGAAAGGCAAATTGGCGGCGTTCATTTGTGCCGTGACGGCTAATGTTGCGGTGTCGTATAAAGTGAAGCCCGCCATGAAACGGCTTCCGTCCGGTGAAATGGAAAGTGTCGTGGATTGGCCGTGGGTATTGCGATTTCTGAGGATAGTGCCACTAGCCACTTCGTAAATGAAGGTGGTGGTGGCTGCGTTATTGGCGTTCTGATTGGTGGCGACTAAACCCATAAGAAAGGCGCCGTCGGCGGTGCGAACGATGCGGCCAGGATAGGCCACGGTGGGACGGCCTGTGAATAATTGGGGCAATGGAGCCGGTGTTACCGGCGGGGTTGGCATGGAAACGATACTGATCTGTTGGCCGGATGCTTGCACGGGATCATACAGAACCAAAGTGTTCAGAGCGTTGTTGGTTCCGGAGCCTTGGGTGGTGATCAACACCCGTCCATCGCTGCCGACGCCGACGCCTTCGGGCTTGGCGGGTAGCGCGATAGTTTGGAATAAAGCAAGCGAGTTGGCATCAAGCACTGAAAGGCTGGAACCGCCTGTGTTAGTGACGTAAAGGAAGCGACCGTCCATCGATTGAGC
>JAYVXT010000725.1:0-11838 GCA_043785065.1 Bryobacterales bacterium | reverse complement strand
ACAATGGAAAACTCGGCAAGTTGTGCCGATGCCGGGGCCGCCGGCATAGCTGGAATTTCACTCTTTCAAAGGAGCGAGGTATGATCCGTTTCGCGACTCTGTTTCTTGTTTTTCCCTTACTGGCGCAACAGGCCGATTGGCGCACCATTGAATGGAACGGCCGCCAAGTTCGCGGCCAAGTTGCCGATGGCGACTTCATTGTTGAAGGCGATATCGTTCTTGGCTCTGTTGAGCGGCTTGAATTGCAAGCACTTTCCAGCAAAACGCCGGTTCGCCAATCGTCAATCACTCCTTTTGAAAGCCGTCGCTGGCCAAGTGGCGTGATTCCCTACATCATTGATGACACTGTGCCGAATCAGGGACGTATTGACGGCGCCTTGGCGCATTGGAACGAGAAAACCAGCATCAAGTTGGTCCCCAGAACCACGGAAGTAGATTACATCCGCTTCCGCCAAAATAATGGAGGGTCGTGTAATTCAAACGTGGGCCGGATAGGCGGACCGCAAACAATCAACCTTCCCGACAGCTGTTCGCAAGGGTCCATTATTCACGAGATTGGCCATACCGTTGGATTCTGGCATACGCAATCGCGTCAGGATCGTGGTGCGCACGTGCGGGTCCGGCTGGACAACATCGGGCCCCTTTATTGGGATCAATTCACCCAGCAATTTACTGGAGGAGTGGACATCGGCCCATATGCTTACGATTCGATCATGCATTACGGACCCGCCGGGGATTCGAAAGGCGCACTGGTCGCCATTGAGACGCTTCCCGCCGGCATTCCCCTTGGTCAACGGGTTGGTCTCACGGCAAGCGACATCGACACCGCGCAACGAATGTATGGCAGGCCGGTGCAATGCTGTGTGATCGCCACCAACCCCGATGGTTTGGATGTGATCGTCGATGGCGCTAAAGTAACGGCACCCGCTTCCTTCAATTGGTCCGATGGTTCAACTCACACAATTCGCGCCGATTCTACTGCGTTCACTGGAGGCCGCAATCAATTCGCACGTTGGAGCGACTATGGTGCTCAAACGCATACTATCAGGGCATCGAACGATGCCACTGTTTATACAGCCCATTTCTCGGTTCAGAGCAAAGACCCGTTAACTTCCGGCGCCGGCGGCAAAATTGTTGTGTCGCCTTTCTTTCCTGATGGCTATTATCCAGTGGGGAGCCAAGTTTCCGTTCAGCCGATACCCGACAACGGTTTTTCCCAAGTAAACTGGAGCGGCTTCGGCCTGTTCAGCATCTTTGGAGACGCGCCCAACCCTCTTGTGTCGATTCTTGGCGCGGCCACTACTAACTATCAGGCGAGGTTCACCAACCTGCCCGTAACTCGTATTGAAAGCAACCCACCCGGATTGCAAGTCAATGTCGATGCAAGCCCGCGGACCGCACCTCGCGTTTTCACCTGGACCGCCGGAACCAACCACACGCTGAAGATTGATCAAAGCGTCCAAACACTGGACATTGGCGGGGTGGAGGCGACTTTCGATAACTGGAGCATTGGCAACGCACCGACGCAAATAGTTACGGCGTCTGCCGGCGGGGAAACCATCACCGCCAATTTCCGTGTGCGTTACCGCGTGACGCTGACTGCGGGTATAGGCGGCACAGCGAGAATTAGCGGCGTGACTAGCGGAGCCTTTTTTGCTTCCGGCTCTCAAGTGCAATTAATTGCCACGCCCAGTGCGGGCTACTTGTTCACTGGCTGGAGCGGCGACGCCGGCGGCGCCGATCCCAACCTAAGCGTGCCCGCCGATAAAGAATTGGTGATCAATGCGAATTTCGCGCAACCGAATTTCTTGAACTCGGCCGGAGTGGTTAACGGCGCCAGTTTCGTTTCCGGCGCTGTGGCTCCTGGCCAAATCATCACCGTGTTCGGAAATCAGATTGGACCCGCCGATTTAATAACAGCACGGTTGAATGCTCAAGGCTTGATTGACACGACACTCGCCAACACACAAGTTTTGTTTGATGGGCGGGCCGCGCCACTCGTGTACGTAAGCGCCAACCAGATTAGCGCTATCGTGCCTTATGCCGTTGCCGGAAGGTCGGCCACAACGGTGCAAGTGAATAACAATGGAAAACTAACCAATTCCCTGGCGCTTGCAATTGCTACCGCGGCTCCGGCGCTTTTCACCGCTGCTTCAAACGGGCGTGGCCCAGCGGCTATTCTGAATGAGAACGGCAGCTTCAACTCCGCATCCAATCCGGCGGCGCGCGGGTCCATCGTTGTGTTGTTCGGCACGGGTGAGGGAGCCACGACGCCAGCCGGTGTGGACGGTAAGTTAACCGCCGCGCCATTGCCGAAGCCTAACCAGCCGGTAATGCTGCGGATCGGTGACCAAGTGGCTAATCTTGAGTATATCGGTGGCGCTCCGGGTCTGGTAGCGGGCCTGCTGCAGATCAATGCCCGGGTGCCCGATAACCTCGCCGCCGGAGAAGTCCCCGTAACTCTGCAAATTGGAAGCGTGGCGAGTCCGCGCTCGGCCACGGTGTTCGTAAAATAGATGGCAAAACAGAGAGTTCTGATAGCCGGCGGCGGTATCGTCGGCTTAGCGACGGCTTACAAGTTGGCATTAGCGAGACCCGGCGTAACTCCCGTTGTGTTGGAAAAAGAAGCAGGAGTTGGCTGGCATCAATCGGGACATAACAGCGGTGTGCTGCATGCTGGGCTCTACTACAAGCCAGGTTCGAACAAGGCGCGTTTGGCTGTGACGGGTATCCGTGAAATGGTGCGATTTTGCCAGGAAAACGGTATCCCTCACGACATCTGCGGCAAGCTTGTGGTTGCCGCCGATAAAAGTGAACTCGGTCGCCTCGACGAGCTTTACGAGCGTGGCGCGGCCAACGGTTTGCAGGGCTTGAAGAAAATGGGCCCTGAAGCGATGCGCGAGATTGAACCCAACGTGGGCGGCCTTCGTGCGGTACGAGTTCCCGAAGAAGGGATTGTGGATTACGCCCGAGTTTGCGCGGTGCTGGTGGATAAAATTCGCGCATTGGGCGGAGAGATTCACACCAACGCAAGGGTCAATAAATTACTGCGCCGCGATGGCGGGTGGGTGGCTGAAACCACGGCGGGCGAGTTCTCCGGTGACTTCTTAATCAACTGTGCCGGACTGCATTGTGATCGCGTCAGTGAGTTGGCCGGTGAGACGCGCACCGCCCGCATCGTGCCGTTTCGTGGAGAGTATTACGTCATCCGGCCCGAACGCCAGCACTTGGTTCGTCACCTGATTTACCCCGTACCTGATCCAAAGTTTCCGTTCCTCGGAGTCCACTTCACGCGGCTGATCCACGGCGGAGTGGAGGCCGGGCCAAACGCGGTGCTGGCGTTACGGCGCGAAGGGTATAAGAAGACCGACTTCAGTTTACGAGATTCGCTGGACGCACTGCTGTTTCCCGGGCTATGGCGGTTTTTGGCCCAGTATCCTTCCATGTGCTGGTGGGAAATCCGGCGCTCATTCAGCCGGCAAATGTTTTGCGAGTCGCTGCGGCGCTTGGTGCCGGCGATCCAACCAGATGACCTTTCTCCCGGCGGAGCTGGAGTGCGGGCGCAGGCGTTGACTCCGAGTGGTGAACTGGTGCAAGACTTCCTATTTGTGGAGAGCGAAAAGGCATTGCATGTCCTGAATGCACCAAGCCCGGGAGCCACTGCATCGCTCGCCATCGGATCGGAAATTGCCGCGAAAGTTACACTCTGATATAGTTGCGCCATGTCGTGCTTCAGGTCCTCACTCCTTGCGGGAATTTTTTGCTGCGCAGTGTCTGCCCAGACTTCCTCGATTACTGGCCGGGTGGCCGATGCCTCTGGCGCCATAGCGCCCCGCGCAAAGGTTACTGCTACCTCCGCCGCTAGTGGCGTGGAGAGCAACGTCGAAACCAATGGTCAGGGATTCTACAGCATCCCCTCGCTACTTCCTGGCCGCTATACCATTTCCGTCAGCAAGGCCGGCTTTCAATCGGTTCGCGAAACTGGCGTGGAACTGGCCGTGCAGCAAGTTGCCCGGCTTGATTTCACTTTGCAGGTTGGCCAAGTGAGTGAACGCATTGAAGTGCAGGCGCAGAGCATTGTGCTGGATACGGAAACTTCAACCACGGGGCAAGTGGTGCAGAGCAAACAGGTGACGGAGCTTCCCCTGTTGGGCCGCAACACTTATGCGCTGGCGATGCTGGTGCCGGGGGTTCGGCCATCGGCTGGCGTGAACCAATTGGTTGTGGACCAGATCAGCACGGTTTCTTACGCCATTAACGGGCAGCGGGCCAACGCAAATGAGTTCCTGCTGGACGGCGCGCCAAACTCCGCACCGTCGCAGAATCAGCCAGTGATTAATGCCAATCCCGACACCGTCCAGGAATTCAAAGTAGAAACCAACGGCTTTGCCGCTGAATACGGACGCGCGGCGGGTGGAGTGTTTAACGTGATCACACGGGCCGGCGCGAACAACTATCATTTTTCGCTCTACGAGTTTTTGCGCAACGATAAGCTTAACGCGAACGACTTTTTCGCCAATCAATCGGGGCAAAAGCGTCCTCCATTCAAGTTCAATCAGTTTGGGGGAACGATTGGGGGACCGGTCACGATTCCAAAAATATACAATGGCAAGAACAAAACCTTCTTTTTCGTCAGCGTGGAATCGGTGCGCTTCGTGCAGGGCCTGACCTTTATCGGAACCACGCCGCGGGCTGAAGAGTTACGCGGCGATTTTTCCAACATACGCAATACAGCTGGAGCCTTGATCACCATTTACGACCCATTAACCACGCTCACGGCCAACGGCGTAACCACGCGCACTCCCTTCGCGGGCGGTAAGATTCCGGCTAATCGCATTGATCCCGTTGCCGCCAAAGTGCTGAAGTTTTTCCCTACACCGAACACCGCCGGGTCTAACCCTTTTACGGGCGTGAACAATTTTGCCCGCACGGATGGCAATCTGGTGAACAAAGATACAGTCAGTTATCGCGTGGATCACTACATCAACGAAAAGAACCGTCTCTTTGCGCGCTACTCGGCGGACGATTCCCCGCTCATCCGCGCTGCCCCTTATGGCCGCGACAACCCCGGCTCGCCGGGAACCGGGCCGCAAACATTTGGCCGCCGCAATTCCGTGTTGGAAGATACCCATACCTTTAATCCCAGCACGCTGGCAACATTTCGTTATTCCTACACCCGCTTATCGAATTTCCGTTCCGCTTTTAGCGAGCCCTTCGACATTGCCACGCTTGGTTTTCCGGCCGGCTTCGGTCCACAGCTTGTCCCACGCGCCTTTCCCAATTTTGGCATTAACGGTTACAGCACTAGCTCTTCCATCCCGAACATCATCGTTGGTGGAACTCTTGGCGCAACCGACGTGATTCGCCTTGGCAACGACACTCATGCGGTGCAGGCGAGCGGGAATAAAATTCTTTCCCGCCACTCCCTTAAAGCCGGCTTCGACTACCGCGTTGTCCGTTTCAACAATTTGCAAACCGGGGCCAACACGCCGGTGTTCAGCTTTAACCAAGCCTTTACACAAGGGCCGAATGCAACTGGTCCCACCGCTACAGCCGGTCATGCGGTGGCGTCTTTTTTGTTAGGGTATGCGTCCAGCGGCAGTGTCACTCCGTCGCCTGCCGTGGCGAACCAAACGAAATACTATGCCGGGTATATTCAAGACAGCTTCAAGGTTTCCACAAAGCTGACGCTGAACCTTGGCTTGCGTTGGGAGATGGAGACGCCTCGCACGGACCGCTTCAATCAACTTACAAATTTCGATTATGACGCCAAGCCTCCACTGAACACTCCCGGCCTTGCCCTGCATGGGGCGCTCACGTTCACTGGAGTTGGAGACAATCCGCGAACCAACACAAAGTATGATGCCAACAATTTCGCGCCTCGCTTCGGCTTCGCGTATCTGGTAGCTCCGAAGACCGTGATTCGCGGCGGCGGCGGGTTGTTCTATTCGAGCATTACGGGCATCGGCAGTGGCCCTGCCGCCTTCGGCATTTCCGGTTTTCAGACCACAACTTCCATGTTGACCAGCGTCGGTAACGCCGGGTTGGTTCCCTTGAATCCGTTGAGCAACCCCTACCCCAACGGTCTCTTGCAGGCCACGGGAAGCAGCCAAGGCGCGGCCACTTTGTTGGGGCAAGCCATTGCCTTTACCGATCGAGGCAACGTGACTCCCTACAGCGTTCAGTGGAACTTCAACATCCAGCGGGAATTGCCCGGCGCGGTTCTTGTCGAGGCTGGTTACCTTGGCAGCCATGGCCTGAAGCTTCCTCAAAACCTGACGCTGAACCAGATTCCCGATTCTGCTTTAGCCCTCGGTGATGGACTACGTACCCAGGTTCCTAATCCTTTCTTGGGCCAGATTCCTTCCGGAATTCTGGCCGGTGCGACAGTGACTCGCGCCCAGTTGCTGCGGCCCTATCCGCAGTTTGATGGAGTGACCTCGGCAAACACAACCTGGGCCAGTTCCGTTTACCATGCGCTTACGCTGAAGGCGGAAAAGCGCTACTCAAAGGGGCTTTCAGTGATGGGTTCCTACACGTATTCAAAAGCCATGGACAATGGCATCGGTACTTTTGCCGGCGAATCCACGGGCGGAACTGGCTTCCAAAACAACAATAACTTGCGCGCCGAGCGCTCCGTCTCCGAATTGGATCAAACAAACCGGATTGTTGTGAATACGGTTTATGAAGCTCCCTTCTTCAAAGATGGCAAGGGCATTGCCGGCAAGTTTCTTGGCGGATGGCAGATGGGCGTGATTTTCTTGGCATATAGCGGCAATCCACTGGGCATCGGAACATCCGTGAACAACACGTTTTCCCAGGGCGGAGGACAGCGCCCGAATTGGAGTGGGATTAGCCCGAAGCTGGACAACCCTGCGTGGCAGCGCTGGTTCGATATTTCGCAATTCACCAATCCCGCGGCCTACACCTTCGGCAACGCGGCTCGCACATATACTGGTTTGCGAAGCGACCCGGCCCGGAACGCGGATGTTTCGTTTGTGAAGAACACTCGGATTCGAGAAAAGTTGAATCTGCAGTTCCGCTCGGAGTTTTTCAATATAACGAATACGGTGCGGTTTGCTCCTCCGAACACGTCGCTTGGCAATGTACAGTTTGGAGTAGTAAGCTCTATAGCCAATCAGCCCCGCGTGATTCAATTCGCACTGAAACTTGTGTATTAGTGATGTCTAGCCTCGCCTGCATGTAGAAACTCCAGTCCCCCTATTAGCATAGGGGGCTAGTCGGAGCCATGGCCAAAGTTATGAAATAAAATGTACAAACTCCAGCGCTTACGGGTTTGAGTTATTCAGTTGTCAAAGACCTACGAGAGGGGTTGTTTGGCGACTCCATTTTGTGGCCGGAGTTGGGCCTTACTTTGTTATGTGTCAGGGGCATTTGTAAATTCCAAGATGTTCGGTGATGGCGGGAGCACGGCAGGCAGTGGCTTCCAATCAAAGGTTGGTTTTGAGTAGATTTGGTTTAACACCGTGACCATCATGCTTAAAAGTGCGCCGAAGAGGTGGGACGAGATTTCCTCTGAATTTGCTTCGTTGATTTCTATGTTGAGTTGATTGGGGCTAATTTGGATCGGCTCGCCGGCGGAGATGATGATGGGGCGGGCGACGGTGGACCAGAGTGCGCCCCTGCGTTTGTTTACTTCTTTGAGTTTGATGAGCATTCCTGATTGGAGTTTGTTCAGTGCTTCGATTTTGCTGGAGGCGATGTATTTGAAGATTGAGAAGGCAAGGACATTGTTGGTTAAGGCCAGTTGTCCAAGCTCGCGATTTGTGTATGGGATTTCGAGGAGCGGATGGATTACAGGATCGAGCAGGTTGCGTAGCTTGCGCGTGGCCTGATCACGCTTCTTGCCGGTGATGACTAGGATTGGAGGCTGTTGATCGGGGAGCATGGCCAGGGCTAGCCACTCCGCCAGTTGCGTTGCCGTTTCGGAGCTTAGGGCGAAGTCTAGAGCCAGTGTGGTTGGTAGGTCGATACCCGATGGTTCGGGGATAGGGAGGGGATGGCTTTGGGTGGGCCGGAGGAAGTTGGATTCTGGGGCCGCGGCGGTTAGAGTCCAATTGTGATAGTTAAGGTTGATGGTTGGATGGGTGAAATTATCGAGCTCAATTTGAAAGGCGGCTTGACCGGTTTGGGCGACTCGCAGGTGGGTTTTTTGGAAGTTGCGAGTGGAATAGGCTTCGGCATCCAGTTGGCGCTGGAGGTAGGAGAACTGGGCGGAAGACGGGGAGGGGATTTGTTTATGGTCGGAAGCTTGGAGTAGCCAGGTGAAAAAATCCTCGGAGTAGAGCGGGACGGCTGTGCCGTTGGGGAGTGTGGCGCAGGTTTGGTGATCTGGCGTTAGGAAGAGATTGAGGCGATGGGCCAGGTCGAGGTAGCGCAGTTGCGGCGGTTGATTTTTGGTGGTTGGCATGGTGCTTCTCTTTGGTTTTAAGAGTACACTGCGGGTTTGCCAAGTTAGGGCTGGCGAGTTTGGGGTCAAGGCGGTAATTGATTGCGGTTATGGGGGTTAAGCGTGATGGCTTTTTTTTGGAGTGGTTGTGATTGGAGATCAGTGGGGCCCGGACGGGAGTTCGGCGGAATTTGTGAAAGGCCTGTCTTTTGTTCGAGGCTTTTCCGTTGCCCGAATGCTCAGGCTACAGGAAATAGGTTCAAAACGACACGACAATTCTGATCAGGCCACGGAAGCTACTTAAGCAATACGGACAACTGGCTGGTTAGCTGCAGCACGGCGGGGCCCATGGTAACTAACAGGACCGAAGGAAAGATCAGGAAGAATACGGGGAAAACAAGTTTGACACCAACCTTGCGGGCCGCCTCCCGCGCTTCTTGCCGAATGCGGATACGCAGAAACTTCACGTGGCTTCGGAGGGCTCCGGCCATGCCCGTGCCAAAGCGGTCGCAGTCCACCAGAACTTGCGATAGCCGTTTAATTTCCTGTTCACTGTTACGCAATCCCAGATTTTGGAACGCTTCCGTACGCCCAACAGCGGCGTTCAACTCCATTTGCACCCAGGCGAATTCCTGCGCGATTTCCGGAAACCCATGCTGCAATTCCCGCCCGGCTTCGATGAGCGCGCTGTCCATCGATTGGCCCGCTTCAATGCTGAGAATCAACAGATCAAGCGCTGGCGGAAGTCCGGAACGAAGGCTTCTTGCCCTCTTGTATACGCGCCATTCGAGAACTCTTTCCGGAACTACATAGCCGATACCAGCCATGCCGATGATCAACATTTCCAGCATTTGGAATTCGAACAAGAAGCCGATAACGGCGCTGACCAAGGCAAAAGCGCAGGCCGATGCCGCCTTGATTCCATTAAAAGTATTGATGTTATTGGGATTGTGATAACCCGCATACTCCAATTGCTTTTCGATGCGGCTCAATTTCCTGGGTTTTTGAGGGATGGCTTGGCCGACGCGCGCCACTGTTTCCCGCAGAAATTCCTTGGCCAGGTCCGTGTCGGAAGGTACGAACTGGTTGACGGCATCCGGGGCTGCCTGCTTTTCCAATCCGGAATAATACCAAACGCCGGCGAGAACAACTCCCAACACTACGCAAATGAAAAAGGCGGTGGAGATAAGTAAAGGAGTCATTGATACGTTGCCTTCCGATATAGTCAGATCTTGATGGAGACGATTTTCTTAATGACCAGATGGCCCAGCAACAAAAAGATTCCGGCGGTGGTGATCAACGTTGGTCCGAGCGGATGAACCACGAGGACATCCAGATAGCCGGGGCTAGTGTAATACATAGTGGCGGCAATAAGAATGGGAAGCAAAGTCAAGATCAAGCCTGTCAACTTTCCGTGGGCCGAAATGGCTTTTATATCGCCCCGCAGGGAAATGGAATCGCGAATGGTTTCGGCGAGTCTTTCCAGTACTTCGGTGAGCCGGCCGCCCGTGCGGTTTTGGAGCAATATGGCGGCGGTGAACAGGCGGATTTCAAGGAGCGGAATCCGTTCGGCAAGACCGGTCAGCGCCAGTTCCCAACTGGAACCCAATTTGTATTCATCCATCGTGCGGCGAAGCTCGGCCCGCAATGGCTGGGGAGCTTCCGTAGCCAAAATCTCCAGCGCCCCGGCCAGAGCATGCCCAGCCCGCAAGGCGCGCGCCATGGAATCCAGCGCGTCGGGGAACTGTTGCTCAAACTGGTTAAACCTGTGCTTGCGTTTTGAAAGAATGAACAAGTAGGGCAAGGCGGCGCCAAGGGCAAAAGCCAGCAGCGAAAATGCGCCAGACAACCAGGGAAGCTGAATGACCAAGGCGGCCGAGAAAGCGCCGCACAACATCATGGTCGCGGTGATGCGGCCTACTGTTACTTTCAGCCCTGATTCCACAATCCGGCCATGCAGCGTTTCGACTATATCCAGATGTTGTAGAAGAGTTTCCCAAATTGAAATGGTGCTTAGCGATTCTTCCTGCAACAGGATGGGCAATTCAGGAATGCCGCCTGCTTGCGGAGTTGCAGCGCCGTCCGCTGTGCGGTCCTGCCACAAAGAGGCGAAGATAACAGCAAGGCTTGAGACCAGAAAGACACCGATAAAAACGAGAAGCGCGGGAATGGCGGTCATGATCGGTTCGCTAGGGCTTACTGTTCAATGCCAGGTTCTGATTGGAACCCCAAAGAGGAGTTACAAGAACCACCGGCTCCAGATTGCCGGTGTTTTTCCACTTGCCGCTGAATAGTTTTTCCAACAGCGCGGGAGCATTTGCTTTATCGGACCAACCGGTAATGGCGAAGCTACCGGCCGCTTCAATGTTCAAATCCGTGGCCGTACGGCGGCTTTCGACTTCCGATCCGCGGGGCAGGCTCACTTCCGGTTGAACGTGGAGACGCAGGCTTTTGCCGTTTGCCACCGGCTGCAAATTAAGGAACATGCCGCAAGCAATGCCCGCAACCTGAGTCCAGGCGCTGCCAGGTTTAACGAAAACTGGCCGGTCATTGACCGAAATGTAGCTGGAGGCGGCAAGCAACTCGGCCTGATTCGCAGCCGAAAGCTGGCTCACAATCTTGTCGGCATTGCTGCCTTGGCGGAACGAACTGACCAGCAGCCTGCCTTGCGTTGGCTGTGTGCTAAGCGCGGCGCGCAACGTCTCAAAGCCTTTGTCGTTCACTCCGAGTACCTTAATTTGAAAATCGATCCGATTTTGCGCCGGCGCGACCGCCCGATTCGCGGCAATGGCTGGCGCCGCAGGCGCCGGATAATCAGTACTTTGAGGAGTTGTCTTCGTAGAGCCGGAACTGAGATGTAGATCTTCAAGCGCCCGATTCAATTCAATGCCCGGCCGCCGCGTGGCTTCCTGATCGTTGGGATTGCGAAGCACCAGACGCAGCTTGGCGGTAGCGTCGGCCAGCGCCGCGCGGTCCGCTTCGGCCGGTGTCACCAGCAGGGTCAAAACGTTGACCAGGGTCCCAGGCATATTGGCCGACGGCGCGCTGATCGACAGCACCTCTACGTTTTCAAGTATCGTCCGCAGCGAATTGGCGGCCGATACGATTTGAATATCCACCCTGTGTCCTGGCTTTAAGAACGGCATCAAACCAGACGATTCCTGAATGCGCACCGCAACGGCGCGCATGCCCGTGGGAACCAGTTGCGATGCTCCCTTGGAACTTGCCGCAACCTTTGATTCCGTCATCGGTTCGTTCTGGCTGACATTAGACATGAGCGGTTTGCCGATGATTTGACCAGGGCTGGTGAAGGCTCCTACCAGAGGGTCCGCCCCGGCCCAACGCGAAACCTTTACGTCCTGCTCCTCTAAAAGCTTTCCTCTGGGTAAGTCACTAGTGGCCACTAATATGTTTTGGTTGGACATGCG
>JAYVXT010000724.1:0-3707 GCA_043785065.1 Bryobacterales bacterium | reverse complement strand
CGTTCCAAACTGCGGTTCAAAGAATGGTTACTTCGCCGGCGGCAACGGAGATTTTTCGGTCGTACTGGGCAAGGATCAGAAATATTTTTATTTCTATTTCGACAACTACGGTGGCGATCTTTCCCGGCAAGGCGTGGCAACCGCCCGTATGGCGATAGAGGATTTGAAAAGCCCTGTAGGAAAAGTCTGGAAATACTTCAATGATGATTGGACCGAGCCAGGCTTGGGTGGCGATTTAACTCCAATTTTCCCAGCAATTGGTGGATGGGATACGGAATTCACGGACTCTTACTGGGGACCATCCGTCCACTACAATAAGTTTCTTGGAAAATTTGTAATGCTGTTGAATCACGCATGCTGCACCCCAGGTTGGCCGCAAGAAGGCGTGTATATCAGCTACTTGTCCAATCCTGGTAAACCCAATTATTGGCGTTCCCCAGTAAAGATCATGGACGGCGGAGACTGGTATCCGCAAGTGATGGGCGAAGGTGTCGGAGATACCGATACTTCAGCCGGTGAATCACCTCGCTTGTTCCTTGGCGGAGAATCCAAGTGGCGGCTTGTATTCAGCCAGTAAATTCAGTCCACAACCCTGACGCGATGTGATTCGCTGTCGCCTACATACAGCTTGCCCTTTTTGTCGACAAACACACCATGCGGCCGCGACAGCTTGCACTTTAGCGGATCGGGCTCCGGTCCGTCGCCTTTTTCGCCAGTTCCAAGCACGGTTGTGATCACTCCGGACTTCAGATCAATCCGCCGTATAACATGGCTTTCGGTATCGGCGATATAGATGCCTCCGTCGCGCGACCACGCCACGCCTTTCGGTCCATTCAACTTCGCTTCCTTGGCCGGGCCGCCGTCCCCCGAATAGCCTTTTTCGCCAGTTCCGGCAATATGATGCAGCGTGCCTTGCTTCGCATCCAACTTGAAGATCTGGTTTCCTTCGCGCAACGCCAAATAGATGTTCCCTTGAGGATCGAAATCAAGCGCGCGCGGACCATTCAGCGGAGTACCCTTAATTGGCGCGCCATCCGCCGTCGTCTTGCGTTCCCCATTCCCCGCAAAAACATCAATGATGCCTGTTGTGGCATCCACCCTCCGAATGCGGTGATTTCCGACATCACAAATTAAGAGGTTGCCTTGCGGATCCAATTGCACGCTATGCGGCTGCCGCAATTGCGCTTTGGCGGCAGGCCCGCCATCACCCGAATATCCGGCGGCGCCAGTGCCCGCCACCGTGGAGATATTCCCGGACTTCGTATCAATTTTCCGGATGGCATGATTGCCCATATCGGCGACGTACATGTTGCCCGCTCTATCAAACCGGATCTCATGAGGCAGGTTGAAAGTGGCCGAAATGGCCGGTCCGCCGTCGCCCGTATATCCAGCCTTCCCTGTCCCGGCAATGACAATCGTCTTGCCGGTTTTCAAATTCAGCTTGCGAATCGTATGGTTCAAATACTCGCAAAAATAGACGTTGCCGTCGGGTCCGATAATGACGCCAAAAGGATTGTCTATCAACGTATCGCTGAAGCCTTTTTGGCCAGTTCCCGCAATGGTGTGAACCTTCGTGAATTTAGGCGCCGCGTGCAGCGAAGCAGCGCAAACGAGTATGGCGAAAATCCGTTTCATCAGTTATGGAGTCTAACACAAGCGGCCAGGATTTCGCTGACTTGGGCCACGGTTGTCTCTTCCATTTTGAGAATCGTGACCGAGGCGCCACGCGGAGCCCAGACGGCGGGATCAGTGGGGCCGAATAATGAGACCACCGGCGTGCCAACCGCCGCCGCCAGATGAGTGATGCCACTGTCATTCCCAAGGTAGGCCCTGGCCGAAGCCAGCCAATCCGCAACGCAGGCCAAGTCCTCAAACCGGTTCACACCAAATTCGGTTGCGGCCCACTCCACCGGTAACGGCATCCCCACCGCCACTTGTTGAAACTCTTCGAAAGGCCAATTCTTACGGGTGCTTCCGGAGAAAGGATGGATGGCTATGAAGTCGCGCTTCATCGCTGATGCCGGAACGCGCGGCACGCCCCCCAGTGGCGCGCCTACTTGGCGAAGATAAAAATCAATGGCATGTATATCACAACCGGTGGGCGGCAATGCCCGATGAAATTCAAAAGGAAGTTCATCAACGGCTTCCCGGAACTCATCGCGATTGGCCCCGTACCAGGAGACGATCCGATCAAATTCGCGCAAGGCCAGCGGGAGCGGCTCATCGAATACCCCAACGCGGTCAAGCCCAGAGGAGGCGATGGAGCGAACCTGGTCCGCAACCCCGCCAAACAGCGGCAAATTCGCTGAGGGAGCCCACACTTCCGTGAAATCAGCGCGTAGAAACTCCAGCGCCGGCAGGGACACAATCGCATCCCCAATCGCCCCGGGCCGTATCAGCAGAGTCCGAGTCAATTCAAGTCAAAAGGAATGCGCACTTCGATTGTCTTCGGCGGCAGGCAGGAGTTGTCATTGCATGCCTGATACCGCAGCTTGGCATTGGCGAAATTCATCCCCATGCGCGCATCTGCTTTCGCCTTAACCTTGGCCGTAATCTCAAAGGTTCCTGAATAAACCGACAAAGGCTTTTCGGAGAACGCATACTTTTCCATCTTTGGTTGCGGAAAGTGAACCGACACGGCCTCAAGAGGCGTCGTGTCAAACAAGAGCCGCAAAGGAATCAGGTATTCATCCGCCGGCTTGTTCGAGTTCACATGGTACCCGGGCCGCACGTTTACAACAACCTTGATCTCCGCGTCGCCGTCTTTTTTCAATGCAGTGTGCCCAGGCCCCAGGGCCGTAATCACACTATTTGCGACCGGCTGGGCTAGCAGCAGGCTGCTTAGCAGATACGCCGGGGCCAGCCTGAAGCAGTAGTTTTTCAATCTCATCAGAATAATCCTTCTTCGAAACTAACCCAACATGCATTGACGTGACGCGGCCTTGCCGGTCAATGAGAAAGGTGGTGGGAAGCGAGTCCACGCCCCCGTACTTTTCCGCCAGCGCTTCGTTGCCAACCATGACCGGATAGGAAATCTTGTTCTTGGCAAGGTGCGGCCGGACCAACTCCCAGCCCTCATCGTCCATGGCCACGCCTAAAGCCGAAAAACCACGTGCCTTGTATTTGTCCTGAAATTCGTTGAACCATGGTATTTCAATCTTGCAAGGCCCGCACCAGGTGGCCCAGAAGTTGAGTAGCACCACCTTACCCTTATAGTCGCTCAGCTTCTGCGCTTTGCCGGTGGAGTCGGTGAGTGTAAAATCAGTGGCAGGTTTTGGATAGGGCGACTTAGCGGGGGCCTTCGTTTGTCCCAGGCCCTTCTTTTGTCCCAGGAAAAGAAGCGGGCTGCCCAGCATCGCCAAGCCTAGCAGATTGCGCCGGGGCAAGCAGTTGTTCAATTTCATCAATATATTCCTTTTTGCGGATTACGCCCATGTGGACGGCGCTAATGCGCCCTTCGCGGTCAATGACAAAAGTCTGAGGGATAGAGTCGACGCCTCCGTAATGTTGGGCCATCATCACGTCGCCCAGCACCATGCGGTAGTTGATTTTCGACTTCTCCATGTAGGGCTTCACGACGCCCCAACCGTCATCGTCCATGGCAACGCCAACAACGGCGAAGCCCCGATCGCGAAACTTTTGTTCCAGCTCAATCAGCATGGGAATTTCCGTGCGGCACGGTCCGCACCAGGTAGCCCAGAAGTTCA
>JAYVXT010000723.1:0-3714 GCA_043785065.1 Bryobacterales bacterium | reverse complement strand
GCTTATGGTGGGTGGCACGCAACGACCACGTTGGTCGTCCCATTCTGGCGGGAGAGTTCGAGATAGCCGAAACAGCATTTGTTAGTCGTTTTTTGCGGCCGGGTATGACCGTGCTTGACATAGGCGCGCATCATGGGTTTTATACTCTCCTAGCCTCGCGAAAAGTTGGGGATGCCGGAAGGGTGTTCGCGTTCGAGCCATCAAATCGCGAGAGGAGAGCCTTGCGTCGGCACGTCTGGTTGAATCAGTGCAAGAACGTGACGATTGAGTGCGTGGGGCTTGGAAAAGATGAAACCGAAGCCGATTTCTATGTGGTAAGGGACACTGAGACTGGTTGCAACAGCCTGCGCCCGCCAGTCGTTATGGGCGCGACAGCTCCTTCACGCATTCGAATTATGCGTCTTGACGAATGGATCGCGCAGCACGCAGTGGTACGCGTGGATTTCATCAAACTTGACGTTGAGGGAGGAGAACTCGACGTGCTGGAAGGAGCAACCAAGCTCTTGGAAAAACGTCCGCGTCCCATTATTTTGGCTGAGGTCCAAGACATTCGCACGCAGCCGTGGGGATACAGAGCTAAAGAAATTATTGGGCATCTGGCCAAAAAAAATTATGCCTGGTTTTGTATAAAAGATGGCGGCTTCGTAGAACCTTTGGATGTGAGTTCTTCGGATTTTGACGGAAATTTTGTCGCCTGTCCGGAAGAGCGAGCAGTGGAGTTGCGAGACTTTATTTCGCGACCCGTGGCCCCTGCGGTCCCATGAAATCCTTTTTAACTGGTGACGTGACGGCTGCGGAGTCTTGGCCTCGCATTTCTCTTGTTACTCCTGTTTACAATGGTGCCCATTATTTAGAAGCTACCATTCGCTCGGTACTGTCCCAGGGTTACCCAAATTTTGAATATCTCATTGTGGACGGAGGTTCCACTGATGGGACGCTAGATATCATTCGAAACTACGAAAGCCAACTCGCAGGCTGGATCAGCGAACGAGACAACGGTGTATATGATGCACTGAACAAGGGTTTCGCACGAACTTCAGGCGAGGTTATGGGATGGCTAAACGCAAGCGATATGCTGCAAGTAAACGGTCTGTTCGTAGTGGGTAGCGTATTTCGGGCATTCCGGACGATTGAGTGGATTACCGGAAGGCCCTCGACATTCAATACCAGCGGTATGACTGTGAGCGTTAATCCCGTGGCTCGGTGGTCCCGGTCGCGGTACTTGGCGGGCGCGAACCGTTATATTCAGCAAGAATCGACCTACTGGCGGCGGGGCCTGTGGCAGAAGGCGGGCGGCACGTTGAGCGGAGGCTATGGTGCTGCGGGCGATTTTGAATTATGGATACGGTTCTTTCGACATTCTCAACTTTTCTCCGTGAATGCGCTGGTAGGCGGATACCGGATTCACCCCGATGCGCTTAGTTCCAGCGACATAAATCTTTATAGCCAAAATTGTGCAAAAATCATTGAGCATGAACTCGCAAGCCTTGCCGGGCACAAAGTCTTGCGACTCTTCCGATCAATCCACAAAGTGTTGCATGCAATTCCAAAGATTCGGGTAGCGTGGGATCGGATGGTGATGAAGCGCTTATATACTTTAGACTGGCGAGATTTGCCGCCGCTGATTGTAGACAATGGCAGGGGCTGGGAACTGAAACGCTAAGGAAGCGATCAAGCAATGATTACGGTGTTTTCGACGCCGAAACCATTTGTCGGGCATTTCGCGGTGATTCAGCGCAATGCGATTCGCAGCTGGAAGCTGTTGCATCCGGACGCGGAAGTAATTTTATTTGGGAATGAGCAGGGGACCGCGGAAGTAACGCGTGAGATGAGTATCCGGCATGAGCCGCAAATTGCGTGCAACGAATTCGGGACGCCGCTACTGAATGATATGTTCCGCCGCGCACAGCAGACCGCGCGCCACGAGTGGCTGTGTTATTCCAACGCCGACATCATCCAAACGCGGCAGTTCCGGAGCGCCCTGGAGCGGGCGCGAGCATGGGGCCCGGCGCTGGTGGTTGGGCGACGATGGGACTTGGATATTGCGGAGCCGCTGGACTTTTCTTCGCACCAATGGGGGGAATTATTGTCACGGCAGGCGCTGGAACGCGGCAAGCAACAGGGTTATGAGTGGATCGATTATTTTGCGTTTCCGCGAGGGCTATGTAGAGAGATGCCGGCTTTCGCGGTGGGAAGAGCGGCGTGGGACAATTGGATGATCTGGAATTTGCGTCGAAGCGGCGTAGCGGTACTGGACATAAGCCCTGCGGTGGTGGCCATCCATCAAAACCACGGGTATCCTCCGCAAGTGGCGGGAGCGGACGGGCCCTGGCCGGCTGAAGAGTCCGTGCGCAACCGGGCTTTGGCGGGAGGGCCACGTCACCACAATACGATTGCCGACGCCACACATGTAATGCAACTAGATGCGATCCGACGGACGCATCGGCACATGGTTACACAGACAAAGCGGGAGTGGCATGGCTTGTTCAATCCCTTGTGGTTTTGGTTTCTGGATTTTAGCCGTCCGCTGCGACACCGCATGGGCTTGCGGCAACGCAAGGCGGCGACAAAAAATCTTTAAAGAGTAGTCGTTCGGAGGCAAGGAGCCCCCATGAAGCGCGCGTTGATTACGGGAATCACCGGACAGGATGGATCGTATCTCGCCGAAATGCTGCTATCGAAGGGTTACGAAGTTCACGGTATTATTCGCCGCGCGAGCACTTTCAATACCCAGCGTATTGACCACATTTATCAAGATCCCAATCAGCCGAACAAAAAATTATTCTTGCACCATGGCGATCTCTCCAGTTCCGATTGGATATTGGGCTTGATTTACACGCTCGCGCCCGACGAGATTTATCACCTCGGAGCGCAAAGCCACGTCAAGGTGAGCTTCGATATTCCAGAGTACACGGGTGATGTCACCGGTCTTGGAACGATGCGGTTGCTTGAAGCTATTCGCCGAAGCGGCACGAAGACGCGTTTTTACCAGGCTTCCAGTTCTGAAATGTTCGGAGCCGCTCCCCCGCCCCAGGGCGAGCATACAGTGTTTCAGCCTCGCAGCCCGTACGCCGCCGCGAAGGTGTACGCATACTGGTTGACGCGAATCTATCGCGAGGGCTATGGGCTTTTTGCGAGCAACGGTATTTTGTTTAATCATGAAAGCCCACGGAGGGGGGAAACGTTCGTAACACGAAAAATTACGCGCGGTGTCGCGGCCATCCTCGCCGGAAAGCAGCAGGAAATCTTTTTGGGAAATCTTGACGCACGGCGCGACTGGGGCTACGCACCAGAATATGTCGAAGCCATGTGGACGATGTTACAGCAGGACGCGGGTGATGATTTTGTGATCGGAAGAGGGGAAGCCTATTCGGTGCGCGAGTTCATGGAGGAAGCTTTTGCATACGCGGACTTGGACTGGAAAGAACACGTGAGAATTTCCGAACGATACAAGCGGCCGCTCGAAGTAGACAGCTTGGTCGCCAACACAAAAAAGGCGCATACCGTGTTTGGTTGGGAACCAAAAGTTGGATTCCGAGACTTGGTCGCAATTATGGTTGATGCCGACATGGAAGGGGCTAATCTGAAACCTAAAGGCCGAGGCCGAGAAGTTCTCGAGGAAAAGCTGGGCCACTGGAACCGGTGGCATAATTCCGTAACCCTTGTTCGGGAAGCAGTCGAAGGGCAAGCATCTCAGCACTAGCTAACGTTATC
>JAYVXT010000722.1:0-11885 GCA_043785065.1 Bryobacterales bacterium | reverse complement strand
TCGGCATTCCTTCGCGCGTAGTCACGGGCCTTCAAGGTGGAAAATTGAATCCGGTTTCCGGTTGGTATCAAGTCCGTGCGTCCGATGCCCATAGCTGGGTGGAAGCGTGGATTTCTGGAAGGGGTTGGGTGACTTACGATCCAACTCCCTATGGGCAGCCGCGAAACCAATTAGCCCTCTTCAATAACATTGGCAACTATCTGGATGCCGCGGAATTGCTTTGGCAGGATTGGGTCATGAACTTCGATAGCGACCGCCAAAGCAATCTGGCGCTTCGGCTGGAAATGGCGGGCAGGTCAATCACATTACCCAAAGGGTCCTGGCCTGATCTTAATAAAGTCAAGTGGCGTGAGCCTTTGCCATTGCTGTTAACTTTGGCCGCGATGATCCTCATATCGGCTCAGCTAACGCCTTTGTTGCGGCGCAAATTCAACGAATGGGTGAGGACCAAACGCATTAAGCAAGGCCATGCGACCCCGAACGACGCAGCAGCGCTCTATCTTCGCCTGCAAACAATCTTGGCGCGCTACACCATTGCGCGCCGGCCAGACGAAACGCCTCTTGAATATGGCGCCAAGCTTCCCGCAACTATTGCTCCGAAAGCAATGGAGGCCACCAGCCTCTACAACCGGCTCCGGTTCGGAAACGATGCTGCGGCGGGCCCGCGAATACTTGCACTGCTCTTGGAACTGGAAAGCTACCACTCCGCCACAGATCCGTCTTCGTGAAACACGCGGGCCATTGCTTTCGTCCCGGCAAATGGATATTTTTTCAGCGATTCTTCTTTCAACTCGAACCCGAGCCCCGGCTTTTCGGGCAACGGAAAGCGTCCTTTCACCATGCGCATGGCGGGGAATCCGAACCATTCTTCCCATACCTTCTCTTTCATCTCCGGCTTAACGCCGCTGCAAATTTCTTGCACTAGAAAATTTGGAGTAGCCGCATCCACATGAATCGTGGCAAGCCCGCCAATGGGCCCTTCGCAAGCGTGCGGCGCCATGGAAATTCCCGCGAAATCAGCCATGGCGCCGATCTTCCATAGAGCCGTGATCCCACCTGCATGATTGATGTCGGCCTGCAAGATATCCACTACGCCACTTTCGATGAGTTCGCGGCAGCCATAGGATGCGATTAGTCTTTCCCCTGTCGCGATCGGAGTTGTGCTGCGCGCCGAAATGCGCGCCATCGCCTTCACATTTTCAGGGGGGCATGGCTCTTCTACAAATAGCAGGTTCAGCGGCTCTACTTCCTTTACCAACACGGCCGCAACGCTGGGAGATGTCTTGGCGTGGAAATCAACGCCGATGTCGATGTCCGGGCCTAGGCCTTCGCGGAGAAGTTCCATCGATTTCACCGCGGCCCGAATTTTGGCGGATGTATCGATCCATTCGTAATAACCCGGAATGCCCCCCTTGAAACAAGTTATTCCTTCCTGCCGCGCGATTTCACGCTGCTCCCGTAACTGCTCAAGGCTAGTCCCGCGCATGTGATAGTAGCCGCGCACGCCGCGTGGATCATAAGCGCCGCCCAGCAATTTATATACCGGCATGCCCATCAGTTTGCCGCGAATATCCCACAGCGCCTGGTCGATGCCGGAAATGGCTGAGCCGATCACCGGCCCCGCGCGGTAAAACGAATGGACGTACATCGATTGCCACAAGTGTTCCACCATCATTGGATCGGCCCCAAGGATGTGCTCCTTGAAATCCTCCACGCAGGCCATCACCGCGGCGGCCTTGCCTTCAAGCGTGGCTTCGCCCCAACCAACCACGCCCTGGTTGGTTTCGATCTTAACGAATACATAGGGCCGGTCGGAATCGGGAGTTAGCGACACGCCGAAAACTTTCATCCGCGTGACGCGCACCTTCGTTCCGACGCTATGAAACAATCCTGGGTCCATAGCGGTTTGCATCGCCATGGGAGCGCATCCACAAGCGCTAAGAAAACTTCGCCGATCCATGTTCATGCCGGTCTCTCCTCATACCGCAAAAGCGCGTCTTCGTCTACTTGAATCCCCAAACCGGGGCCTGATGGTAGGGTGGTAAAGCCTTCCCGCAGCTTCACTTCCGGGCGTCTCAAAATTTGTTCGCGCATGGCTTTGTCCTTTTCGTTGGTCGAGGCGGGAATCTGTTGGATGAAAAAATTGGGGATGGATGCAGCCATATGCAGCGCGGCCACCGTGGCGATGGGGCCGCCTTCGTGAAAGGGGGCAATGGCTGTGTAGTACGGTTCGGCAACAGCCGCCAGACGGCGCAGTTTTGAGATGCCATGTTGATGCACGCTGGGGCGCAGAATGTCGATGGCCTGTTCCCGCAGCAACTCTTGAAAGTCTCCAGCACGAGTTGTGCGGCCAAACCCGATCGGCGTGACTGTTTCCTGGCTTGCCCTGGCGGCCACTTTACGATTCCATTCGGGGGTTGGTTCATCGAACCAGAGCAAGTGAAAATGTTCAACAGCGGCGGCGATCACTCCGGCGTCCCCGGCGGTAAGGCGGCCCCCTGCGTCCAGCACGAAATCAACTTTATCTCCGCCACTGGACCGTAGCGTGTCAAGCCGGTCCATCACCGCTTTCACAAATAGCTTGCCGTTGTTGCGCCATTGCGCCCAGGGAAGCGGAACGATGAAGGCTCTGTAGCCGGCTTCGGCATTACTTCGCAGCGACGAAGCGAGTTCGGCATCGGTTGCACCTTCCAGCGTAGTCATAACCCGGGCTTTGTGGCGCGTCGGCCCGCCCAGCAATTGGAACACAGGCACTTTGGCCAACTTGCCGGTGATATCGAGCAGCGCCATGTTGATCGCCGGTTGCAGATTAGGGGTTACGGCCAACTGGCGGTCCAGCACCTCGTAGGAAGTCGCCGGTTTCCCTTGGATGATTTGAGTTCCCCGTACAATCTCTTCGCTAGGAACGTGGCCGGATTCACCGTAGCCAACGATCCCGCCTCTGGTGCGGATGCGGACGACCGAATATACTCGTCTTGATGCCGGCTCGCGAAGCCGCCACAAACGCAGATCGGAAATGGCCGAGGCTGACGGATCGAGCGTATCGGCCAATGCGGGTGTCTGTGCCGCCGCAAGCCTTGCCCGCCTCAATAACAATGTATTCACGACTAGTTCTCCTTCCGAGGTCTATTATGATATATGCGACTGCACATATGATACGACTCCTTTTCCTGGCAATTCCTTTCATGACGATTTCCCTGTTCGGCGGGGACAAAGATTTCAATGGCCGCTGGAACATTGAGGTTCCCAAAGAGCCCCGGCATCGCGTTTGGTGGCTGGAGGTTTCTGGCGCCGGAACGCCTGGGATTAAAGGCCGCTTTGTGGGTTCTCCGGGCGGGGACATGAAGGACATTCCTGAGATCTCCGTGGAGGCTGGAAATCTCAAATTTGTATTTTCCAATTCCGGCAAGCAGCCTTTCAAAGGAACCTGGACGGCTAGATATGAGAATGGCCTTCTGCATGGGAACTATGAAGTGGAAGGAAAGCCGAATGCCGCCCTTACCTGGACTGGCCATCGCGCCCCGGTTCTAAAAGATAAGGATGATGGCAAATGGAAAAATGGTAAGCCTGTGGATTTGTTCAATGGCAAGGATCTGAGCGGCTGGAGTGCGATGGTCGCCGGCCAGGAATTGGGTTGGGAAGTCAAAGACGGCATCATGAGGAACAAGGCTCACTCCAATAATTTGGTGAGTGCGCAACAATTTTGGAACTTCAAGTTGCACTGCGAATTTCGAATCGGAAAGGACTCCAATGGCGGCTTTGGATTGCGCGGCCGGTATGAGGTCCAAGTGCTCGACGATTTCGGATCGGAACCGCAAACGCATGGCACGGGCGCGCTTTACAGCAGGATCAAACCGCTAAAGAACGCCGCGAAGGCTCCGGGTGATTGGAACGTTTACGACATCACGCTGATTGGCCGTCAGGTCACGGTGGTGGTGAATGGCGAAAAGGTCATAGACAAGGGCGAGGTTGAAGGGTTAACCGCGATGGCCCACGATTGGAATGAGGCGCTGCCTGGGCCCATCAGCTTGCAGGGCGATCACGGCGCGGTGGAAATTCGGAACCTGACCATTACTCCACTGTTCCGGTAGTCCGGGATTTTACAGTAAGGCCGCGATCTTATCAGGATCGTTTGGCGCGATGATCGGGCGATTCCCGAATGTGGGTCTAATCAGCGATCCGTCCGGTGCTTCGAGTTTGCCTGTATGGTATTTGTAAATGTAATCGGGATCCTTCAAGACGTTGCCGGTTAACACTGCTACCACGTCGGCCGCCTTGTCAATCACTCCCGCGGCCACTAGCTTCTTGATGCCCGCCAGAGTGGCCGCCGAAGCCGGCTCGCATCCGATACCCGCCGCCCCTATCTGCGCTTTTGCGTCGGCGATTTCTTGCTCCGTCGCCATTTCCACCACACCGTTGGTAGTGGTGATCTCAAGCAGAGCTTTCGGCCAGGACACGGGATCGCCGATCTTGATCGCGGTTGCTAGAGTTTCGGGTTTAGTAACGCTTTCGAATTCACCGCCTCCGCCGCGCTGCATATAGTTAAAAAATGGCGCGGAATGTTCTGCTTGCACCACCGCCAGGCGCGGCATTTTGTCGATGAATCCGAGCGCCTTCATCTCGCGAAGCGCCTTGCCGAATGCCGACACGTTTCCCAAGTTGCCGCCGGGAAGCACCACCCAATCGGGTACTTTCCAATCTCGTTGGTCCATCATTTCAAGCATGATGGTTTTCTGGCCTTCGATGCGGAACGGGTTAATGGAGTTCAGTAAATAGATCCCCAACTTTTCCGCGAGCGTGCGGACCAGGGCGAGTATCTGATCGAAATTCGCATCTACCTGGAACGTCTTCGCTCCGTACTCAAGAGCCTGCGCCAATTTGCCGTAGGAGATATTTCCGTTAGGGATGAAGATGATTGGATCAAGGCCCGCGGCGCTGGCATAAGCCGCCATTGAGGCGGACGTATTTCCGGTGGACACGCAGGCCACGCGGCGCATCTTTAAGCGCATGGCTTGGGAGGCCCCGCACGTCATGCCGTTGTCCTTGAATGATCCGGTGGGGTTGAAGCCTTGATGTTTGAAGACCACTTGGTCGAGACCGGCGTACTTGGCTGCCTTGGGACTGGAAAGCAGGGGCGTGTTGCCCTCACGCAGGGTTACGATATGGGATTCGTCTACAAGGAAATTGATGAATTCGCGGTAGCGCCACACACCGCTTTGATCGATGGGAGCGTTGCTCATCCGCCTTTCGCGCCATATCTTTTTTAACTCCGGTGGCGTGTTGGTGAGTTCCGGCGCTGAGGCTTCAAGCAGGGCGCCACATTTGGGGCATGTGTAAATCACTTCCGTGATCCCGTAAGTGGCTCGGCAACAAGGGTTAAAACAGACCAGATGTGAGGGCATGAAAACTCTTATTATCTCGCATTACGCGGGCTTCAAGTCCTTACGCAAGCCAGTATGCCAGTATGCGGTGGGGCGGAACCCCTCTTCCGCGGCTGGCCCCCTGGCCAGCCTGTCAAGGTTCTGGCAACTTCTTCAGAATAGTGGAGACGCATCTTCATAATAATTCCTTCATCACTTCTATGTCGCACATCAGCAAACTGGAGCTTCGACATTTGCACCCGCACCATTATTATTCGCCGCCCGCGTGCCCTCCGCACGTTGCATGGGCACACTTCAGCGCGTGGCGAAATGGAATATTGGCTTACCGGACGGATGCGCATTTGAACGAAATTATGGCAGGTCCGCGAAGACCCCCACCTAAGCCCCCGCTCCCGGAGGATTCATCACGCGGCTAATCGCATTCACAATCCTCCGGTACGGAATCGCCCTCGCACTTTCAAACCCAAGCCACTCGCCCTCGCGAAAGCTAGAATAATACCACCGCCATAAGAGCGCCAAATGTTCCTGCTTCTCCGCAATCGCCACCGGCGCCTTTGAAATCTGCTCCACCACCTCTCGCAAACGCAAATCCAACGAGACAGGCCGCCCCTCCACTACATCCAAGCGGAATTCGATCCTCTCCCGCCAAGCCCCATCCCACAAGAATCGCAACTGAGACGAATTTTGCTCCAGTGACCGGTTCACCGCCACCCCATATTGATGGTCCAAACTGGCCGCCAACGGATCTCGTTGTTTCGTCACTTCGCGGACTTTCTCCAGTCGCTTATGCACCCGCGCGGCCTGCTCAAAATCCATGTCCTGGCTCAACCGGCCGCGCTGCGCCTCTAAACTCTCCAGCAGACTCGCCCCATTGGTAAGGAAAAAGCTTTTCACACGCGCTGCCTCCGTTGCATACTCAGCAACGCCCACAACTTCCTGGCAGGGGCGCAAACATAAGCTCATCTCGCCATAAATGCACCCCGGATGACCGGCATGCGGCTCCAGATCCTCCTGGCACCGCCGCAATTGAAAAAGCTCCAACACCGAACGCTCAAACTCCTCGGCGGAAACACGGCTCCGAAACGGTCCATACAAAAGCCCGCCCGTAGCCCGCATCTGCGTCGTCACTTGCGTCCGTGGAAACGGATTGTTCAGGATCAGCCGCACATAGCTGGGGAACCGCAGATTGGTCAGCTTGCGATAGCTGTCCGGTTGAAAATGCTTCGCCACCGCGTAGAAAGTAAGCGAAGACTCCAGGCGCGATAACACCGGCCAATACAGCACCGCATTCGCCAGTCCCCGTAAAGTCAGCATTCGTGACGGCTGCTGCCCTTCCCTAGCCCCCAATAACCGGTTCAGCCGCCGCTTCAACACCGACGTGCGCCCAATTAGCTGCTGCCCGTTTGGAGCCTCAATGCAATAAACAGCCGGCAAATTTTCCAACGCGGCAAGCAGCGTATCCAGTTCTTGCGAACTTTCCCACTGCAGCCGCACCGGTTCAGGAATTGTCATGCTGTTGAACGAATAGTTTGAAATATTTTTCGGGCTCGGCCGCCGGCACACTGGCCAGCGCCAAATTTTCCGTCACATGCGCCGGGTTGCTCATCCCCGCCAGTGAAACAACCATCCCCGGCGTGCTGCGGCTAAACTGCAATGCGCGCTGCGCATCGGTCTGCATGCCAAGCTTTTCTCGAACATGATCCGGCAGCCCACTGGCCAAACGGCTCTGCATAATGCTGGCTGAGCCAATGGCCGTCAAACCCATCCGCCCCGCGCAATGCAGCGCGTTGGTTGGCACACTCGATAAGCTTTGCGTCGGCAAACTGAACGCCTCGGTCATTCCCAAATTCAAAGGCATTTGCGCGAACCTGAAGTGATGCAACGGGCCGCCCACCTCTAACGCAACTTGTGTGAAATGCTCCAAGGAAAGCTGCCTGTCCTTGCGCAGCCCATCCCAAGTAGCAATGCCATAGTAGACAATCTTCCCTTGCTCGCAAAACTTCTCCATCTGCTCGAAGGCCGCATGAACACGCTGGTAATACTCGTCCTCAGAGAAGTGCTTAAACTGCGTCTCCGGGTTGTGCAGATAAAACACGTCGATAGTTTCCAAACCCAAATTCTGACGGCTGCGCTCTAACTGATCCTCCAGAAACACCGGAGCCATCGAGTGCGCATTCGCCACCAGTTCGCCGCTCTTCAACGGCGCCGAAGGAATCGCGTTCGGAACTAAATAACCAGCTTTCGTACAAACCAGAATTTCATCCCGTTGCAATTCGCCGGCCGCGTTCATTCGCGCCAATGCCGCGCCAATATTCTTTTCCGACCGTTGATTGCGATAATTCAGCGACGTGTCAATCACATTCACGCCACCCTTGATAGCCGCCTCAATCGATGCTTTATACCCAAGGTCCGTTGCCTCATCCGTACCGCCAAGGTAGGTGCCAATGCCAATGGAAGACAGCGTCCGTTGCGGAGTTTCGCGGAAAAACCCATTCTTTTGATGCGACGGAAATCGAGACGCAAATCGAGACGTACCTTCCGGCGTGGAAAAACCTTTGATCATATGTGAAAACCATTATCCCCCATGGGCCGATAGTTTTCGCTGCTATTGAATAAATCCAATCTTGCGCAAAGTAGCTTCCGGCTCCACTTCATCAAACTGCGAAAGCGAAGCCTGCTGCCGCCCATTAACCAGCGGCACACCGTAGGGCGGATCCCCAAATGGAAAAACCTTCTTAAGGGCACCGTGATCGGGCGACAGCAGCCCCTTCAAATTGGTGGAGGTCATGAAGTACGCGCCAAATTGCGGCACTCTTGAGGGCAATCCAATAATCTTCACATCGTTCCAAGTATGCTTGGCCAACCGCCGCGCCGCCGCATCGCAATGCGAACACTCCGGGTCAAAGAAATACAAGAAAATCTTTCCCTCTTGCAGCGAAACAGGCTTACCGGCCACCGAAATCTTTTCCGGCGCCATTGTGCCCGATTGCCGCGCATTGTCTATGCCAAACGCCACGGCCGCGCACAACGTCACGCCACCCAAAATCATCCACGCCCACTTCAAGTTCACCCCCGGCTTTGAATAAACGACGGCCAACACGGCCAGCAGCAACATCACCCCATCGCCGATAAAGAAGCCCGGGCCAATCGCCCGCTTCAACCACGGAAAGCAAGTGCAATCCGCGCCTTGCAGCGCCGTATAGTTAATGCCGATAAAAACCATGAAAGCGATCAGCATCAGTGCCGTCAACCAGCCGCCCAGGCGCCGCAACGAGGGGATCAAAAGCAAAATCCCGGCAAATGTTTCCGCTAATCCAAAACTGACCGCGGTGAACAAACTAAGCGACCCGGGAACTAGCGCGTTACGCATTCGCGCAGCCGCCTCATACGGCCCCGTCATTTTGTACAATCCTGCCCCGATAAAGATAATCGCCAACAAAACTCCGCAAACAATCGCCGTCCAATTCTTCCACGCCGGCAGCTCCAATTCGGCCAACCCAGGGCTCTGTGCCATACTGTCTTCCATGTTCTTCATTTTAGCGTTGTTTCAGGGTTTGGCACTGGCGCAAACGACGGATATGGTAATCGTGAATGCCAACATTCGTACTATGAACCCTAGCCAGCCTCAGGCCAAGGCCATAGCCATTTCCGCAGGCCGTATCCTCGCCATCGGTGAAGAGGTCCAAGCCCACACTGGCCCCAACACCCTGGTAATCAATGCTGCGGGCGCCTCTATCATCCCCGGCCTCATCGATTCTCACGGCCACATGCTAGGTCTCGGCGGCCAAATGGAAACCTTCGATTTACGCCACGCAAAATCCATCGCCGAAATAGTTGCCGCCATCGCCGCCCGCGCCGCAAAAACTCCCGCCGGAGAATGGATCACCGGCCGCGGTTGGGACCAAACAAATTGGGGCGGCCAGTTCCCCACGCATGAATCACTAACCTCCGTAACACCCAATCACCCCGTCTACCTAACCCGCGTCGACGGCCACGCCGCCTGGGTCAACCGCAAAGCGCTCGATCTGGCCAAGATCACCACGCAAACGCCCGACCCTCCAGGAGGCAAAATCGTTCACGACGCCGCAGGCAACCCCACTGGCGTTTTAATAGATAAAGCCCAGGTTCTAGTCGCCCGCGTCATCCCGGAAGCTTCCAAGGAAACCGTTAAGCGCCGCCTGCTTCTGGCCGCCGAAGAATGCTCGCGCCTGGGTCTCACAACCGTCCACGACGCCGGTATTGGCGAGAAAGAAATCAGCGCTTATAAAGAACTGATCGCCGAAGGGAAACTCCCGTTAAGGATTTACGGCATGATCGGCGGCGAAGGAACCCTCTGGCAGCGCTACTTGAAAGTCGGTCCTGAAATTGGCGATTTCCTCACCATCCGCAGCATCAAGTTAATGGCCGACGGAGCAATGGGTTCCCGCGGCGCCGCCTTCTGGCAACCGTATTCCGACGACAAAGCCAACTCCGGCCTGATGATGTTGAAGCAATCCGATATCGAAAGGGTTGCCGCCGCAGCCCTGAAGGCCGGCTTCCAAGTCAACACCCACGCCATTGGCGACAAAGCCAACCGCACAGTGCTCGACGCCTACGGAGCCGTTCTAAAAGGCGCCAATGACAAACGCTTTCGCATCGAACATGCCCAAGTTGTTGCCTTACCCGATTACGAACTGTTCAAGAAATTCGGCATCATCGCATCCATCGAATCCACGCACGCCACCAGCGACATGCGCTGGGCTGAAGCTCGCCTCGGTCCTGATCGCGTCAGCGGCGCCTACGCCCCACAGCGCTTCTTGAAACTGGGTATCCCAATTGCCAATGGATCCGATTTCCCCGTCGAGGAACCCAATCCAATGCTCGGCCTCTACGCCGCCATAACCAGACAGGATCTGGAAGGAAAGCCCGAAGGCGGCTGGCACCCCGATCAAAAACTAAACCGTCAGCAGGCTCTAGAAAGCTGGACCAAAGGTGGAGCCTATGCCGCATTTGAAGAAAAACAGAAAGGTTCTCTAGAAGTAGGCAAACTCGCCGATTTCTTAATTCTCGACGGCGACATCATGACCCTTCCCGAATCAGCCATCGCAAAGATTAGAGTGAAAATGACTATCGTGGGCGGTAAGGTTCGCCATCAAGCCAAATGATCCTGCCACTTGCCTTCCTGTTAATGAGTCAAATCCAAAAGGCCACCATCTTCGACAAGGTCGTCCCCGTCGATGCCTCGAAAATAGTCCGCATGCCGTTCGACATTCCCAATCTTCAAACGTCTCTAAATCTCAGCTTCAGCGTAGAGGAAAAGAACGGCAAGGTGAAAGTAATCCTCCGCAAGGCCCCCAGTGGCGACATTCTTGGTCAAACCGACTTCGAATCCGACGGTTCCATCAAAGCCACCCTAGCCGAATCCGGCAAGATCTGGGTCGATGTCGACAATCGCGCCCGCCGCCTCTCCCACGCCAGCGTCAACATGACAATCAAAACCAGTTGGAAAGCGGAACTGTCCGTGGAAGCCCGGGAACTCCCGCAATCTACCCGGAAAAAGGTAGTCGCCGCCAGTCTCAGCCTGTTCGCGCTAATCGCTGGCCTCTCCGCGTGGAGACTTGTTCCACTTTGGCGATCACGAGTATAAGTGTGTGTTGGGAAGCAACAATTCAATTTAAGTTTAAGACTCATGGTAATCGGTGGTTACGGGGTTCACCCCGTAATCTGGAGATTGGCTCTTAATGGGTATCCCTTTAACTCAGCTAACCCCAACAGGTTGTGACACCGGTTTTGATCCCTTGACCATTGCATCGTAGGTGCCTGGGGGAGTAGTCGCTGTCTGCTGCATGAGGCGGAAGAAGAGCTTACCTCGGCTCTTGGATTTAGGGCGATTGAAACGAAACGTGAATTCGTCCAGGTCTATCGAGCGGAGCCACTAACACGGAAGCCTGCACGAAGCGCAGCCCGTAGCACAGGTTGACGTGAAAGGGCGGCGACATCGGATCCCGGCCAATAGCCACGCCCGGAATCTTTCGTCCCGTTTTCTTGATCATCGTGTCATCGAGGGCCACCAGCACGGGGGCTTGCTGCGAACTCAGCAGTCCGGGCAGAGCGTCCGGAACCGGATCAAACAACTGACGCGGATTCCACGGGCTTTCGGAACACACACGGTAATCGGCGGTCCAGTCTTGAGACTGCCTGCCAGTGGCGCAGATGGCGCTCGAAGTCAAGTGCATTCGCAAGTTGATTAGCATGGCTACACTCAACCGCCGTACCCGGTTAAAAACACGCTGCTGGGTAAATACATTTTTCCAACCTTGCTCCATCAATTGTTTAAAGCATGCCAGCAACATCGGTTGGTTCACTGGTTGGTTCACTTGCTTTGCTCCTCCTCACCACCGGCGGCGAACATAACTGACGCCGCCAGTCCGGTTTCAGTGGATATAGGAAAATTTCTTTGCGCTCACCCTGGGCCTGTCCGGAGTGGTCCATCCGGCCACGCCCTTGGGTCAATCCCACGCTCAC
>JAYVXT010000721.1:0-11915 GCA_043785065.1 Bryobacterales bacterium | reverse complement strand
TTATTGCCGGGCGCTACCAAGTCAGGCTTTACGACATGATCAATAAGAGAAGGACCCTTGGAACTATAGCTGGCCATCAAGTCATCGCTACGATCGGCGGTGCCCTCATCCTTCATGGCTCCAACCGTGATTGCAAAGGGGTCATTTCCGGGGGAGGCAATCGTTGCCTAGCCCTTCGTACCCATGCTGTTATCGCGGCCGTTATTGCCAGCAGCCACAACTACAACAATCCCTGCATTCCAGGCTTTCTCCACTGCCTGGCAAAGTGGATCGAGCGTATAGCTTTCAAACACCTGCCGGCCCAATGACAAATTGATTACGCGAATGTTGTATGTAGCCTTCAGGGCAATGGCTCGTTCAATGGCGGCGATGATTGCGCTATCGGTCCCTGCGCCATTGGCGTCCAGCACTCGTAAATTGATCAGGTTCACGTTCGGCGCGATCCCTGTGAAGGTGTAAATGGCGTTAGATGTGGAGTTGGCTCCATTACCGCCGATAATGCCAGCTACGTGCGTGCCATGGCCGTAGGCGTCAGCCGTTGAGGGGTCATTGGGAACAAAGCTTTCGCTGTAGACAAGCCGGCTAGCGCTTTTTGCGGTAGCGTTGAGGTCGGCGGAGGCGTTAATCCCGCTATCGATGACCGCCACTCCTACAGCTGTCCCGTTGTATCCCGCAGCCAATGCTAAATTGGCCTTGGTGGTGGGTTGGGCGAACTCAAGAGTGCCCTGAACCGTACGGTCGGCCGAGGCATAACGCACATTGGGATTTGAAGCCAGAGCGGCAATGGCGCTGGTGGCAGCGAATAGCTCGCGCCAGGAACTCTAGCGAATCTCTTCTTAAGGGATCCGCCTGCATTGGTTACGGAACTGATTGTTGTCGTAGTGGGGGGTGCCGTGAATTGGACGATTACGTCCTTCGTCAGTGTGGCGTTTTGCAAGTCCTTGGAGAGCGTTCCAGCGGAGGCAAGGGGGGTGAAGGGTAAGAGTACTGCCAGTAGATAATGGTGAAATGGTGCGGGAATCTTTGATCGCATGCCTCACTTATCGCAAGTAATGGGCCAAAGGGATTATCTTATTTTTCAATTACTTGACAATAGTAAACGTACTTAAGTTCGCGCCAAGTTGTCTAGACAAAAAAGCCTTGCGGACAAAATGTCGCCAACGGGACGATGCGGGGAGAGTATTCAGAGGGGGGCCAGCCCACTCCAGGGGCCCACTTCATTTGAAATGGCTTTCCTCCTCAGCTTTGAGAGAGCAAGTCAATCAGGGTTACAACAGCATTAGACCAGCCGCTCCCTTGTAGTAGGAAAGTCTTCAAGCGTTAAGCGAGAGGATATCCACAGCCGCCGGGCCTGGCGGCCCTGTGGGAAACATCGAAGCAATACCCGAAGATGGTAGAGCGATGGACAACCCGCGGCTAGGAATTTGGCTCCCTGACACTTGATGTCTTCCGTAAGAGATTCCAGCAGCGGGCTCTTCCGGTCAGTAAACGAATCCTCAGATGTAGTGCTCGGAAAAGACTCTCTTACAGTCACGGCTCGTTGTTTTCGGTGAAACTGGAGCCGTGCCGTTTGAGGCGAATGGCTATTCGGAGGTCTTTACGGCTGACTCAAACAACAAGCCCAGCGTCTTTTCCGTTCGGAAATGATTGGCTATCTTGCCCAACATGCCATCCTTCTCTAATCGGCGGCGCGTTGCTGCCGGAACTTCACGCTCCTGACGGGCGATGCGCTGCACTTCACGGTCGATCTCTTCATTGGTAGCGTTTATAGCTTCGGTAGTTGCGATCTTGTCCAGAATCAGGCTGGCGCGCACGTCCTTGCCTGCTTGCTCCTTATGTTGTTCGCGGACCTTATCCCAATCGAGGTTCTTGAGCATCGCCGCGTCTATCCCCTGCTCGGCGAATTGGCGGATGCGGCCATCCACAATGTTCTGCACTTGGCGTTCCACATAAGCTTCCGGGACAGGGAACTCATGGGATGCGACCAAGGAGTCGATCAGCTTCGCCTTGGCGTCGCCCTGCGCGGTCGCTTCGCGTTCCGCGAAGATTGTCTTGCGGACGGCTTCCTTCAACTCTTCAGCGGTTTTGAAATCGCCAAGATCCTGCGCAAATTCATCGTTCAATTCGGGCAGCTCTTTGCGGCGCAACATCTTCAATGTGGCGCGGAATTTGACAGTTTTGCCGGCCAAGCGCTCCGTGCCATATTCTTCGGGGTAAACTACTTCGAATTCTTTTTCCTCACCGGGCGTCATGCCCGTGATGTTTTCGGTAAACGGCGGGAAAGTGTCGGCGTGGCCGAGTTCCAGTTGCACTTCGTCTTCATTCACCGGCGGCGTTGCGCCCGCTAGACTTTCCAGCTTTACGATGGCAAAATCTCCGTGGGCGGACGGACGCGGGTCGATGTTTACGTATTCGGCTTTTTGCTCCCGAATAGTATCAATGCGGGCGATGATATCGGCATCGGCCACTTCGGGCTCTTTATAAACGACGCTTAAGCCCTTATATTGGTTAAGCTCGAATTCAGGAGCCACCTCGAATTCAGCTTTGAACCAAAGAGGCTCACCTTCGTCGAACTTGATTTCAGTGACATTTGGCGCGCTCACAACTTTAAGGTGATCGGCTTCGGCCTGCTTCTGGAATGCTTTGGGAATGATGGCTTCCACAACATCCTGGCGGATTTCAGCGGCGAAACGCGTCTTCACCAACGACTGGGGAACTTTGCCTGGGCGAAAGCCGGGCATGCGGGCTTTTTGGGCGATTGATTCAATAACGCGCTTTGTTTCCGCGGCCACGTCCGCAACCGGGACGGTGATTTCCAGATAATGCTTGCAACCTTCAATTAAGGGCATGGGGTGTTTACGTTAACCTTCAGAACTATTGTTTCACACTGACTTGTATCTATGCTAAACAACGCCGGTTTCGGAGAAAACATCCCGATACCGGCGTTATTGAGCGGGCCGGGTTAAAAGCCCGGCACTACAACTGCTTTAGTTGGCCGCTTTCTTGGCTTTGATGCCGGCTTCAGCGCTGAGTGCTTCGGCTTTGTCGGCGACTTCCCAAGTGAAGCCTTTACCGGTGCGGCCAAAATGGCCGAACGCGGCGGTTTCACGATAAATAGGACGCCGCAATTTGAGCGCCTTGATCATCCCTTTCGGCGTAAGTGAGAAGTTATTGCGAACCAACTCAGTTAAGCGATCCTCTTCCACCAGACCCGTGCCGAAGGTGTTGATGTAAACCGAAACAGGCTCGGCCACGCCGATGGCGTAAGCGAGTTGGACTTCCACGCGCGAAGCCAAACCGGCGGCCACAATGTTCTTGGCAACGTAGCGAGCCATGTAGCAAGCTGAACGGTCAACCTTTGTCGGATCTTTGCCGGAGAAAGCGCCGCCACCATGACGGCCCATGCCGCCGTAGGTGTCGACGATGATCTTGCGCCCCGTGAGACCAGTGTCGCCGTGGGGTCCGCCAATTACGAAGCGGCCAGTGGGGTTGATGTGGTACTTGGTGTTGGAATCAACCATGTCCGACGGGATGACCACATCAATGACTTCTTTCTTGACGCGTTCGCGAAGTTCTTTGGTGGAAACCTCTTCGTCGTGTTGCGTGGAAATGACTACAGCATCAATGCGCTTGGGCTTGCCGCCGACGTATTCGACGGAAACCTGACTCTTGCCATCCGGGCGGAGCCAAGGCAGTTCGTTACTGTTGCGAACCACGCTAAGGCGCTGCACCAGTTTATGGGCCATCATGATGGGCAGCGGCATCAACTCAGGAGTTTCGTTGCAGGCATAGCCGAACATGAGGCCTTGGTCGCCCGCGCCGCCGGTGTCGACGCCCATTGCAATGTCGGGAGATTGCGATTGAATCGCGTTGAGGATACCGCAGGTCTTAGCGTCGAAACCCATGCGGGAATCGGTAAAGCCGATATCGGCGACAACTTTACGCGCCAATGTGGGCACGTCGACGTAGGTGGTGGTGGTAATTTCGCCGGCTACGACGACCAAGCCGGTGGTGACGAGCACTTCGCAGGCCACGCGGCCAGTGGGGTCGTCCTTTAATACCGCATCCAACACCGCATCAGAAATTTGATCGGCCATTTTGTCGGGGTGGCCTTCGGTCACCGATTCCGACGTAAAGATATGACGCATTGCAGCAGCCACTATACAGAGTCCTCCATGGGCGTTTACGTTTGACTAATGATCAGTCGGGCATTCCGCCGAATCCACACTGAAACCCGCTTCCAAATTGGCTTATTGATTTTGGCCGGAGGAGTTGCGTTCAGGCGCTTACAGGATGGAACACCTCAATACAGTGTAGATGACTAAGGCCGATGTTTCAAATGTGGGGATTCGATGGTGAAAAAAAGGAGGTGTTTAGGGATTTTGGCGGGTTGGAGGGAGTCTTGCGGCTGTTTGCTGGTTCGACGAACGCCGGTTCGCGTCCAGTGTGGGGAACCAAATATTTTACATGTCGTGGAATCGCCGAATCCGATCATTAAATAAATGTTCCGCTATCTAGCTAGCCCAAAATCACAGACAATGGACCGGCAGTGCCGCTTTACCGTTGCTGAGTTGCTAATGCGGCAACGCGCCCATCGGGACAATTGACGCTGGCGGTTGCGGAAGCTGCAAAGCTGAACACATCACTGCCCCCGGCGGACGATCCAACCAGACATTGAACTTGTGTGGCCCCAACGGGGGCAACCCAAACGAAGGTGTTGGCCGAGTTCTGCAAATTCGAGCCAGGAGCCCGTGAGAGCATCACTGCAGGGGTCGGCGCCGAGATAGTGAGGTAAGCCGTAACACCCTTTTTCGCGTTGCCATTCGGAGTGATCCGGATCGGATAACCACTAATCGGGCTATTGGTGGTGGTAATGACAAATGTTGCCGACCCCGAACCAGTTACGGTTTGGGAAGCGGGAAAGACCGTCGCGCCGACCGGTAAGCCCGAGGGCGTTATCACCCCTTGGCCATTGTAGCCTTGAGTGCCAGTGACTAACACATTGACACTAACCACTCCATTGGGCGTTGTCGTAATTGTGGAAGGATTGGCGGTAAGCGAGAAATCGGCTGGACCGAGAATGGTTAAGGCCGGCATTGGTAGTCCGCGTGATCGAACCGCTGGCACCAACAATGCTTATTTAGTAAGTACCCGGTTTTGTGCCCTGCAAAGTGGTAAGTGTAAGCGGGTGTCACGCCGTTAGTTGTCGTGCCGAAGGATGCGAAGCCCCCCAGGCATGCCGCTTGCGCTCAACGCCACCACCCCGCTGAAGTCGTTGACGCTAGCTAGGCGATGACACGTTGTAGGTCGCCGTCCCAGGCGCGGCTATGGTCTGCGGCCCACTAACGTTGATGCTGAAGTCGCCACTCGTCTTTACTTCGACGTAAATCTGCTGCGAGTGGCTAATCCCGTTGGCTATTGCTGTCACGTTAAAGCAATTTATGATGGAATTTACCAGGATTGGCGGAGCTGTGAAATTAATTGTCCCCGCCGCACTAGGGCTAGGTGTTGGGAGTGTTGCGGGCCATGCCGGAGCGCTTGCCGATTGGATGACGCAACTCGATAGAGGCGCGGGTAGGCTAACAAATACGTTCTGGCTGAAACCGTTCAGACCTGAAGATGCCAGAGTGAAGTTGGCGGGCAAAGGTACAGTGGGGTTCGATTGCCATGCCACCACCTGATAGGCGGGAGAGACGACGAACATGAAGTCCTGCACGGAAATGCTGTTTGTCGCCGAACGGTTCAGTACTCCACTTTGCCCGATGACCGAGAACGTGAAGTTGCTCGCCACGCTCACGTTGTTCATCGCGATAGACATCGTGGAACTTCCCGCACCCGTGATAGTCGGTGGGTTGAAAGTAGCCGTGGCGCCGCCGGGCAGGCCTACGGCTCCCAAACTAACCGTGCCCGAAAAAGGATTCGATGGAGGCACAATCACATTCACAGTATAGTTGAGTGGTGTTGTCGATTTGGCCATGGCGGCTATACCGCTGACTGGAGCAACACTCATGGTGTAATCCGGTGGTGGCGGGGGTGGTGGCGGGGGTGGCGGCGGGAGTTCTACATCCCACTTCCAATTGACCAAGTCGTATGCCCAAGAATTGGCAAGTCGTCCTCCGGCTGTGTCAATTGGCAACAAATAGAAATACTTTACTCCGGTCCAAGACGAATTAAACGCAATGTTCAGCTTGAGCGTTAGCGTGTTTCCGCTCAGCACGACTTGCGTGCCTTGATCGCCGCGTATCGTACAGTAGCCATGTCAATTGGAAGCAAATAGAAATTCTTTGTTCCGGTCCAAGCCGAATTAAACGTTATGTATAACTTGAGCGTTAGCGTGTTTCCGCTCAAGATGACTTGCGTGCCTTGATCGACGTGTATTCTACAAAGTGGGGACTTTGCGTTGTATCCGAAGTTCCGACTCTGATAGGGGTCCACGTTTCGGTTGGCTGTGTTGCGTTTGACAGGTACACTTGGTTGGATGGCCGGTCATAAAAAAAGTAACAAGCTCCCCAGCCGTTCAACGTGCTATTGGTGATAAACGATCAGGGTTTTGAAGTTCCTATAAATAGCCCAAAACAAGCCATTCGAATCAAGCGATTCGCTTCGCCCTCACAATAAATCTGTCTGGCGCGGCCCCAATCCTGTAAAACGGAAAACAAGTAACAAGGGTGAGAATTTCGCTTTTGCCCGCCTCCAGCACTTCAACTTGGCTTGGGCTAACTACCCGCGTGGACAGCACTTCATAACGGAATTCACCGTTCGCCGTGTTTAGAAGAATAATGTCCTTGCGCCGGATGTTTCGCAATGGCCGGAAGAAGGTATCCCGATGCCCCGCAATTCCCACATTTCCAGGCCTGCCCGGTAATCCAGTACCGGCAATGTGGCCCACTGCGCGACGTAACGTTTTGCCGCTTGTTCCTTCAAGGACCACGGCGGACACGCCAAGACGTGGAATTTCAAGGCGACCAAGTGAGCTAGCATTTGCCAACGCCAAATTAGGCGCCGCGCTGCTAATTGCTATGCTTCGCCCACGCTCCACGTGATCGAAGGCCAATGCATCGATCCAGACGAATCCGCAATAGGCCAGCATCGCCCCGCCCCCCGCAAGCAACGCCCATTGAAGCCATTTCATTTTCCAAGCCTCGATTCCTCGACCGCAACATAGCCCGAGCGCGCGCGCACGCTCAGCTTTCCTTTACCGCCGGCCTTTGCCACCACTCGAATCGCCCGCGATTCTTTTGATGCTTTCGTATTCGAGGAAATATATCCAAGCGTGTATTGATGCCGGATTTCCCGGGCGATGTGTTGGCAATCCTCAACAACCTTGTCATAACGATCCGGGAAGAATGCTTCGCCGCCGGTTATCTCCGCCAGACGCTTAAGCACCTTAGGATTACGATCCTGATCCTGCGGATCAAAGATTCCTATCGAATAGACAAGTGCGCCGGACTCGCCGGCAATTCGCAAGGCATCCGCAAAACTGTGGCGGCTTCTATTGTCCCCGCCATCGCTAATCACAATCAAAACTTTCTTATCCCATTTGCCGCTTGCTAAACGATGGCGCGCTTCAATGAAGGCGTCATATAAAGCGGTCTGCCCAATGGTTGGCGTGTTCTCGATTGCTCGCGTCAGTTCGCTTGCCTGGCTGGTGAACTGCATGGAACTGGGTAATCCAAGCGTCACTTTCTCATTGAAGTTGACAACAAACATTTGGTCTTGGGGATTACTGGATTGAGCGAATGCACGCCCAGCGGCAACCACATCAGCAATTTTCGCCCGCATGCTTCCGCTATGGTCTATCACCAAGCCCACTGTCACCGGCACATCTTCATGCTGAAACAGCCGCAGCGATTGGAGCACTCCATCTTCGTACAACGCAAAATCTTGCTTAATTAAGTCAGAAGCAACACGTCCCTTGGAGTCATGAACCGTGGCATGCACCACTACAAGATGGACGTTTACCGATATTTGATAGGGTTCCGGTTCTTGGAATGAGGGTGCGCTTAGGAACCACGCCAAGATTAACAACAGGAAAATTTGCATGACCGCCGGACCTCCTCCGATAGCGTTGATTCGCCGTCAATCCGGCGGCCATAATATTCTCCTTGCGACCAATTAAGGAAAATTCATCCAATAAAACCTCAAATGGTGGTTACGAATAATTGTTCGAAACCACCACCTGGTTACTACGACCGCGTCACCGCTTGCTTGCGGATAACCTTTACGCCAAGTCCAAACGAAAACAGGATCGCTCCCAACAGACCAATCATTGGCAAGTTGCTTCCCGTCGCCGGTAGTTGTTCAGAGGCCGCAACAGGGGTGGCCATCCGTTCGGAGGCCGCAGCCGGGGCTGGTTTAGCCTGGGGCTCTTCAGCCGCCGCCGTTGGTTCCAAAGGAGGCGTGGTTACCACTGACGCCAGTTGCACTTCCTCGCCGGTGGGCTGGATTGCCATTACTGGGACTCGCTTAAGTTCCGCCACAACCGGCTCATCAGCTGATCGAATGGCAGTGGCCGTTTCCATGGGTAATTCTGTTGCCGTGTAGAGCACTGGAGTATTAGTCAATTTGGCGATTTCCATAGCCCGCGTCTTGGGATAAACAAATTCCTCGCCCCATTGGCGGCCCGGGTAAAACCATGCCCGCAATGCCTCAGGCTCACCGGCCGGACGTTCGCTGAAAGTGATCACCGTTTTGTCGGTGGCTTTTAGGCGATAGTTCGGAATGGCGAGAACTGTTGCATAAACAGTAGTCTCTTCCTTATTGAAAATCTGTACGATGTGGCGGTCGGACTGGGAATCCATCACCTTAAACACGTAAGTTCCGGCGGGCAGAACGCCCCACCCGGTTAAATGGACACCCGGAATCTCCACCGGTCCACTGAATGTCACAACGGTCTTCTTGTTCCATTCGTCGGCTTGAGCCATCGGCGCGAATAATGCCACGCCCAATACCGAGCAATGTACAACAGTTGATAGTTTTGTTAGTTTTCTTAAAATCATCATTTTTTTCCTTGTTCAAACTTAATTAAAATTGAGGCGAAAGGTGGTTACACCGCTGGGGAAATGAACCTCCCATCGCCTCCAACGCGCGTCTAGTTCAGCGCGCGTCTGCCTTGGACCAAATTCAGAACGATTCCCACTAAGGCGATTACCAGCAACAAATGCACAAGGCCGCCCATGGTGTAAGAAGTAACCATTCCAAGCGCCCAAAGTACGATCAATACAACACAGACTGTGTAAATCACTTTCTTACTCCTTGTAAGTTATTGGATAAAGTTTTGGGGCGAATGGCCTTGTCCAGCAGTTGCTGATATTCAAGACAATCGGCCGATGCAAAGCGCCGCTTTTGAGGCGCTCTGTTAAGGTGGCCTAGTGAACCGCCACGAATTGAGATTGTTTTACCGTGGATCCAATCATTTCTCCGGAAACTACCAATTCCACGCGGCGATTTTGCTGCCGGCCTGCCGCCGTGTCGTTGGAAGCCACCGGCATTGTTTTGCCGAAACCTTTTGACGATACCGCATCCATTGAAAGCCCGGCCTTGGTAAGATAATCCCGTACCGAACCGGCGCGATTTTCCGAAAGCGTCTGGTTGTAATCGTCGGAGCCAACACTATCGGTGAAGCCTTCCACTTGCAGCCGAAGCCCAACGTGTCCAGCCATGATGCCGGCTACTTTAGCCAACTTTTCGCGCGCCAAGGGACGTAATGAAAATTTCGCCGTATCGAAAAGAACATCCGCCATGTTCACAATCAATCCGCGAGCAGTATCACGCGTCTCAAGGATTGCGTTGAACTGCACAAGTAATTGGGCGCGCAGCGCTGACTTCTCCGCTTCGGCTTGCACCTTGTCCGCCGCCGCGCGCTCCAGACTCGCCTGGGAGGAAGCTCGCTGTCCGTCGTTTTCCAATTTCAAACGAGCTGCTTCTGTTTTGGCGGCAGCCATCTGCGCGTCGCTCTCCATTTTGGCTTTTGCGATCTCCGCTTGAGATGCCGCGGCTTGAGTTGCATTGCTTAATTTCATCCGGTCCGCTTCCGCTTGCGCAGCCGCCGCTTGGGCGTTCAGATCCCGTTTCAAGTTTTCCGTCTCCGACTTAGCGGCGGCGATCTCGCTTGCATTGACACTCTTCAACCGCGCCACTTCGGCCTGCGCCGCAGCCGTTTGCGCCTCACTGCTAGCCTTCAGCCGATCCGCTTCCGCTTGCGTGGCTGCGTTGGCGATTCGCAACCGGTTAGCTTCGATTTGCGCCGCGGCAATTTCCATCTCGTGTTCCCGAGCCGTTCTTTGGGCTTCCGCTTGCGCTATAGTTTTTGCTAATGCAGCGGCGCGTTCAATCCTCGTCGTCTCGGCTTGAGCCGCCGCTGAGGCGCTCTCAGCCCTGGCTTCTCGCGCTAATCCCGCTTGTCGCTCGTTTTCCAGTTGCTCGGCAGCCATTTTCTTTAGAGTGATAATGCGCGAATCTTCCGCCATCTGCACCGCTTCCCGCGCTACCGTTCCAATCGGTTTGCTTCCTGCTTTGCCTACCAAATAGCCCTCGGCATTTTGCAACCCAATGACGGCTTTCTGATAAGTATCGGCAGCGTAACGGGATGCGCCGGTCCATCTGGCGATCTGTACGGCGTTGCGAGCCTCATAGAGTTCCAAAGGCACTTTCCGATCCAACTTGAATGGCTTAATCTCCGAGGGATTCACGTTCAAAACGTATTGTCCCCGCTGCAGTAATTCAAACTTGGCATCCAACTGTTCGATGGTGCCCGTCGTATCTTTGCGAACAAAGTTTTCCATCACCACCACGTCGCTCGGTTGCGTAACGGCGAAGTAGGGCTCGGCCGTCACGATCAAGCCAAAGGACTGCAATTCAGTGGTTGCGTTTAGCTTGCTCTTGCCGTCATGCAGCAGGACTTCACCTACGTTGGTGGCGCGGCCTTCTGGGGTTATAGCCCACATAACATAGGTCAGATATTCCGTGCCAAACTTGCCGGCAGGTTCAAGCTTCTGCATTTCCGCATCAATCTTGATGACGCCTTGCTTGCTCTCCACCTTGGCTTCCCCTGTGGCGCTAGGCATTAAGGCGGTGCCTTGGAATCCGATATGTGTGGAGCCGCTGCGGTGGTTGTAATTGATTGCCTTCATCCTGCGCTCAACTACGGTAACGCGGTAAATCGGTACCGAACCGCTAGCCATTCTGGCTGCGTTTTCGCTTGCGTTGGAAGTAGGGTTGGGAGCCTGCGACGCTTGCGCCCACAGAACTCCGCAAGTGATCAAAAATGTGCAGATACTTTTCATTTTGTGCCTTATATTCTTTGTTATTGGCTATTTTTTTGACATTTGCCGTTCGCGGAAGGAGTACTTGTTCAGCAAGCCAAGCAACTTCATGGCGGACTTCGGCGCCTGGATCCCACCAGTCACAATTTGACGATTGTCGATCTGCTTGCCGTAAAGCTTCAAGTTGTCGTCCTTATCCTGGCGCAGTGTTGCCCCTTCAAGAGCCAAGCCGGCAAACAATCCTTGTGACCGCGACCATGATAGTATTTCGGCGTGCATTTGTAAGTCTGTTTGCGCCGTAGCCGTGCGTCCAACCGGACCGGCCGCAACCGAACCTTCGCCGCCTAATGTGAATTTGCTTGAAAGCAATCTGTCAACGCCACGTGCGTTCATCACAAGCATGATCAAGTCAGTTGCCGATCCGCCGATTTGAAAACCAACGCTTCCGCCTTCAATGCGGACAGTACCTGGGGCCGACCATCCGGCGCCACCCTTTTTGCGGCAGGACATGTATCCTTTTCCGTATTTGCCGCCAACAATGAATGCGGCCGTTTTCATATTTGGAACAATCACGATGCAGTGAGCGTTTTCCAGCATTTCTTGTGGTATGCCTTTGTCGGGCGCGGACATGACTTCCGATAACACGGCCGC
>JAYVXT010000720.1:0-3735 GCA_043785065.1 Bryobacterales bacterium | reverse complement strand
CGCGTCCGTTCAATTTTGGCCGGATTTGGTCTTTTTAGCGAGTGGCCATTCAAATCGCGGCAAGCTGAAAATCTCCGCAAGTTACTGATTCATAGAATGTTGCTGGTTTCCATAAAGTACTTTACCGGACACTAGCGATAATTCGCATGAGTTATACTCCATTTCTAAAGACTACTAAGCACTATGGTACCTGAGTTATACCAGGGGAATAACCAAGTCCACGAGGCCGGTTTTGTCTGTGAGGCTCAGAAGAGCCCGCCTGATTGTCGCCAAGAACCCGCCATTTTCTCATAAGGGGGCATTGGCGGATACAATAAGATCTTGGAGCGTCCCAGAAGACGCATTGTTTCATTGGATTCGTTTTGCGCGGCAGTGGCAATGGTTTCGGGTTCCTTAACGTTGAAATGGAAAAGGGCGGCTGAGTCCGAATGGGAATCGCCGCCCGCGATAAACTTCTTTCATTGAGCGGCAAGGGTTGCGGAAGCGGAGTGCAAGGTAAGTTGATGACGGGGCGTGTCAAAGTGGGGGTGAAACCGCTTGTGATTCAAGTTCGCCGGACCTCAGATCTGTTCCAGCTTCACCAGATCTGTGTTTAGGGTGTGTGGCTCATGCGTGCCCTCGAGTAAGCATCGGGAAACTCCACGCCAAATTCATTTTCGAGTCCAAGCATAAGCATCACGCTGGAGTGGGAAGTCATGCTGATCATAAAGAGCATCGGAATCGCCAAGTTCATTAGCGCATGCGGGAATTTTGACCTGTACTCCAATTAGTCTGCGAATGATGCTGTTTAATTCGGTTTTCACCACCCGGAAGGATAACCGATGTTCCCTGTGTGTTTCAACCCGTAAGAGTACTAAGTGGCCTAGAGACCAATGCGGTTCAAGTCTCTGAATTTCCCAGGAAGGTACATCCATTACATGCCTTCACGGCCTTAATGCTTTTATTTCTTCTCGGCCTTTGTTTTTCCCAGGACACCCAGGACCTTAACATTAAGGTCAACGTCAATCTGATTTAAATAGTTAGAGTTACCCAGCCAACCGGAAAGGAAAACCGCCCCAGCCGCGTTAATCAACCAGGATACCAAGCAGTGCCTCAGGGTACACTCCAAAACCGGCCAATGAGGGACACCTCAAAACCGGCCAAAGGAAACGCACACAAGACAACATCAGTTTTAGCCTAAATCAACTTTTTCAGCAAGACTTTTTCTTCATCGCGAAACACTGTCGTAAACTGATCCGGACCGGAGCGGAGGATAAGGCAACGCAGGAATGCGACCTGAGCGCCGCCTCCGGAGCCAAACCCGACAGGGGCGGGCGTCAGCCGCCCCTGACCGGAAGGGGAGGCGGGAAAGCGATAAATTCTGGGTCGCAGGGGCAAAGCCCCCGGAAGGCCGCCTATTATCATAGGGGGCGGTTCCCCTAATAACCTAGAGGGGGCTAGCCGGAATCGCATACTTCAAAGATACAAGGCCTTTTGCAAGCGATTTGCATTCGACCAATTGCAAATCCAGTTACCCAAAGCCAGTCGGGAACAACGGGATCCCGGCTCCCAACAGCGACGAGACTATGCTGAGATGCAATTGGTCGACTAAATCAGCCTCAAGGAAAGGTCTAGCCAATTCACCCCGCCCATCAGGAAAATATCCTTGCCTGGGTTCTTGCGAAGGGCTTCCACAAATTCACGAGGAGACTCGCTAGTCCAAATAACGCCGTTGCGGATTCCCGATGGCTCGCTTCGTGAAAATACGTATGTGTCTCCGCCAAAGCAAGGAGCGCCACCATTTTCAGGCTCATCTCATAAGTCTTCCGGCCCATTAGGATAACGTCAAGGCTGGAGAAGAACTCAGCCATGACCGATAAATCTTCGGGCATGATCAGGAAATCAACTTCGCCGTTTGGTCGGGCAATGTAGCCGTCGATGCTGATGGCGGCGCTTAGAATCACTTTCCGCATGAGAAGGATTCTAGCGAGATCAAAACTGAAGCTTCAAGCCCAAATGGATGTACCGGGGAAAACCGTTCACGCCGGAGATCTTCCCAAACAGAGTGTTGGTGGGATCAGTCACCGGCGCGACAAGATTCGTGTGGTTCAAGGCGTTCAGCGCCTCTGCCCGGAATTGGAGCCGCACGCGTTCGGTCATAGTGAAGTACTTCACGGCCGACAAATCCCAGACATTCAATCCGGGAGCGCGCACGCCAGAAAACCGTGTGCTCATAGTCCGGAGATTGGAAGCCAACTGCTCCGCTGGATTGCGGTTGAACGCGTTAGTGTTGAACCAGCGATCAAGCGTTTGATCGGAGGATGCAAGCGGAACGGAAGTAATAGGCTGGACCAGAATGGAATTTCCAAAGCCAATCGCCGCTCCGGAATTGGCCTGCCATACAACTTGCAATTGCCATCCCGCCGCAACCTGTTTCACTACAGGATTCGTGGTCGTCCAGCGCTTACCCGCGCCAAACGGCAGTTCGTAAATTCCGCTCAGCGCCACCCGATGCGTGCGGTCCAAATCGGAGATCACTTTTTCCGGAACCTGGTCACCAGCGTTTAACCGCGTGATCGACTCCATCATTTTCGACCATGTGTAGTTGAACTGGAATGTGTACCCGGCGCGGAACCGATGCTCGGCAACAGTCTGCAACGAGTGGTACCACGAATACCCCTGCGGTTCAGAGCGCGTGACACTGGTGAATTCAGGATACGCCCGTAGTAGTTGACTCCGCGCAACCGCCATCCCCGACAGATTAGTTAGCTGCAACAATGGGAAAAATGGGTTGTTTACCTGGGTGCTTAAAAAGTTGATGGTCTGCGTATCACGCGCCGGGGAAGTGGACAGGTAACGGTTGGCAAGAGCGTCATAATCGCGATTCACGGCGAGCTTGGTTCCACGATTGCCAATATAACCGACATCAAGAAAAAAGTCCTTTGGCAATTGACGTTGAATCCCAAAACTCCAACGTTGCATATAAGGGTTGACCGATTGCTCCTGGAAAAAGCTAACAGCACGGCCAACGTCCGTGGAAAGTCCCTGAGAAGACCCCGGCGGCTGCGCCCAACCTCCAGGAAAAGGATTCGCAAGGGAACTGATATAAGTCAGCCCGTTATCGTTCGACGGGTTTAAGATAGTCGATGCAGAGAAACCGTTCTGTAGGACCGAAGTGCGATCCGAACCCAGGGGCACAAAGAAAATCCCGTAACCTGCGCGAACCACTGTGTCTTTCATCGCTGTCCAAGCCAAGCCCACGCGAGGCGAAAAGTTGTTCCGGTCCATCTCCCAAAGCTGTCTGGGCAAACCGTTACTGCCGGCAAAGGTAAGGCCGCCGTTAACAGCGAATTGGCTGACGGGCAATTCGGGTAAGGGACTCTTTGCGTAGTTTGCAATGGCTATTGTGGCAATGGGATTCGCCTTGGTGAAATCAAATCCACGCACGCTGCGGTTATAGCGTTCCGTCAATGGCGAATCGAAATCGTAACGGAGCCCGATATTCACCGTAAGGTTGCGACGAACGCGCCAATCATCCTGGAGATAAAACGCGGTACTCTTCGATTGTTGCGCCACCGACCCATTCACGTTAATCTGCCCGCCAGAAGGTAATCCAAGGAGGAAGGACGCGAGGCCTTGTCCAATAGGGGCAGCCGGTGAATTGTCCAGCGGTCCACCTGTCCATCGATTGTTGAAAGTCTCTTGCGGAACCAGATTGGAATAATCGTAGTTGTTCTCGCGGTAAACCCGGAACTC